>JBEKLD010000034.1:0-23008 GCA_050010375.1 Vulcanimicrobiaceae bacterium
GGACGTGGCCTCATCCCATTTGCGGCCGCCCAGCGCGGTGTTGGTGGGCTGAAAGCTCCAGGGGATAAACGCGGTAAAGCCTCCGGTCTCTTCCTGCAGCCGCCGTACTTGTTCAAAGTGGTTGACCCGATGCTCGAAGCTCTCGCCCACGCCAAACATCATGGTGGCAGTGGTGCGCATGCCCAGCTCATGGGCGGTGCGGTGTACGTCGACCCAGTCCTGGGTAGAGCACTTGAGACGCGCAATGCGATGACGCACTTCGTCGTCCAGGATCTCAGCTCCGCCGCCGGGGATCGACGACAACAGCACCCGCCGCAGCGAGTTCCCCAGCGTGATCCCGAAGCCGCGCTCGAGCGGCTCGATGACGAATTTGGCGTAGTTCTCGCGGCGTTCGCGGACTTCGATTTGAGCGCCGGCCGGCGCTTCGAGGACGGTCATGATGTTCGGTTGAGTATCCTTCTCCGCTTGCGTTATCCGCCCCGGATCCCCGGAACGATCGGACGTCTAGCGGTTTGTGTGGTGTTTGGTCTGGGCAGCGCTATCAGCGCGAGTAGTATTCGACGATCAGTTGCTCGTCCACCGGAGTGTCGATTTGCTCGCGGCTCGGCAGGGTCAGCACTTTCGCCGTGTTGTCGGTCTCGGAGAATTCGAGCCAGTCGGGGTGACGGCGCGCCTTCGCCGTCTCGACCAGCTGGCCGAAGAAATCGGTCGACTTCGAACCGTCGGCGATCGAGATCACGTCGCCGGCCTTGAGGATGTACGACGGGACGTTGACCCGCCGGCCGTTGACGCGGAAGTGCCGGTGGGTGACGAGCTGACGCGCCTGAGCGCGGCTGGCCGCGAGGTTGAGGCGGTACACGACGTTGTCCAAGCGCCGCTCGAGCAGCTGCAAGAACGTCGCGCCGGTTTTCCCCCGGACGCGCTGCGCTTCGCGGAAGTAGTTCTGGAACTGCGTCTCGAGCACGCCGTAGTAGCGGCGCATCTTCTGCTTCTCACGCAGCTGCCGGCCGTACTCGGAGACCTTGGCGCGGGTCTTGGTGCCCTGGGTCTTCTGACCGGGGGCCGTGCCGCGGCGCTCGACGGCGCACTTTTTCGACAGGCACCGGTCGCCCTTGAGGAACAGCTTGATCTTCTCGCCGGTCTTGGACGTCGCGGTTTCGCGGCGGCACAGGCGGCACACGGCTTGGGTGTAGCGAGCCATTATTCTTCCAGTCCCCTACACGCGCCGGCGCTTCGGCGGGCGACAACCGTTGTGCGGAATCGGGGTGACGTCTTTGATGAGCGTGATCTCGAGGCCGGCGGCCTGAAGCGAGCGGATGGCGGCCTCGCGGCCGGCGCCCGGACCCTTGACGTAGACTTCGGCCGTCTTCATCCCATGCTCCATCGCCTTGCGCGCGACCGCTTCGGCGGCCATCTGCGCGGCGAACGGGGTCGACTTCTTCGAGCCCTTGAAACCAAGGTTGCCCGCCGACGCCCAGGCGATCGTCGATCCCGTGTTGTCGGTGATCGTGACGATCGTGTTGTTGAACGAGGAATGGATGTGCGCGACGCCCGCGCCGACGTTCTTGAACTCGCGCTTCTTGCGCGTCTTGGTCTGTTTCTTGGCCGCCAAAAGAAAACTCGCTCCGCGTGCTTTTCCTGCCCGGCGAACGGCCGGGTGTCGTCGCCTCGACCGGCACGCGCGAGCGACACCCGCTCGACGTCCGACCTCCTTGTCCACCCGCACGGCGAGAGCGGGGGGCGCGCGAACGCGCGTCGCGTCCGCGCCGCGGACACAACGACCTACTCTACCATAGGCGGAGGTGCCACGCAAGGCACGAACCCTGGCCGCCGTGCCCTCCCGCCGCTTGTTCGCTTGGACGCTCTTCGCCTTCGTCGTCCTCGCCGCGGCGGCCGCCGTCCGCGCCGCCGATTGGAGCTACGGCGCCGACACCGGAACGTTCGTGCAGATCATCCTCGACGCGTTCGGCGGGATGCGCGACGGGATCGAAGGCGGGACCCACTACCGCTTCCACTGGTCACCGGTGCTGGTGCTGTTGTGGCCGTTCCTCGCGGCGACCCACCGGCTCTGGGTCTTGCAGGCGATCCTGGCCCTCGCGACCGTCGCCTGCGCCCCACTTCTGGCGGCACTGGCCCGGGCGCGGGGCGTGGCCGGCGACCTGGCCGACCGGATCGGCGTCGTGGCGCTGGTCTACCCGCCGCTGGTCGCGGTCGGCTTCGGCGAGTTCCGCGACCTCGGTTTGCTGCCGGCGCTGGCGCTCGGCTGGTGGCTCGCCCTCGAACGCCGCGCCTGGGGCTGGCTCGCGCTGCTCGCGGTCATCCTGGCCGGACTGCGCGAGGACGTCTGCCTCGAGCTGGCGCTGATCGGGGCCGGGGTCGGCGTCGTCGGCCTGGTCCACCGGGACCGGGGCCGGGCGCTGGCCGGCTTCGGGTCGGCGGCGCTGGGTCTGGCCTCCGGCGCGGCCTACGCGCTGATCGTGCTGCCGCGGATCGGTCCCTGGCCGCCCTCGCACTTCTACGACTATCCGTTCGCGCACGGGCCGGCCGCGCTGTTGCTCGCCCCGCTGACCCACCCGCTGGCCTTCGGCGCGGCGATCCTGACCCTCGGCCGGCTGACCTATCTGTTGGAGGCCTTCGTCCCGCTGGCGCTCGTCCCGCTGCGCTCGCGGCTGATCGCGCTCTGCGTGCCCGGCTTCGCGATCGTGCTGCTGGCGAACAGCGGCCTGGTCTGGCGGATGGGGATGCACTACGCCGCGCTGTGGATCCCGTGGCTGCTGATCGCCTTCGCCGCCGGGATCGCGACGCTGCGCGTGCCGCGCCGCTGGACGACGGTCGCCTTCGTCCTCTCCGCGCTCGTGCTGGTCTTCTTCAGCCCGCTGCACCCCGCGCACTACCTGCGCCCCTCCTATCATGCACTGGCCGACGCGCGGACGGCGCTGGCCTGCGTGCCGCCCGACGCGACGCTCGCCACGCACGACGAGTGGTACGCGGCGACCGCTGCGCGCCGCCCGCGGGTCACCGTGCTCGGCGAGGATCCGGGGACGCTCGACGTGCAGTATCTCGTCGTCGCCCGCGACTACCCCAACCAAGACTTCCAAACCGTGGTTCTTCCGAAGGTGGAACGCCTGGTGCGCAGCGGCGTCTTCCATCCGCTCTGTCGCGCCGGCGCGGTCACCGCGTACATCAGAAAGGAACGGGTCGGATCGTGATCGCCTACTTAGGAACCGGACTCCTCGGCACGGGCTTCGTGCAGAAGCTGCTCGAGCGTGGCGAACAGGTCCACGTCTGGAACCGCACGCCGGAGAAGGCGCGTGCGCTCGAAGCCGACGGTGCGACGGCGTTTGCCACCGCGGCCGAGGCGGTGCGCGGCGCCGACCAGATCCACCTCACGCTCAGCGACGACGCAGCGGTCGACTCCGTCCTCGAGCCGCTGGCGGACGCGATTCCGGCGACGACCTTCATCATCGACCACACGACCACCGCACCGACGCCGACCGGGGTGCGCTACGCGCGCTGGAAGGCGCGTGGCAAGGAGTTCATCCACGCACCGGTCTTCATGGCGCCGCGCAACGCGCGCGAGGCGACCGGGCTGATGCTGATCTCGGGGGACCCCGCGTTGCGCGCCGCCGTCACGCCGCTGGTCGCGCCGATGACCGGCAAAGTGCTCGACCTGGGCGACGATCCGACCCGCGCCGCCGCCTTCAAACTGTTCGGCAATCTGATGCTGTTGGTCATCACCGGCGGCCTGGCCGACATGTTCGCGCTCGCCCGCTCGCTCGCCATCGAGCCGCGCGATGCGCGCGCCCTCTTCGACGAGTTCAACCCGGCCGGCGCCGTCGGGGCGCGCAGCAAATCGATCGCCGAGGGACGCTTCCAGCCGGCGAGCTTCGAGCTGGCGATGGCGCGCAAGGACGCGCGGTTGATGATCGAGGAGGCCGGCCGCCACGGCAGCACGCTCGACGTGCTGCCCGCCGTCGCGGCGCTGATGGACCGCTACCTCGCCGCCGGCTTCGCGCGCGAGGACTCCGGGATCGTCGGATCGGGACGCGCGTGACCCGCCCCGATCCGATCTACTTGACCGAGGGCGACGTCGTCGCGACCTTCCCGATGCGCGAGGCGCTGATCCGGATCGAGGATGCCGCCCGGGCACTGGCGGAAGGGCGCGCGCAGAACCGGCCGCGCCAACGCGCGTATCTGGGGACGTCGATCATCCAAGTGTTGGTCGGCGTCTACGGCGGCCGGCTGGGTCATAAGACCTACACCGTCGCGCGCCCGCGCGGCGCGCGCTTCCTGGTCTCGCTCTTCGCCGACGACGGGACGCTGCTGGCGATCATCGAAGCCGACGCGCTGGGGCAGATCCGCACCGGCGCGGCCTCCGGCGTCGCGACGCAAGCCCTGGCCCGCGAAGACGCGCACACGCTGGCAATCATCGGGACCGGCTGGCAGGCGCGCTCGCAGGTCGAAGCGGTCGTACACGTGCGGCCGATCCAACGCGTGCTGGTCGCCGGCCGCGATCCGGCGCGCCGGGCCGCGTTCTGCGAGGCGATGCGCGAGCGGCTGGACATCGCGATCGAGCCCGCGGCGAGCGCGCGCGAAGCGGTCGCGGCGGCCGACGTCGTCTGCACGATGACCAGCGCGAACGAACCGGTCCTCGAAGGCGCCTGGCTGCGGCCCGGTACGCACGTCAACGCGGCCGGCTCGAATCGTGCGAACGCCCAGGAGATCGACGTCGACGCCGTGCGCCGGGCGAGCATCGTCGCGGTCGACGACCTCGCGCAGGCGCACGTCGAGGCCGGCGACTTGCTGGCCGCCGAACGTGCGGGCTGGTCGTGGGACGGCGTGACGCTGGTGAGCGACGTCGTCGCCGGCATCGCGCCGCGTCGCACCGACGACACGCAGATCACCCTGTTCGAGTCGCTCGGGATCGGGCTGTGGGACGTCGCCGCGGCGGGCTACGTCTTCGACGCCTGCGTTGCGCAGGGCCGAGGGACGCCGCTGCCGATCCCCGCTTAGGCGAGCGCGCCGTCGAGCAGGGCGACGACGACCGCGAGCGCCTCGCCCTGGCGCGTGCTGCCGGCCCCCAGCCGCTGCGTGCGCTCGCGCAGTTTGACCACCGAACGCACGACGGTCTCGCTGCTCTCGCCGGTCTCGCGCGAGAGCGTGGCGATGCCGTCGGCGATGACGGTGAACCCGAGACCGCGCTCGCCGGCGCGAGCGGCTTCGATCGCGGCGTTGATCGCCAGCAACTGCGCGTCACCGGCGACGTCGGCGACGCGGTTCACCAGAGTCTCGACCTGGTCGGTCGCGCCCAGCATCTGGTGCACCCCGAGATCGACCTCCGCGCCGTAGCCTTGCGCGACGGCGACCGACGCCAAGGCGCGCCGCACCATCTCGGCCCGCTCGTCGCCTGCCACGGGGACGGCGGCCAGCAGGGTCTCGATCGCGACCATCGCGTCGCGCGTGCGGAGGGTCGCCGCGCGCGTCGTCGCCACCGCCGCGCGCGAGCGCAGCGCGATCCCCTCGAGGTCCCGCGCGGTCTCCTGCGTCGTCGTCGAGAGCGCCCGCATCCGCTCGGCCACGATCACGAACCCGGCGCCGTCGTCGATCGCGGCGGCCTCGATCGAGGCGTTGATCGCCAGCACTCCCGCCTGCCGCGCCGAGCGCGCGAAACCGTCCGCGGCAAGCGCGACGATCTGCCAGGCGTCGTCGAATCGGCCCAGCGCGGCATCGCCGCCGTTCAGCGCTTCGACGATCTCGTGCACGCGCGCCGTCGCCGTGCCGATCGCCTCGCGGCCGGTGGTCTCGTCGGCCGACGCGGCATCCCGCACCGACATTCAGCCCAGCGCTGACTGCTCGTCGACGATCAGCGAAGCCGTCCCGATGCGCACGTCTCCGACGTAGACCGGCGTCGCGAGGTTGACGAAGACGTCGCCGGTGTCCTGAAGGTAGGCATACGCCACGTGCGGCCGCGGCTCGACCCGCCGCAGGACGTAGCCGTCCCGTTCGAAAGCCGTCCAAGAGCGGCGCAGGCCACTGCCCTCTGCGCCGCTGCCGAGCCCGACCCGCGCGATGCGCAGGCTGATCGGATCCTCGAGCAGCTTCTTGCAGCGGTTGCGCGGCCAGTCGGTCACGGTCGAGACGTGCGAGGGCAGCGCGACCAAGAAGGCGTTGAGGTCCATGTCGGCCATCGAACGAATCGCCGGCTCGGCGGCGATCGTGCGGTCGAACAGCGCCATCACCTCGCGGTCGACCGCCGCATCCGACGACGTGCGGAACTTCGGCGGCGTGAACCCATTGCGCGGCGCGTCGTGCACGTCGACGAAGCGGCTGAGGTGCGCGACCGCGTCGCCGAGCAACTCGACGTAGTTCGTGTCGCGCAGTCCCTCGAGCGTCGTGCGCCCGTCGGCGATCGCGGCGGCGTAGATCCGTTCCATTTCCTCGGCGACCCGCTCGAGCAGATCTTGGTAGCGCACCAGCGGCAGCGCGAGGCCGAGCGCGCCCCCTAGCCGCTGTGCCTCGCCGAGCACTTCGCTCAGCACCAGCCGCGCCCGGTCGCGCCGCTCGCTACCTAGCGCGGCGAGTCCGGTCCGCGTGCGACCGATCTCGGCCAGGATCGTCTGCGAGGCGGTGCCCAGACCGCGGGCGGTCTGACCCAGCGCGCGGGCGTGCTCGAGGTTCGCGCCGATCGACGTGCGCAGCGCGTCGACGGCCGCACGGCCGGTCTCGGCGTGCTCGACGACGCCGTCCATCTGCCCGGCGCTCGTCGCGCTCGCGCGCTCGAGGCGGTCGCCGCGCTCGCGGAGTTTGGCGATCGCCTCGGTGACGCCGCCGGTCACGTCCTGCGTTTCGCGCGCGAGCCGGCCGATCTCGTCGGCGATCACCGTGAAACCTAAGCCGCGCTCGCCGGCGCGCGCCGCCTCGATCGCGGCGTTGAGCGCCAACAGCCCGGACTCGTCGCTGATCTCGGAGACCGTCTCGACGATCGTGCCGGCGCGCTCGGTCGCGGCGTGCATCGCGACGATCCCGGCCCGCACCTGGTCGCCGTGCCGCTGCGCGCCGCGCACCTCGACGACCGCGCGGTCGAAGCCGGTCAGCGCCGACTGCAACACGCTGTCGAGCAGCCCCAGCGCCTCGACGATCTCGCCGGCCGCGCTTTCGAGCGCGAGCGCGGCGTGTCCCGACTCCTCGAGCGCCGCGGAGACCTCTTCGAACTCGGTGGCCAAACTTTCGAGCGCGTGCTCGACGCTGCGCCAGGCGCCCTCGCCGCGCGCGGCCGCCATCGCGGCCTCACTCAACCCGCGCACGACCTCGGCGACGCCGCTGCCGCCGGCCAGCGCCCGGCGCGCGCGCGTGACGCCGGCATCGATCCCGCGGGCGGTGGCACGAGCGTCGGCGGCGCAGCGGGTCGCGAGCGCATCGAGTCGCTGGACCGAGTTGGCGATCTGCACCGAGGCCGCGCTCTGCTGGTCGGCGATCGTCGCCAGCTGACCGACGCCGGCGGCGAACGCACTCCCGCGCGCGCCACCCTCGTCGAAGTCCGCGATCGCAGCGCTCAGCGTGACGGCGACGGTGTTGCAGTTGGCTTCGGCGATCAGCGTCGCGCCGACGACCTCGGCCACTTCGCCGCGGGTCGCGCCGACGATCGCGCGCACGTCGCGCGCGGCATCGAGCGTCGACGTCGACAAGACCCGCATCCGCTCGGCGACGATCTTGAAACCACCCGCCTCGACGTAGGCTGCCTCGATCGAGGCGTTCACGGCCAGGACGCGCGCCCGCCGGGCTGAGCGCGCGATCTCTTCTACGGCGTCGCCGACCCCCGACCAACCGGCATCGAGCCGCTGGATCGCGACCCGGCCTTCGCCCGACGCCGCCGCCAGCCCACGGATCGCGTCCGCCAGCGTTTCGAGCTCGGCGCGCGAGGCGACGACCTGGGTGGGAAGCCGCTCGGCGACCGCACCCAACTGCAGCGCATGGTCGGCGACGCCGCGCGCCGCCGCCGCGGACTCGGCCGTCGCCGAGCGCAACGCCGCGATCGCCTCGTGCTGCCGGTCGGTGGCGGAGAGGATCTCGGCGACGGCGGCGTCGTGTTCGGCGACTGCCCCTTCGGCCGTCGCGACAAGCGCCGAGAGCGCCCGACGTGCGTCGGGCGCCGCTGTCTCCGACTGCCGTACGTCGATCAAGCCGCCTCCTGCCACACCCGCAACACCGGGTCATTCCCGACACCGGTGGAAGCGTGCCTTTCGACAGAGGCCTGTTTCCGAAAAGAATCTGCTCGATTCTCGGAAAGCTACTTCTTGGTGGCGGTCTTCTTCTTGCCGGCGACGGTGCGCTTGGGGCCCTTGCGGGTCCGGGCGTTGGTCTTGGTCCGCTGGCCCCGGACCGGCAGCCCGCGCCGGTGGCGCAGCCCGCGGTAGCAGCCGATATCGGTCAGTCGCTTGATGTGCGAGGCAACCTCACGGCGCAGGTCCCCCTCGACCTTCAGCGTCTCGATGACCTCGCGGAGCTTCTGCTCGTCCTCGGTCGAGAGGTCCTTGACGCGCGTGTCGGGGTTGACCCCCGTCTGCGCGAGGATCTTCTGCGCGGTCGGGAGACCGATCCCGAAGATGTAGGTGAGGCCAATCTCGATGCGCTTGTCGCGCGGGAGATCGATGCCGGAGATGCGAGCCATTATCCCTGAACCTGCTTGTGTTTCGGATTGACGCTGCAGATCACGCGGACTTTGCCTTCCCGCCGAATGATCTTACAAGCCTCACAGATGCGTTTAACGCTTGGTCTGACTTTCATTTTAACGGTGCTACGCCCCAGGCTCCGCACCCCCCACGCTTTGCGTGGGGCCCCCGAGTATCGCGGCCCCAGCAACATTCTGCTGAGTCGCGATTCCCCGAGGGGGGCCGACGGGCATTTCCTTTCATTCGCTACGCTGCGACTTCTTGGGGTGGACGATAGCGGACCACGTCCGGGTGCTCGGCCACCTCCCGCAGCGTCAGGATCTTGGGACCGTCGTCCGTGATCGCGATCGTATGCTCGAAGTGCGCCGCTAGCTTACCATCCTGGGTCACGACCGTCCAGCCGTCCTCGAGGGTTTCGACCTGCCAGGTCCCCTCGGTGATCATCGGCTCGACCGCCAGGACCAGGCCGGTGCGAAGGAGCGGACCGGTCCCGGGCTGCCCGTAGTTCGGGACCTGGGGGTCCTCGTGCATCTTGCGGCCGATCCCATGGCCGACCAGGGCGCGGACCACGCCGTAGCCGTTGGCCTCGGCATGCTGCTGGACCGCATGGCCGATGTCGCCCAAATGGTTACCGACCTGCATCTGGGCGATCCCCAGCATCAGGCACTCCTGGGTGACCCGCATCAGCCGCTCGGCGGCTTCGCTCGGTTTGCCGATGGCGATCGTGACGGCCGAATCCGAGACGTAGCCTTCGAGGGTCGTCCCGATGTCGATCGAGAGGACGTCGCCTTCATGCAGCACGCGCGGACCGGGCATCCCGTGCACGACCTCGTCGTTGACCGACGCGCAGATCGCCGACGGGTACCCGTTGTAGCCGATGAAGGTCGGGATCCCACCCATCGAGCGGATCGACTCGTCGGCGATCCGATCGAGCTCAGCGGTCGTCATCCCGGCCTTGGCCGCGGCCATCAGCGTGGTCAGGGTCTTGGCGGTGATCTTGCCGCTGCGGCGCATGATCTCGATCTCGCGCGGCGACTTGATGGTGATCACGATGCACCGGCGGCTTGGCCGCCGCGGACCAGGGCGATCAGTTGTTCGGTGACCTCGGGGATCGGCGCCAACGCGTCGACGCAGACCAGTCGCGGATCGGCCGGATCGTCGTAATAGGCGATCAGCGGCGCGGTCTGCTCGGTGTAGACGGCCAGGCGCTTGCGGATCGTCGCTTCCGTGTCGTCGGGACGCTGGATCAGCGGCTCGCCGGTGACGTCGTCACGCCCCGGCACCTGCGGCGGATTGTACTTCACATGGTAGGTGCGGCCCGAGGCGGGGTGCGTCCAGCGCCCGGTCAGACGCTCGATCAGCACGCCCATGTCGACCTTGAACAGCACCGCGACCGCGCTGCGATGATGACGCGCGAGCAGCGCGTCGAGCGCTTCCGCTTGCGGCACGGTGCGCGGAAACCCGTCCAGGATCACCTCGGCTGGATCGGTCAGCTCGTGCTCCACCATGCGGATGATCAGGTCATCCGGAACGAGATCGCCGCGGACCATGAAGCTCTTCGCCTCGACGCCCAGCGGCGTCCCTTCGGCGACGTTGCGCCGCAAGATGTCGCCGGTCGAGATCTGCCGATACCCGAACCGCTCCTCGAGGATCTTGGCCTGCGTCCCCTTCCCCGCCCCGGGGGGGCCCAAAAGAATGAGGTTCACGTGCGCGGCACCATGGTGATGGACCGAGCGCAGGACCATCGCGCATTCGCGACGGCGTGGTTGCGAGGTCGGACGGGGGGCCCCACGCGCAGCGTGGGGGGCGCGCAGCCTGGGGCGGAGCGCCTCATCGATTGATAAAACCGCGATAGTCGCGCATGGCGAGGCGGGCTTCGATTTGGGTGATCGAGTCGAGGGCGACGCCGACCACGATCAGCAGCGAGGTCGAGCCGATGTAGAGCGCGGTCACGCCGGTGTCGCGCTGGATCGAGGGGAGCACCGCCAACAGGCCCAGGTAGATCGCCGAGGCCGTCGTGATGCGGGCCAGGATCTTGTTGATGTAGTCGACGGTCGGCTGTCCCGGCCGGATGCCGGGGATGAACGAGCCGGACTTCTTGAGGTTGTCGGCGATGTCGCGCGTGTTGACGACGATCGCCGAGTAGAAGAACGTGAAGACCACGACCAGCACGAAGTAGGCGAAGTTGTACAGGAGCGAGCTCGGCCCGAAGTAGGTCTGCATGAAGACCGAGAGGTTTGCCGCCCAGCTGTGGGTGTTGGCAGCGTTGTTCCCGCCGAACCACGAGAGCGCTTGCTGCGGCAGCAGCAGGATCGAGATCGCGAAGATGATCGAGATGACGCCGGCGTTGTTCAGGCGCAACGGGATATAGCTCGACCGGCCGGCGTAGAGCTTGCGCCCGACGACGCGGCGGGCTTGCTGTACCGGGATGCGGCGCTGCCCCTGGTACATGAAGACGATCGAGACGATCGTGACCAGTGCGATCGCGACCCACAGCACCAGCCCCAGCCAGTTGATGTTGCCCTTGCCGGCCAGCGAAAACGTCTGGGCGACCTGGACCGGGAAGCGCAGCACGATCCCGACGAAGATGATCAGCGAGACGCCGTTGCCGATCCCGCGGTCGGTGATCTGTTCGCCCAGCCACATCAGGAACAGCGTCCCGGAGACGAACGCGATCACGGCGTAGACCATGAACATCCACGAGTGATCGTAGAAGACCCCGCCCCGGTTCATCGCGATCGCCATCGAGGTGGCCTGGACCGTCGCCAGGACGATCGTCAGCCAGCGCGTATAGCGGCCGATCTGCTTGCGGCCTTCCTCGCCGCCCTTCTTCGCCATCTCCTCGAGCTGCGGGATGACGACCGTCATCAGCTGCATGATGATCGACGCGTTGATGTAGGGCGTAATCCCCATCGCGATGATCGAAAGCTTTTGCAGCGCGCCGCCCGAGAGGAAACCCAGGAACTGGTAGAAGGCGCCGGACGAGATCAGCTGGCTCCACTGCTTCTGATTCACGTTGGGCAGTTGCACGTGGATCATGAAGACGAAGACGGCGAACGCGAAAAAGACGAACCCGATCCGCTTGCGGATATCGGGAACCGTCAGGGCGTTGCGCAGCGTGTTGAGCACCGCCGGCTACCTCGAAGCGACTCGGGCTGAGCGCACTACGCGCTCGCCGCGCTGCCGCTCTCGCCGAGGTCGGCGCCGACGGCCGTCAGAGCCGCACGCGCCGAGGCCGAGAACAGGACGTCGCGGAAGCGCAGGCCCGCCGGCAGCGTGCCGGTCGGCTTCTTCGTCGTGCCGCCCAGGATCTTGACGCCGTCGCGCGGATCCTTGAGCTTGCCGGCCGCCTGCAGCGACTGCGGGCTGACCTCGACCGAGGTATCCCAGCCGGCGAGCGAGCCGAGGTTGAGCACGGCGAACGTCTGCCGGAAGTGGCCGATGTCGCGCGACTTCTGCGAGTACCCGCGCTTTTGCGGCAGGCGCCGGGCCCAGGGCGTCTGGCCGCCTTCGAACGCGGGACCCTTCCCGCCGCCCGAGCGGACCGTCTGACCCTTGCCGCCTTCGCCGCCGGTCTTGACCATGCCCGAACCGTGCCCGCGGCCGACGCGCGTGCGCTTCGGACGGGAGTGCGGGTTCGGCTTGAGGGTGGCGAGCGAGAGGCCCGCCTGCTGTTGATCGGCCATGATGGTTACGCGAAGATTTCCTGGACCGTCTTGCCGCGCAGTTGCGCGACCTTCTCGGCCGTTTTGAGCGATTTGAGGGCCGCGAACGTCGCGAGCACGACGTTGATCGGGTTGTTCGTCCCCAGCGACTTGGTCACGATGTCGTGGATCCCGGCCAACTCGAGCACGGCGCGCATCGCGCCGCCGGCGATGACGCCGGTCCCGGGTGACGCCGGCTTGAGCAGGACGTGCCCGGAGCCGATGTGCATGTCGACTTGGTGCGGGATCGTCTTCTCGATCATCGGGACGGTGATCAGGGCCTTGCGAGCCTGCTCGACGCCCTTCCGGATCGCCTCGGGGACTTCGCCGGCCTTGCCGATCGCGAAACCGACCCGTCCCTTCTTGTCACCGACGACGACGAGCGCCGAGAACGAGAAGCGCTTCCCGCCCTTGACGACCTTCGCCACGCGGTTGATGCGGACGACCGATTCCTCGAAGCCCTGGTTGTCGCGATCGCGACCCCCGCGATTGTACATGATCTAAAACTCCAGTCCAGCGTCGCGCGCCGCTTGGGCGAGCGCCGCGACGCGGCCGTGGTACTTGAGCCCGGCGGTGTCGAACACGACGGCTTCGATCCCGGCGGCTTTCGCGCGCTGGGCGATCGTCGTACCGACCCGTTGGGCCGCCTCGATGTTGGTGCGCGAGCCGAGCCCCTCGGCCAGCACCCCTTCGCGGGTCGACGCCGCCACGAGCGTGTGGCCCTTGGTGTCGTCGACGACGAAGGCGTAGGTGTGGTGCAGGCTGCGGAAGATCTGCAGCCGCGGCCGGGCCGTGCTTCCGCGAACCTTTTTCCGCAGGCGCGCGTGGCGCTTGACGCGCTGCGCGGTGCGCGAGGTGGTTCCCATTACTTCTTCCCTGCCTTGCCCGCTTTGCCGAGCTTCTTGCGAACGACCTCGCGCTCGTAGCGGATCCCCTTGCCCTTGTACGGCTCGGGCGGACGCAGGTTGCGGATCTCCGCCGCGACCTGGCCGACGCGCTGCTTGTCGATCCCCTCGACGTGGACTTTGTTGGTCCCCTCGACGGTGAACGAGATGCCCTCCGGCGCCGCGTAGGTCACCGGGTGCGAGTAGCCGAGCGAGAAGTTCAGGTCGTTGCCGGCCTTGTTGACGCGGTAGCCGACGCCCTGGAGCTCGAGCGACTTGCGGAAACCCTTGGTCACGCCCTCGATCATGTTGGCGACCAGCGTGCGCGTCAGACCGTGCGCCGCGCGGCCCGACTTCTCGTCGTTCTTGCGCGCGACGAGGACCCGCCCGTCGTCGAGGCTGACCTCGACGACCGGTAGGAAGCGCTGCGAGAGCTGCCCCTTGGGGCCTTTGACGAAAACGGTCGAGTCCTCGAGCTTGACGTCAACGCCCGAGGGAACGGCGACCGGGAGCTTACCGATGCGAGACATGCTGAGTTACCACACGTAGGCCAGGACTTCACCGCCGAAGCCTTCGCGCTTGGCGCGCTTGCCCGACATGATGCCCTTGGAAGTCGACATGATGACCAGACCCAACCCGCCCAGCACGCGCGGGATCTCGGTCTTCGAGGTATAGACGCGCAGACCGGGCCGGCTGATCCGGCGCAGGCCGGTGATGACCTTTTCCTTCTCCGGGCCGTACTTGAGGGTGATCCGAAGCGTCCCTTGCGGGCCTTCCTTGAGCTCCTCGAGGCCCGAGATGAAGCCTTCGTCGAGCAGAATCTGCGCGACGGCCTTCTTCATCCTCGAAGCTGGGATGTCCACGGTCTGATGGTTTGCGGTGTTCGCGTTGCGGATGCGCGTGAGCAGGTCCGCGACGGGATCGGTGACGACGCCCATGCTACCAGCTCGCCTTCGTGATGCCGGGGATGAAGCCGCGGTGCGCGTTCTCACGCAGGCAGATCCGGCACATGCCGAACTTGCGGTAGTACGCGCGCGGGCGCCCGCAGACTTTGCAGCGGTTGTGCGCGCGAACGCTGAACTTCGGCGTCCGCTTCGACTTTTCGATTAACGAGGTCTTGGCCATTATCGCGTCGCTCCGGCTGTCTGCTGCTTCTGCAGCGGCAGCCCCATTTGGGTGAGGAACTCGGTCGCCTCTTCGTCGTTTTTCGCAGTCGTCACGATGACGATGTCCATCCCGCGCGCCTTGTCGACCTTGTCGTACTCGATCTCCGGGAACACGAGCTGCTCGCGCAGACCGAGATTGTAGTTGCCGCGCCCGTCGAACGACCGGCGGTTGAGGCCACGGAAGTCGCGGATACGGGGCAGCACGATGTTGAAGAGCTTGTCGAGGAATTCGTACATCCGCTCGCCGCGCAGCGTCACCTTGGCACCGATGTTCATCCCCTCGCGGAGCTTGAACGCGGCGATCGACTTGCGCGCCTTGGTGATCACCGGCTTCTGGCCGCTGATCTGCGAGAGCTCGCGAACCGCGACGTCGAGCGCCTTCGAGTTCTGGATGGCGTCACCGACCGACATGTTGATGACGACCTTCTCGAGCTTGGGCACCTGCATCGGGTTCGAGTACTTGAAGCGCTCCTGCAACGTCGGGCGAACCTGCTGCTGGTACTTCTCTTTCAGACGACTTGCCACGATCATGACTTCCCGGGGACGAGCAGCTGCTCGCCCGACTTCACGCCCACGCGGACCGTCGTCCCGTCGGGCTGGCGCATGCGCCGCACGCGGGTCGGACGGTCGGTCTTGGGATCGATGACCATCAACGCCGAGAGCGGAATCCGTGCTTCCTTCTCGATGATGCCACCGCTCTGCGGACCGCCGGCCTGGCCGGGCTTGGTGTGGCGCTTGACGACGTTGAGCCCCTCGACGGTCGCCGCGCCCAGTTGCGGGAAGACGGCCTTGACGACGCCGCGCTTGCCCTTCTCTTTGCCGCGGCGCAGCACGACCGTGTCGCCCTTGACGATCTTGGCCTTGCGCACCGACTGGTGGTTCACCGGCGAGCCCATGTTAGAGCACCTCCGGCGCCAGCGAGGCGATCTTGAGGAACCCGCGGTCGCGCAGCTCGCGGCAGACCGGCCCGAACACGCGCGTCCCGCGCGGGTCCAGGTTGTCCTTCTCGCCCTTGATGATCACGCAGGCGTTCTCGTCGAACTTGATGACCGAACCGTCGGGGCGGCGCATCGGGGAAGAGGCCCGAACGATGACCGCCTTGACGACCTGACCCTTCTTGACCGCCGCACCCGGGATCGCACTCTTGACCGTGCCGACGATGATGTCGCCGACGTGCGCGTAGGGGTGACGCGAGCCGCCGCTGATGTGGATGCACAGCAGCTCCCGCGCGCCGGAATTGTCGGCCACCTTGAGCCGCGTCTCTTGCTGAATCATGATCCTATTTCGCTCGCTCGAGGATCTCCAGCAGACGCCAGCGCTTGTCGCGCGACATCGGCCGGCATTCCTGGATCCGCACCAAGTCGCCGGTCTTGGCGTCGTTCTGCTCGTCGTGCGCCTTGAAACGCGACGACTGGCGAACGACCTTCTTGTAGACCGGGTGCGGGACGCGCGTCTCCGTCACGACCACGATGGTCTTGTCCATCTTGTCGCTGGCGACGCGGCCTTGCTTGACGCGGCGGTGGTTGCCGCGCTGTGCGGTTTCAGGCTGCTCCATGACGTGCCTCGGCGATCCGCTTCTCGGAGATCGCGGTTTGAATCTGGGCGTAGGTACGGCGGACTTGCTTGACGCGCGAGAAGTCGCTCAGATGCCCCGTGCGCAGCGAGAAGCGGAGGTTGAAGAGCTCCTCCTTCGTCTCGCGGGCACGCTTCTCGAGGTCCGCCAGGGTCAGTTCGCGCAGGGTGCGCAGGTCGGTACGCTTCATGCGGTTGCCACCTCTGCGTCCTGTTCGGCGCGCGTGACGATCTTGGTCGCGATCGGGAGTTTCTGCGCGGCCAGCCGCAGCGCTTCGCGCGCGACGACTTCCGTCACGCCGGCGAGCTCGAACAGCACGCGGCCCGGACGGACGACGGCGACCCACCCCTCGGGGTTGCCCTTACCGGAGCCCATGCGGACCTCGGCCGGCTTCTTGGTCACCGACTTGTCGGGAAACACTTTGATCCAGACCTTCCCACCGCGCTTGATGTGACGGGTCATCGCGATACGGGCCGCCTCGATCTGCCGGTTGGTCATCCAGACCGGCTCGAGCGCTTGCAAGCCGAACTCGCCGAAGGTCAGCGTGTTGCCGACCAACGCCTTACCGCGCATGCGCCCGCGATGCTGCTTGCGCCACTTGACTCGCTTTGGAGTAAGCATCGGTTATGCTCCCTCGTCCTCGGTCGACGCAACGCCGGGGCGCTCCGCCGCATCGAAGGTCTCTTGCGTCTCGGGTGGGACGACCGACGTCTCGGCGGTGACGCCGTGACCGTGCTCGGCAGCCACGTCATGGACGACCGCGCCGGCGTGCGGCGAGTCGGGCTTGTTGCCCTCGACCGAGGGTGCGCCATCGGTGACCGACTCGAGCGACTGGCCGTCGGCCTGTGCGACGCGCATCGCCTCGGTCTGGTCCAGACCCCCGGCGGTGTGCTCCTGGCCGGCGTGGCGCGGCGCGCGCTCACCCGGCGAACGCGGGCCTTCACCGGTGCGCCCACGGCCACCGCGCGTCCCGCGGCGGTTGTCGCGGAAGCGGCCCGGGTCGCCCGCGCGTGCGCCCGCGACTTCGCGCTCGCCGCGCGGCTGATCGGGCAACACTTCGCCCTTGTAGATCCAGACCTTCACGCCGATCCGGCCGAAGGTCGTGAACGCCTCGACGTGCGCGTAGTCGATGTCTGCGCGCAGGGTGTGCAGCGGGACCTTGCCGTCGTGGTTGCGCTCCGTGCGCGCGATCTCGGCGCCGCCGAGGCGACCCGAAACCTGGACCTTCACGCCGCGCGCGCCGGCCTTCATCGTGCGCATGATCGCCTGCTTCATGGCGCGGCGGAACGCGATGCGCTTCTCGAGCTGGTCGACGATGTTCTGGCCGACCAGGCGCGCGTCGAGCTCCGGCACCTTGATCTCGACGACGTTGACCTGGACTTGCTTGCCGGTCAGCTTCTCGAGGTTGCGCCGGATCTCGTCGATCCCGACGCCGCGCTTGCCGATGATGATGCCCGGCTTGCCGGTGTTGACGATGATGCGCGCCTGATTCGCACGCCGCTCGATCTCGACGCGCGAGATCGCCGCCGCGCGGGTCATCCGTCCGAAATACTTCCGGATCGCGACGTCCTCGTGCAGCCAGCTGACGTACTGCTTCTTCTCGAACCAGCGGCTGTCCCAGGTACGCGTGATACCGAGGCGCAGTCCGACCGGGTGGATCTTCTGTCCCATTTAACGGCGCTCCGCCCCAGGCTGCGCGCCCCCCACTTCGTGGGGCCCCCAGACCGAGCTCGCAACGAGCATATCGATAGAAGCGCGATGCTGCTGCGCTCGCTCCATCACCATGATTATCATTTCTCCGAGGCCCCCGCAGGCGCGGCGGCAGGCTTCTTCTTGCGGCGCTGTGGCGCCGGCTTGGCCGAAGCGGCCTTGGTCTGGCGCTCTTCGCGGGTCGAGAGCGCGATCGAGGCGCCCGACCGGCGCTTGGGCTGATGCTTGGGCGGCGTCGGACCGACCGCGATCGTGACGTGCGAGAGCCGCTTGCGCTTGAACGCCGCGCGCCCTTGGGCACGCGGGTCGAGGCGCTTGGTGAACCCGCCGCCGGGCCCGCCGTCGACGGTGATGCGCGTGATGAAGAGCCCATCCGAGCTCAGGTCGTGGTTGTTCTCCGCGTTGGCGACCGCGCTGCGCAGCAGCTTGGCGATCGGGTCGGCGGCGAACACGCCGGCGAACTGCAACAGGACGAGCGCTTCGCGCACGCTCCGGCCGCGGATCGCGTCGGCGACACGGCGGAGCTTGCGCGGCCCCATCCGCGCGAACTTCAGATGCGCGACCGCTTCGGTGCGCTCGGTGGCGAGAGCAGCCATGCTACTTCACCGCCGCCTTGTCCCCGGCGTGCCCCTTGAAGGTGCGCGTCGGCGAGAACTCGCCCAGCTTGTGACCGACCATGTTCTCGGTGATAAACACCGGGATGTGGGCCCGCCCGTTGTGGACCGAGATCGTGTGACCGACCATCGCGGGGATGATCGTCGAGGCGCGCGACCACGTCTTGACGACGCGCTTCTCGCGGCTCGCGTTCAGCTGCTCGATCTTGGCGATGAGGTGGTCCGCGACGAACGGACCCTTCTTGAGTGAACGGCCCATGCTACTTGGCCTTCCGGCGGCGGACGATCATCTTGGTGGTCCGCTTATTGCGGCGTGTCTTCTTGCCCATCGTCATCTGACCCCAGGGCGTGGTCGGCGGACGGCCCGAGGTGGAGCGCGCCTCGCCACCGCCGTGCGGGTGGTCGACCGGGTTCATCGCGATGCCGCGCACCGACGGCCGCTTGCCGAGATGGCGCTGGCGACCGGCCTTGCCGATCACTTCGTTCTCATGGTCGAGGTTGCCGAGTTGGCCGATCGTCCCGCGGCAGACGGCCAGGATGCGGCGCACCTCACCCGAGGGCATGCGCACCTGAGCGTAGGCGCCTTCTTTGGCCATCAGCTGGGCGGCGCCGCCGGCCGAGCGCACGAGCTTGCCGCCCTCGCCGGGCCGCAGCTCGATGTTGTGGATGACCGTCCCGAGCGGGATGTTCTGCAAGGGGAGCGCGTTGCCGGTCTTGATGTCGGCGGCCGCGCCCGATTCGACGACGTCGCCGATCTTCAGGCCGACCGGCGCGAGGATATAGCGCTTCTCGCCGTCCCGGTAGTGGAGCAGCGCGAGGCGAGCGGTCCGGTTGGGATCGTACTCGATCGCAGCGACCTTGGCCGGAATCCCGTCCTTGGTGCGCTTGAAGTCGACCAGCCGGTACTGCTTGCGGTAGCCGCCGCCCTTGTGCCGGGTCGTGATGTGGCCGTTGTTGTTGCGGCCGGAGTGCTTCTTGCGGACCTCGACCAGCGAGCGCTCCGGCGCCTTCTTGGTGAGCTCGCTGAAGTCGGCGGTGGTGATGAACCGCCGCGCCGCGGACGTTGGCTTATACTTTTTGACGGCCATCTTACTGCTCGAAGTAGTTCACGCCGCCCAGCTGGATCTTCTCGCCGGGAGCGATGGTGACGATCGCCTTCTTCCAGTCGGTCTGGACGCCGGAAGACCGGCGGCCGCGACGGGCGAAGTTCTTTTTCTTACCGCCGACGTTGACGGTGTTGATCTTGACTACGGTCACGCCGAAGATCTCGGCGACGGCGTGCTTGATCTGCGTCTTGGTCGCCCGCGGGTTGACCTCGAACGCATACTGTTGCACCGCGGTGCCGGCCATCGATTTCTCGGTGATCAACGGCGCCACGATGATGTCACGCGCTTCCATTTAACGGCGCTCCGTCCCGGACTCCGCGCCCCCCACCGTAATGCGGTGGGGCCCCCGGGCGTCCGAGCCCAGGAGGATAACGGCGAGGCGAGATTCCCCGAGGGGGCTCGGATTGAACATCACTTCGTTTCCTTGCCGTGCGCGGCGACCAGGTCGTCGTGGGCGGCGGTGGTGAGGATGAGGCGCGCGTAGCCGACGACGTCCTTGACGTCGAGGGCACCGGTGTGCGTGACGGTCACGCGTTCGAGGTTGCGCAGGCCGCGGTCGAGCACCGGGCCGACCGAAGCCAGCTCGGTGGCGGCGTAGACGACCAGCGTGCGATCGCCGGTCTTGGCCGCCTTGGGCGAGCCGAACAACAGCGTCGCGAAGGCCTTGGTCTTGGGCTCGCCCAGACCGCCGGCGTCGAGCACCGAGACCGCGCCGTGCTGGAACTTGTCCGAGAGCGCGGCGACGAGCGCGGCGCGGCGTTCCTTCTTGTTGAGGCGGCTGACGTACGAGCGCGGCTGCGGGCCGAACACGACGCCACCGTGCGCCCACTGCGGCGAACGGATCGAACCCTGACGGGCGCGCCCGGTCCCCTTTTGGCGCCACGGCTTGCGACCGCCGCCCGAGACTTCGTCGCGCTTCTTCGTCTTAGCCGTCCCGGCTCGCGGGTTGGCCAGCTCGCGGAAGATCGCGCGGTAGACCGCATTCGCCTTGCTGCCGATCGCCTCGGCGAACGCCGCGGGGACCGGCGCCGCGCGCAATGCATCCGACTTCGGCGCCGCGGTCGACGTCTTCGTGACAGTCGACGTCTTCGTGGCGCTCGGCGTCTTCGTCGCGATCGGCGTCTTGGTGGCGGATGACGTCTTCGTGGCGGTCGCCGCCTTCGCTGGCGACGCCTTCTTCGCCGGCGCGGCCTTCTTCGCGGGGGTCTTGCGGGTCGGTTTGGACGCCGGCATCAGGCACCCGCCTGTGACTTGACGGACTGCTGCACGATCACGAGGCCGTTCTTCGGTCCGGGGACGGGGCCGCGAACCAGCAACAGGTTGCGCTCGGCGTCCGCTCGGACGACTTCGAGGTTCTGATGCGTCACGCGGTCGACGCCGTAGTGGCCGGGGCGGTGGCTGCCGCGGGGCGTGTGTCCGGCGTTCGTGTCGCCGTTCGAGGCCGGCTGACGATGGATCATCGAGCCGTGGCTCGCCCCGCCGCCCCGGAAATTCCAGCGCTTCATGCCGCCGGCGAAGCCGTGGCCCTTCGAGATCCCGACCACGTCGACGCGGTCGCCTTGGACGAAGCCGTCGACGGTCACGGTCGCGCCGAGCTCGATACCGTCGATCCCGGTACGGAATTCACGGATGTGCCGCTTGGGCGCGATGCCCGCGCGCTTATAGTGACCCTGCAGCGCCTTGGTCAGGCGGGCGGGCTTCACGTCGCCGAACGCGAGCGCGACGGCCTCGTAGCCGTCGGTGTCTTTCGTCTTCTTCTGTACCACGGTGCACGGACCAGCTTGAATCACGGTGACCGGAACGCTCCGGCCGTCCTCCGTGAACACGCTCGTCATCCCGACCTTCCGGCCGATGATGTTCTTCACGTTGATCGATCCCTTTCAGGATATCCACGGATCCAGGCGTTTCGACTATCGCCTTTCGCCAGGCACGCCAAAACGGCGTCCGCGGCGCGGACCACAACCGCCATAGTGTACAGGAGCGCCGCAAGAGCGTCAAGGCCGTCGCTGCCGGCCCCGACCCTGTATCCACGGGGGCCGGCGTTTGTCGCGATCCCCTCGCCGGGCCCTCTTTTTTATTCCAGGTCGAGGCCGACGTCGAGGGCGGGGGCGCTGTGGGTCAGCGCGCCGACGGAGATCAGGTCGACGCCGCTTTCGGCGACGGCCCGGATCGTCGTCGCGTCGATCCCGCCGGAGGCCTCGAGCAGCGCGCGACCGGCGGTGCGGGCGACCGCCTCGCGCAGCTGGGCCGGGCTGAAATTGTCGAGCAGCACGATGTCGGCCCCATGGGCGAGCGCCTGGTCGAGCTGTTCGAGCGTGTCGACCTCGACCTCGATCTTCACGAGATGCCCGGCGCGCGCGCGGGCCGCGGCGATCGCCGGGACGATCCCGCCGGCGACCGCGACGTGGTTGTCCTTGATGAGGATCGCGTCGTCGAGGCCGAACCGGTGGTTCGCCCCACCGCCATGCCGGACGGCCGCCTTCTCGAGGGCCCGCAGTCCCGGTGTCGTCTTGCGCGTGTCGACGATCGTCGCGCGCGTCCCGGCGACCAGCGCGACCAGCCGCGCCGTCGCCGTGGCGACGCCGGAGAGCTGGCCGACGAAGTTCAGTGCCGTGCGCTCGCCGGTCAGGATCGCGCGCAGCGGTCCGCTGATGGTCGCGACGGTCGCCCCGGGTTCGACCGCGCCCCCGTCGCCGACCGCAATCTCGACCCGCACCCGCGGGTCGAGCAGCGCGAAGACCCGTTCGAGGACCGCGACCCCGGAGATCACGCCGTGGCTCCGCGCGACGACCCGCGCGCGGCCGACGGCGTCGCTGGGCACGATCGCCTCGGTGGTCAGGTCACCGGCGCGCCCGAGGTCTTCGCGCAGGGCGCCGCGCACGAGATCGTCGGCCAGCAGCGCGATCACGAGGTCCGAGCCAACGCCGGCGGAGCGACGAAGCTACGCCGCGCCCAGCGCGGATCGCTGGCCGGGTGATCGGCGCGAAAATGCGCGCCCCGGCTCTCGCGCCGCGCCAGCGCCGCGCGCGCCACCGCCGCCGCGACGAGCGCCGCGTCGGCGACCCGGTCGTCGTCCGCCGCGCGCTCGAGCGCGACGAACGTCTGCAGCGCCCGCGTCAATCCATTCTCGTCGCGCACGACGCCGAGCCCGGTGCTCATCGCCGCGCGCAGCGGGCGCAGCGCCGACGCGCAATCGCCGTGGACCGCCGGCGCGCGCCCGTGCATCGCGTGCCACGCCGCCGGCGTGCGCGGCGAAGCGGTCGCGGCGACGTCGCGGCCGGCGCGCGCGCCGAAGACGAGCCCTTCGACCAGCGAGTTGCTGGCCAGCCGGTTCGCACCGTGCAGTCCGGTCGCGGCGACTTCGCCGCACGCCCACAGCCCGGGCAGGCTGGTGCGCCCGTCGGTGTCGGTCGCGACGCCGCCGATCGTGTAGTGCGTCGCCGCGGTGACCGGCAGCGGCATGGTGCGCGGATCGAGTCCGGCGCGCTGCGCGACGGCGAAGATGCCGGGGAACCGCGCCGGGAACCGCTCGCCGAGCGCGGCGCGCGCGTCGAGGAAGACGCGGCCGCCGGCGGCCTCGCA
>JBEKLD010000035.1:0-22064 GCA_050010375.1 Vulcanimicrobiaceae bacterium
GATAGAAATCCGGCCCGCTGTCCAAGTTGTGGTTGTACGCGGTCAGTCCGGCGTCGGCCAGCGCCCGCGCCTGGTGCGGTTCGAGCATCCCGAGCGTCACGCACGCCTCGAGCCCGAGCGCGCGCACGCCGCGCACCATCGCGAGCACGGCGTCGAACTGCGGGCCGTCCTTCACGGAGCGCCAGGCGGCGCCCATGCAAAAGCGGCTCGCGCCGTCCTCGCGCGCCGCGCGCGCCGCGGCGAGGACGGTCTCGACCTCGAGCAGCGCCTCCGCACGCACGCCGGTCGCGTAGCGCGCCGACTGCGGGCAGTACGCACAGTCTTCCGGGCAGCCGCCGGTCTTCACGCTCAGCAGCGTCGCACGCTGCACATCCGCTGGATCGTGGTACGCGCGGTGCACGGTCGCGGCGCGATAGACCACGTCGAGCAGCGGCAACTCGGCGAGCGCCAGCAACTCCGCGTCGGTCCAGTCGTGGCGCACCGGCGCGACGGTGGTGGGGTGGATCTCGGCGTCGACGGACATTGCGGCGGAGCTTCGCGGGGGAGCGCGCACGACCTTGACGAAAGGGCGGCGCCGATGAAACACGTCGGCGTGATCGGTATCGGTGCGATGGGCGAGCCGATGGCGGCGGCGCTCCTGCGCGCGGGCTACGCGGTGAGCACCTGCGCCCACCGCGATCGCGAACCGCTCGAGCGGCTGCGCGCGCTGGGGGCGACCGATGGCGGCGATCCGGCCGGCGTCGCCGCGGCGAGCGAGGTCGTGGTGACCTGCGTCCCCGACGCGCCGCAGGTCGACGAGGTGCTCTTCGGCGAGCGGGGCGTCGTCCGTGGCGCGCGGCCCGGGACGCTGGTCATCGACATGTCGACGATCTCGCCGGTCGCGACCCGCGCCTTCGACGCGCGGCTGCGGGCCGCCGGGCTGCGCTTCGTCGACGCGCCGGTCTCCGGCGGACCCGCGCGGGCCGCCAGCGGGACGCTGACGATCATGGTCGGCGCCTCGGCCGAGGACTTCCCGGTCGCCGAGCCCGTCCTCCGCGCGATGGGGACCCCGAACCACCTCGGGCCGGTCGGGATGGGTGAGGTCGTCAAGCTCGTCAACCAGATCCTGATCTCGAACGTGATGATCGCCAACGCCGAGGCGCTGGTCTTCGCAGCCAAAGCCGGCGCCGACGTGCAGGCCGTGCGCGAGGTCATCTTGACCGCCACCGGCGCGAACTACCTGTTGCAGAACTGGCTGCCGCAGAGCTGGCTGGCCGGCTCGCACAAACCGGGGTTCATGCTCGACCTCTTGCGCAAGGATCTCGCCGCGGCGCTCGACTCGGCGCGCGCGCTGGGCGTCACGATGCCGGCCAGCGGCCTCGCCTACCAGCTCTACACCGCGATTTCGGGCGAAGGTCATGGCCGCGACGACTACTCGAGCGTCGCGCTGCTCTACGAGCGCGCCGCCGGCGTGCAGGTCGCCCAGCCCGTGCCGTCCGCCTCCGTCTGACCCCGCGCGCCCGCGCACCGCACGACGGCCTGATGCTCTTCGGCGCGATCGACGTCGGCACCAACTCGATCCACCTGATCGTGGTCGAGATCGACGCGGCGTTCGACACCTCGCGCATCGTCTACAAGGCGCGCGAGATGGTCCGCCTGGGCAGCGACGACGCGCTCGTGCGCGGCCTGCTCTCGCACCGCGCGATGGAGCGCGGCGTCGAGGCGATCGCGCGCTTCGTCGAGGCCGCCCACGTGCGCGGGGCCGAGCGCATCCGCGCCGTCGCCACCTCGGCGGTGCGCGAGGCCGAGAACGGCGCCGAGTTCGTGGCGCTGGTGCAGGCGCGCACCGGCGTCGCGCTCGAGATCCTCGGCGGCGACGAGGAGGCCCGGCTGATCCACTTGGGCGTCGTCAGCGGCTTCCCGCTCTACGAGCGAGTGGCGTGCATCGTCGACATCGGCGGCGGCTCGACCGAGCTGGTCGTCGCCGATGGCGAGCGCCCGTATCTGATCGAATCGGTGAAGCTCGGCAGCCTGCGCCTCTACGACGCGTTCCTGCGCGGGCGCTCCGATCAGTTGCAAGCGGCGCAGCGGCTCGACGCGCACATCGCCAAGATCCTCGCGCCGGTCGCCGAGGGCGTTCGGCGCTATCGGCTCGACATTGCGCTGGGGACCTCGGGGACGATCATGGGGCTCGCCGCACTCGACGCGGCCGCCCGGGGACTGGCGATCAAGCGGGTCCACGGCTACGCCTTGCGCCGCTCGCGCCTCGAGGCGCTGCAGCGGGTGATGCTGCCGATGAGCGAGGCCGAGCGGCGGCGGATGCCGGGGATGAATCCCCGCCGAGCCGACATCATCGTCGCCGGGAACGCCATCCTGCTCGGCGTTCTCGAGCAGCTCGGCCGCGACGAGATCATCGTCTGCGAGCGGGCGCTGCGCGACGGCGTCGTGGTCGACCTGGCCCAACGCGACCGGGAACTGGCCGACCGGCTCGGCGACGCGCGCGTGAAGCGGCTCGCCGCCGTCGAGCGGCTGGCGCAGCGCTACGAGCATCTCGGCGGCCACCAGCGGTTGGTCGCACGGCTCGCGCTCGAGCTCTTCGAGCGGCTGGTGCCGCTGCACGGCCTGATCCCGGGCGACCGCGACCTGCTCTGGGCGGCGGCGATCCTGCACGGGATCGGGCGCTTCGTCGCCGAGAGCGGGCACCACAAGCACGCAGCCTATCTGATCCGCAACACGCCGCTCGAAGGCTGGCGCGACGACGAGCGAGTGCTGGTCGCGCAGATCGCGCGCTACTACCGCCGGGCGATGCCCAAGCCCACGCACCTGGAGTTCATGGCCCTCCCACCGGCGGACCGGCACCGGGTCGAGGCGCTGGCCGCCCTCCTGCGGATCGCCGACGGCCTCGACATCCGGCACCTCGGTACGGTGACCGAGGTCGCAGCGGTGCAGCAAAACGACCGAGTGGTGGTCTCCGCGCAGGCCGAAGGCGACGTGGCGAGCGAACTGGCTGCAGCGATGGAAAAGGCCGATCTGTTCGAGCGAGTCTTCGGTGTCCGCGTTGCCCTCGAAGCGGTCGAGGGGCTCCGCGCGTGACCGCGGTGGCCGTGGCGCGCAAGAAGATCCTGCTGGTCGACGACGAGGCGGCGATCGTCCACTCGTTGCGCTACAACCTCGAGAAGAACGGTTACGCGGTGACGACGGCCGGCGATGGCCGCACGGCGGTCGCGCTGGCGCACTCGGAGCATCCCGACCTGGTCGTGCTCGACATCATGCTGCCGCTGCTCGACGGGATCGAAGCCTGCAAGGAGATTCGCAAGACCTCGACCGTCCCGATCATCATGCTGACCGCGAAGGACCAGGAGTTCGACAAGGTCCTCGCGCTCGAGTTGGGTGCCGACGACTACGTCACCAAGCCGTTCTCGCTGGGCGAGATCATGGCGCGCATCAAGGCCCGGCTGCGCCGGGTCGAGGTCGACGCCGACGAGCGCGACGAGTCGATCACGGCCGGCTCGATCATGATCGATCCGGCCCGCCAGCGGTTGGTGGTGCGCGACCGCGAGGTGGCGCTAGCGCCCAAGGAATTTCGCCTGCTCCACGTGCTGATGGAGAACCGTGGCCGCATCGTGACCCGGCAGATGCTGCTCGAAAAAGTCTGGGGCTACGACTTCGAGGGCGAGCATCAGACGATCAGCGTCCACATCCGCTGGCTGCGCGAGAAGATCGAGGTCGATCCCAACAACCCGCGCAACATCATCACCGTTCGCAGCCGCGGGTACATGTTCAAGGAGTGAACGATCTCGTCGTCGCCGTCGGCCTGCTGGGAGCGCTCGTCGGCGGCGCCGCCACCGCCGTCGTGCTGCGCGCGTCGGCGAGCCGCGCCGGCCGCGCGCTGCACGAGCCGGCGGCGGACGAGCCGGGCGAAGACGAGCCGGCGCTGCGGTTGGTGCGCGCGTTGCCGTTCCCGGCCTTCACCACCGATGCCCGCGGCCGGGTGCGCGTCTTCAACGCCGCCGCCGGCGAGCTGTTCGACATCGACCCGCAGCGGGCGATCGGGCGCGCGCTGATCGAGGTCGTCCCGTCGGTTGCGCTCGAGCGGATGCTCGACGCCGCGCTGCTCGGTGAGACGACGATGCGCGACCTCTCCTTCGGAGCCGGTGTTCGCGAGCGTTTCATCGCGGTCACGATCCGGCCCCACGAGGGCGGCGCGCTCGTGTTGGCGGCGGACCGCACCGCTCTGATCGAGGCCGAGCGGGTCCGCCACGAGTTCATCAGCGACGTCTCCCACGAGCTGCGCACGCCGCTCTCGGCGATGAAGCTGATGCTCGAGACCGTGCTGCTGGCCGACGACGACGCCCAGGCGCGCGAACTCTTCCTGCCGCAGGTCGCCGATGAGGTCGAACGGATGGTGCGGCTGGTCGAGGACCTGCTGGAGCTGGCGCGCTCCGAATCCGGCACCGTCCCACTGCGGCGCGAGAGCCTCGACCTGGGCGAGATCGCGAGCGGTGCGCTGAACACCTTCGCGCAGCGTGCCGACGCGCTCGAGGTCGAGCTCGACCTGGACGCACCCGAAGTGGTGTGGGTCGAGGCCGACCGTGGGCGGCTGATCCAAGTCGTGATGAACCTGGTCGACAACGCGCTGCGCCACACGCCCGCGCAAGGGAAGGTGACGGTCGAGGTGGAGCGCGCCGGTGCCGACGCGATCCTGACCGTGCGCGACACCGGCGGCGGGATCCCGTACGCCGACCTGCCGCGCATCTTCGAGCGCTTCTACGTCGTCGACCGTTCGCGCTCGCGGGAGCGCGGCGGGACCGGTCTGGGCCTGTCGATCGCGCGAAACCTGGTCGAGGCGCACGGCGGCAGACTGACCGCCGAGTCGGTTTTGGGCCGCGGTGCGACGTTCACGATGCGGATTCCGGCCGCCGCCGACGACGAGCCTGACGACGAACATTAAGGTTCCTTAATGGAACCTTAAACCGGCCTTACGGTGGGCTTGGGACGATGCTTTTAGGCCGCCCCTTGTCGCTACGGCCCACATTCGCATGCCTACTGGAGGTCGATTCACGTGAAGCGGAACGCTGCGCTCGCAGCCCTGCTCATCAGTTGCTCAGTCGCCGCCCTCACCGGGCCGGCTCTGGCCGCTACCACCATCACCGCCGCCGGTTCGACCGCGCTGCTCCCGCTGGTGCTGGACGCCGCCGCGGCGTACCAGAAGGCGCACCCCGACGTTCAGATCAGCGTCTCGGGCGGCGGTTCGGGGACCGGGATCAACCAAGTCGCCGCCAAGGCGATCGACATCGGCGATTCAGACATCCAGGCGCCGGCCCACCCCGAACTGCACGACAACCGCGTCGCGGTGATCGGCTTCGCCATCGTAACGAACCCCGGGGTGGGGGTGAAGGGGCTGACCAAGGCCCAACTCCAGGACATCTTCTCGGGCAAGGCGACGAACTGGAAGCAGTTCGGCGGGGCGGATCTGCCGATCGTCGTGATCAATCGGCCGCGCAACTCGGGGACGCGCGCCGTCTTCACCAAGACCGTCATGGGGGGAACCCCGATCAGCGAGACCGGGCAGGTCGAGGACGCGACCGGTACCGTCGTCAGCTTCGTCAAGCAGACGCCGGGCGCGATCTCCTACGCCGCGTTCAGCGGAACCCGCGGCTCCGGTCTCACCGAGCTCGCGATCGACGGCGTCGCGCCGACCGACGACAACATCCGGGACGGGAAGTACCCTACCTGGTCGTACGAGCACATGTTCACCTACGGTGAGCCGACCGGCGAGGTCGCCAAGTTCATCGACTACGTCTCGAAGTCCGAGGATCTCGTCAAGAAGGACGGGTTCATCCTCATCTCCTCGATGCGAGTCAAAGAGACCGACCGCTGATCGGGTCGCGACCCTGAAGGCTTCGGAAGGGCGGCTGGCGCAGTCGCCCTTCCGGTCTGTCCCTCGGAGCATCGTTCCCGCGTGATCGCCGCCCAAGCCCTCCGCTCGCACCGTACCGAGCGCATCGCCATGATCGGCCTGCGTGTCGCGGCCGGCTTCGTCATCCTGGCGATGGCGGCGCTGTTGTTTTACCTATCGTACGAGGGGACCAAGACGTTCTACGTCGACCGGTTCCCGCTCTGGAAGTTCCTGTTCACCACGACCTTCGACCCCGACATCGGCAAGGTCGGGGCGGGCGTCTTCATCGTCGGGACGATCGCGGTGACGCTGTTCGCGATCTGCATCGGCGGCCCGTTCGGGATCGCCGTCGGCGTCTTTCTCTCCGAGATCGCGCCCAACCGCATGACCCAGATCCTCAAGCCCGCGATCGAGGTGATGGTCGGCATCCCGTCGGTCGTCTACGGTTGGCTCGGTCTCACCCTGCTGGTCCCGTTGATCCGCACCCACACCAACTCGCCGAGCGGTTTCGGCTTGGCCGCGGCGGGCATCGTGCTGGCGATCATGATCTTGCCGACCGTCATCACCTTGAGCGAAGACGCGTTTCGTTCGCTGCCCGGCGCGCTCAAGGAAGGCTCGCTCGCCCTCGGCGCGACCCGCTTCCAGACGATCATGCGCGTCCTGCTGCCGAGCGCGTCGAGCGGCTTGGCGGTCGCGCTGATCCTCGGGATCGCGCGCGCGATCGGCGAGACGCTGGCGATCCAGATGGTGATCGGCAACGCGACGCAGCTGCCGCTGGGCATCTTCGCCCCGACCGCCGCGCTGACGACCGAGATCGTGACCGACATGCCCGGCGCGACCGAAGGGACGTTGCTCGAGCATGCCCTCTTTTCCATGGCGTTCTTGCTGCTGCTGATCGCGATGCTGTTGATCGTGTTCGTGCGGCTGGCCCTGCGGAGACGCACGTAGTGGCGGTCGTGGCGGCGCGCCCGGTGGTCAGCGGCCTGGCGGCGACCGGCAACGTGCGCGAACGGCGCATCGCCGACGCGATCGCGACGGTCGTGCTGTGGGTGATGGCGTCGAGCATCATCGTGCTGCTGGTCGCCTTCATCGCCTACATGGTCTATCTGGGCTGGAGCGCGCTGACGCCGGACTTCATCTTCGGCGTTCCCCGGGCGACGACGGCCGGCGGCGGGATCGGTCCGGAGATCTACAACTCATTCTACATCCTGATCCTGACGCTGTTGATGACGGTTCCGATCGCGGTCGCCGCCGGCGTCTATCTGCAGGAGTACGAGCACGCCGGGCGGTTCCGCAACGTCGTGCAGTTCTGCGCCGAGTCGCTCGCGACGATCCCCTCGGTCGTGATGGGCCTGTTCGGCCTGCTGATCTTCGTCTATCTCTTCAAGTGGCACTTCACCGCGCTGGGCGGCGCGCTCACCCTGACCCTGCTCAACCTGCCCTCGCTGATGCGGGTGACGCAAGAGGCGCTGGCCAGCGTCCCGGACACGATCCGCGAGGCGTCGATGGCGCTGGGCGGGACGAAGTGGCAAACGATCACGCGGGTCGTGCTGCCGAGCGCGATCGGGCGGCTGACGACCGGGGTCGTGCTGGTCGCCGGGCGCATCTTCGGCGAGACCGCCGCGCTGATCTTCACCGCCGGCCTGAGCGTGCCGTACAACAATCCCTACAGTCTCAACCCGATGCGGCCCGCCGAGACGCTGGCGGTCCACTTGTGGTACACGCACTCGGAGTCGATCGTCCCCGACGTCGCCCGCATCGGAAACGGTTCGGCCCTGGTGTTGCTGCTCATGGTGCTCCTGTTCAACCTCGCGGCGCGGGTGCTCGGCCGTCAGCTGACCAAGCGCTTCACCGGGAGAGCCGAATGATCGACGTCCCCGAAACCGCCACGTCATCGACGGCGAACAAGCTGACCGCGACGAACGTCGACGTCTACTACGGCACGTTCCAGGCGATCAAGCACGCGTCGCTCGCGATGAAGGCGCAGCGCGTCACGGCGCTGATCGGTCCCTCGGGCTGCGGCAAGTCGACCTTCCTGCGCGCGTTGGACCGGATGCACGATCTGACGCCGGGGGCGCGCGTGACCGGCGAGATCCTGCTCGACGGCGAGAACATCTACGGACCCGACGCCGATCCGGTCGTCATCCGGCACCGCATCGGGATGGTCTTCCAGCGCCCGAACCCCTTCCCCAAGACGATCTTCGAGAACGTCATCTACGGCCCGCGCATCCACGGTGAGCGCTCGCACGCGGTGCTGGTCGAGACGGCGGAACGCGCCCTGCGCGCGGCCGCGTTGTGGGACGAGGTCAAGGACCGCCTCCAGCGCTCGGCGCTCGACCTCTCCGGCGGCCAGCAGCAGCGGCTGTGCATCGCGCGCGCGATCGCGCTCAATCCCGAGGTCTTGCTGATGGACGAGCCGGCCTCCGCGCTCGACCCGATCGCCACCTCGAAGATCGAGGACCTCATCGGCGAGCTCAAGGCGCAGTACACGGTGGTCATCGTCACCCACTCGATGCAGCAGGCCGCGCGCATCTCCGACGACACCGCCTTCTTCCATCTGGGCGAGATCGTCGAGGTCGGCGACACGAACCAAATCTTCACCCATCCACGCGAGAAGCGGACCGAAGACTACATCACCGGCCGCTTCGGCTGATTCTCGAGCGGCCAGGTCGTTCACAGCCTGCCGCGGTACGACTCTCGCGGTGAACTTGGCCGAGGCGCTCGCGACGTTCCATGACCGCTCCGCGGCACGCGAGCGCGACGCTGCGGCGCGCGCCGCGACGACGATCCTGCGCGGCTGGCCAGAGGAATACCGCGCGCTCGACCTCGTCGGGGCGGCGCTCTACGAGCTGGGTGAGGTCGAGCTGGCACTGGCGTGCGTCGACCAGGCCTGCCGTTCGCCGCAGGCCGAGGCGACGCAGCACGCGCGCCGAGCGATCCTCTACCGGCGCAGTGGGAACCTGGAGGCGGCGCTCGAGTCGGCCCGACGCGCCGCCGCGGCCGCGCCGGCGTCCGCGCCGCTGCAGGCGCAGCTCGGCCAACTGCTCACCGCGACCGGTGGCTTCGAGGAAGCCGCAACGGTCTACCAAGCGGCGGTCGCGATCGATGCCGCCTTCGGCCCCGCGCAGGTCGGCGCCGCGCTGATCCTGCACACGTTGGGGCGGCATGGTGAGGCGCTCGAGCATGCGCGTCGGGCCGTCGAGATCGACGGCGGCGCACCCGGCTCGTCGGCGCTGCTCGCGATGATCGAAGGGGCCCTGCACGGACAAGAACGGGCTGCCGCGCTGTTGGCCGAGGTCGTCGCGCGCCATCCGGACGACGTCGCGGCGCGGATCGCGCAGGCGCGCGTCCTGCTCAAGCTCGAGCGGCCAGCCGAGGCGCTGCAGGCCGCCGAGCACGCGGTGCGCAGCCTGCCCAACGAGTCGGTTCCCTACGAGATGCTCGGCGTCTGTTTGCAAGTGCTGGGCCGGCACGACGAGGCACTCGCGGCGCTGGCTCGCGCCGCGGCGTTGGCACCCCGCGCTGCGAGCCCGCTGGCGAAACAGGCCGGCGTCCTGATCGAACTGGGCCGCACCGCCGAGGCGGCCGAACTGCTCGACCGCGCGCTCGCGCTCGAACCCGACTCCGCCCCGAGCTGGTACGCGCGCGTCGACTTGCCCGAGGTCGTGCCGTCCGAGGCCGACGTCGAGGCGATGGAACGCGCGCTCGCGACCTCACCACGCCTGCGCGCCTACGACGACCGTTTGGCGATGCATTTCGCCGCCGGCCGCACCGCCTTGGGCTACGGTGATCTCGAGCGCGCCTTCGCCCACCTGGGCGAGGGCAACCGCATGAAGCGCGCGCTCTTGCGCTACGACGTCGCCGAGGACGAGCGCGCGATGCGCGCGACCGCCGAGAACGTCGATGGCGCGTTCCTCGCGCGAGCGCGCGACGGGGAACCGTCGTCGCTCCCGGTCTTCGTCGTCGGGATGCCGCGCTCGGGGACGACCCTGGTCGAGGCGATCCTGGGTGCGCACCCGGCGATCCACGCGGCGGGCGAGCTACCGTATTTGCCGGCCGTCATCGCCGGGTTGCTGGCCACCCCCGAACCGCGCGATCTGGCTGCCGCCGGACGTGCTTACGTCAACACGGTCGCGCAGCTCGCGCCCGACGCGCTGCGCATCGTCGACAAGCTGCCGGCCAACTTCCTGCGCGCCGGGGTGATCCACGTCTTGCTGCCCAACGCACGGATCATCCACGTCCGGCGCAACGCGCTCGACACCTGTGTCTCGTGCTACACCACGCTCTTCGAAGGGCGGCAAGACTTCAGCTACGATCTGGCCGAGCTGGGCCGCTTCTATCGCGCCTACGCCGCGCTGATGGCGCAGTGGCGCGCGGTGTTGCCGGCCGACCGCTTCTTCGAGATCGACTACGAAGAGATCGTCGCCGATCTCGAAGGCAGCGCGCGGCGGTTGGTCGCGTTCTGCGGGCTGCCGTGGGATCCGGCGTGTCTGCGCTTCCACGACGTGCAGCGACCGATCCGCACGGCCAGCAAGACGCAGGTCCGGCAACCGATCTTTCGCACCAGTCTCGGCCGCGGCGAACGCCTACGCGAGTATCTCGGCCCACTCATCGAAGCGCTCGAAGCACAATAACGGCGGACCGCAGCGAACTACAACTGAAGCAGGGTCAGGTCGACGCGGACTAGGTCCTTCACGTGCGCGATCGGGACGTGCGCGAGGGCCAGCGTTCGTTCGCCGGTGCGCGCGACCAGGTCGTACATCCCCGGGCGCACGCCGTTGAGGACGAAGGCGCCGATCTTGTCGGTCCGGGTCGTGTAGGCCGTGCTCCCGTCGTTCGCGTTGACGTGGATCGCGACGTTGCCGACCGTCTGGCCGACTCGGTCGCGGACGTAGCCGGCGATGGCGGTCGAGGGCTCGCCCTCGAGCGGCTGGCCGGCGCCGGGGACCAGCCCGCGCAGCAGGTCCTGCCGGTAGCCGGCCAGGACGCCGACCCCGCGCACCGAGAGCGAGAGGTAGCCCCGCGCCGAGATGACCAGGTCGTAGACGCCCTCGGGGAGCTCGGTGACGAAGCTGCCGTTCTCGTCGGCCGTGTGGGCCGAGACGCGCTCATTGCGCCAAACGCAGGTGATCCGAGCGCCGGCGAGCGGGACGCTCGAACGGCGGTCCAGGAGCGTGCAGTGCAGCGTTCCGAAGAGGGCCTTCACCTCAATCTCATCGGCGGGCACGCGCCGCGAGTTGACGGTCTGGGAGGAGACTTGATGAACGCCGCCTTCGAGGCCCGCCTCGCCACCGATCTGGCCGCGCTCCGCTCGGCGGGAACGTACAAGACGCTCCGGCACCTGACCGGCCCGATGGGCCCGGCGGTACGCATGGAAGAGGCCGGCGAGGTGATCGTGCTCTCGTCGAACGACTACCTGGGCCTGGCCGACGATCCCGAGGTCGTCGCGGCCGGGATCGCCGGGCTGAAAAAGTACGGGGCCGGAACCGCCTCGGTCCGCTTCATCTGCGGGACGTTCGACATCCACCGGCAGCTCGAGGAGACGATCGCGCGCTTCTTGGGCTTCGAAGCGGCGCTCTCGTACGTCTCGTGCTGGACGGCCAACGAAGGACTGCTCCCGACGATCGCGACCGCGGCGGACACGCTGGTGAGCGACGAGCTCAACCACGCGTCGATCATCGACGGCTGTCGGCTCTCGGCGGCCAAACGGCTGCGCTACAAGCACGGCGACATGGCCGATCTCGAGCTGCAGCTGCAGCAGGCGCAGGGGACGCCGTTCATCGTCACCGACGGCGTCTTCTCGATGGAAGGTTCGATCGCCAAACTGCCCGAGATCGTCGCGCTGGCCAAGCGCTATGGCGCGGTCACCATCGTCGACGATTCGCACGGCACCGGCGTGATGGGTCCGACCGGACGCGGCACGCTCGAGCACTACGGGTTGACGGGCGAGATCGACATCGTCACCGGGACGCTGGGTAAGGCGCTGGGCGGCGCCGCGGGCGGCTTCGTCGCCGGCTCGCGCGCGCTGATCGACACGCTCGTGCAACGCTCGCGCACCCAACTGTTCTCCAACGCCCTGCCGGCGACCGTCGCAGCGAGCGCGCAGGCCGCGATCGCATTGCTCGAGCGCAAGCCGGAGCTGGTCGCCCGGCAGCGCGAGAACACGCGCTACTTCCGGGCCGGCTTGCAGCGGCTCGGCTATCGACCGCTCGAGGGGCCCAGCGCGATCGTGCCGATCCTGGTCGGGCAGACGGCCTTCGCGATCGCGTTGAGCGAGCGGCTGTTGCAGGCCGGCGTGTTCGTCACCGGTTTCGGTTTCCCGATCGTGCCGGAGGGGACGGCGCGGGTGCGCGTGCAGATCTCGAGCGCGCACACGCGCGAGGTACTCGACCGCGCGCTCGCTGCGTTCGAGCAGGTCGGCACCGAGCTGGGTCTGATCGGCGCGTCGGCTGCGGCCTCACGGTGACGCTGCCGGACCGGTTGCGGCTGCCGCTGCGCTTCGACGCCGACGCCCTGGCGGCCGAAGCGCTGGCCTTCGCCGAGAGCCGTTGGGAGCGTCACTTCAACACCGCCTACTACGAGGGCGACTGGAGCGGGATCGCGCTGCGCGCGACCGGCGGCCAGGTCTCGCTCTACTCCGATCCCGCGGCCGGAGCCGCCGGCTTCGCCGACACGCCGGCGCTCGCGCAGGCGCCTGCGCTGCGCGCGGCGCTGGCGGCCTTCGGCTGTCCGTTGACCTCGGCGCGTCTGTTACGGCTCGGCGCCGGCGCGCGCATCCGCGAGCACCGCGACTACAACATCGGTCTGGAGTTCGGGGAGCTGCGCGTCCACGTGCCGCTCGTCACCGGCCCCGGCGTCGAGTTCTTGCTCGACGATTGCGCCCTCGCCATGCAGCCGGGCGAGTGCTGGTACGTCGACGTCACGCGGCGGCACCAGGTGATGAACCCCGGGCCCGCGGCCCGCATCCACTTGGTGGTCGACTGCGTCGTCGACGCCTGGCTGCGCGCCCTGCTCGCGCAGGCCGCCGGTTCGGAGGTCGTTTCCACCTAGCCCCGCGACACCTGGCAACGGGTTGCATCCGAATTCGCCCGTTGTCGTATTGGGACGGCGCAGCATGCGCCGTTCGCCCGGTGCGCGGCGGCCCGCCGGCAGGCTAGGCTAGGGCATGACACGCGCACCGCTTCGCGCGGCGTCGCTGGCCGCGATCGCCGCGCTCATCCCGTTGAGCGCCGCCGCGATCACCAAGCCCTTCACCGGCCCGAACGGGTGGGACCACGTCGTCGCCGCGAGCGCGACGCCGCAGACGCCGCGCGCCCAGGAGATCTGGCGCAAAAGCGACGGCGAGACGCTGGTCTACCTCGAAGACGGCGACCTGGGTTACGACGACGTCGTGGCGATGATCCGCAAGAACATCACCGAAAACGGCATCCACGCGGCGGTCGACAAAGACCGGACCTGCGATGCACGCCGCGCGCACGAGGTCGAGATGACCTTCGGAACCGTCGTCGTGCACCAGATCATCGTCGATGATGCGCCGGGCGTGACCAAGCTGACCTACACCCATCCGCAAGGAGCCGCGACCTCACCCGAGGTCCTCTCGACCCTGACCGCCTACTGCGGTTCCTGACGCCGGCCGCGGCGTTCCGAGGGGATCGCCGCGCCCGAGTCCAACCGGGTCCGGCGAGATGCCGATGGCCGACTTCGCCCGCTTTCGCGCGCTCGTCTTCACCGACGTCGCGCTGCGCGACGCGCTGTGGGCGCAACGCGAACGCTACGCGTTCGTCGCGCTGGCGGTGCGCTTGGGCGCCGAGCGCGGCTGCTCGTTCGAGGCGACCGACGTCGAGGCGGCGCTGGCCCAGGGGCTGCTGGCCTCGTTGGTGACCTCCAGCGCGTGAACCCCGAGCTGCTCGACGGGTTCGTCCCGATGCGGGTCTGGTGGGACGCCGGGACGCCGACGGTCGACTGGTGCCGGCTCGACGGCCTGCGCTTCACCGACCCCTTCTTCGAAGGGACGATCCGGCGCGCGCTCCAGCATCCGTTCAACCTCGCCTTTCGGCCGCAGACGCCGCTGGCCGAGCTCGCTGCGCTGGGCGCGCAGCGGCCGGGGCTCGCGCCGAGCGGATTCGTCTTCCACCTCTCGCGCTGCGGTTCGACGCTGGTCACGCAGGCGTTCGCCGAACTGCCGCAGGTGCTCGTCCTCTCGGAGGCCGCGCCGATCGACGCGGTGCTGCGCGCGCACGAGCGCGACCCGCGGATCACCGATGAACAGCGCATCGCGTGGCTGCGCGCGATGATCGATGCCCTCGCGCAACGCCGAACCGGCACGGAACGGCACCTGATCGTGAAGTTCGACGCCTGGCACGCGCTCCAGCTCGATCTGATCGAGCGCGCGTTCCCCGGCGTTCCGTGGGTGTTCCTCGTGCGCGACCCGGTCGAGATCCTGGTCTCGCACCGGCGCGCGGTCAGCTGGATGATGGCCGCCCTCAACGCGCCGTCGCTGCTCGCGTTCACGCCGGCCGAGGCGATGCGTTTGCCGCGCGATGAGTATCACGCGCGCGTGCTGGCGCGCATCGCGAGCGCGATGGCGGCGCACGGCGGCGCCGAGCGGACGATCGACTATCGCGCGCTCCCGGCGGCGATCTGGGAGACGCTCGCGCCGCGCTTCGGCATCACGCTCTCCGCGGCGGACCGCGAGCGCCTGCACGCCGCGGTCGGCCGCGACGCGAAACAACCCACCCGCGCGTTCGTCGCCGATGCCGCCGCCAAGCAGGACGAAGCCGACGCCGAGCTGCGCGAGCTGGCCGCGCGCTGGCTCGCCGAACCGTACGCGCGCCTGACGGCGGCCGGCTCGAGTACCGGCTGAACGCTCAGAACGAGCGCGGCATCCCCAGGACGTGCTGGCCGATGTAGGAGAGGATCAGATTGTTGGCGACCGGCGCGGTGATGTAGAGGCGCGTCTCGCGGAACTTGCGCTCGATGTCGTACTCCTCGGCGAAGCCGTAGCCGCCGTGGGCGTCGAGCGCGGCGTTGGCGGCCTGCCAGGACGCCTCGGAGGCCAGCAGCTTGGCGGTGTTCGCTTCGGGGCCGCAGGGGCGACCGGCGTCGAACAGCGCCGCCGCCTGACGGCGCACCAGGTCGGCGGCGACGAGCGCCGCATACGCGCGGGCGAGCGGGAACTGCACGCCCTGGTTCTGGCCGGTCGGCCGCCCGAAGACGATCCGCTCGCCGACGTACTTCACCGCGCGGTCGATGAAGAAGCCGCCGTCGCCGACGCACTCGGCCGCGATCAGGATGCGCTCCGCGTTCATCCCGTCGAGGATGTAGCGGAAGCCCTGTCCCTCCTCGCCGATCAGGTTCTCCGCCGGCACCTCGAGGTCGTGGAAGAAGACCTCGTTCGTCTCGTGGTTCATCATCGTGCGAATCGGGCGCACGTCGATCGTGCCGGCCGGTGCGCTGCGCAGATCGACCAGCAGCGTCGAGAGGCCGAAAGTTTTGCCGGCGGCTTGGTCGGGCGGCGAGGTGCGCGCGAGCAGCAACATCAGGTCGCTGTGCTGGACGCGCGAGGTCCAGACTTTCTGCCCGTTGACGACGTAGACGTCGCCGCGGCGTACGGCGGTCGTGGCGATCTTCGTCGTGTCGCTGCCGGCGTTGGGTTCCGTCACGCCGAAGGCTTGCAGCCGCAGCTCGCCGCGCGCGATCGGCGGAAGGAAGCGCCGCTTCTGCTCCGCGCTGCCGTGGCGCAGCACGGTCCCCATGATGTACAACTGCGCGTGCGCGGCGGCGGCATTGCCGCCGGAGCGGTTGACCTCTTCGAGGATGATGCAGGCCTCGGCGAGCCCCAGCCCCGCGCCGCCGAACTCCTCGGGGATCAGCGCGGCCAGGTAGCCGGCCTCGGTCAGCGCGCGGATGAACGCGTCCGGATAGCCGCGCTCGGCGTCGAGCGCGCGCCAATAGGCGTCGCCGAACGACGCGCACAGCGCGCGCACGGCGTCCCGTAGCGCGCGCTGGTCCGCGGTCGGCTCGAGCCCGACGCTCGCCTCGTCGGCGATCATTGGGGCACGGGATACTCGCCGGCGAACGCGATCATGAACGTCAAGCCCAGCCCGGGTGGGGTCGGGACACCTTTGCCGCCGGTGGCCGGCGCGACCGGCGTGTTCCCGACCTGTTGGGCGAGCTCGACCGGGGCGAGGCCTGGCCCTTCGCCCGCCCCGACCGGACTGCGTCCGCGCAAGTCCGGCAGCGCGAACGTACGGACGCCGTCGCCGCCGTAGAAGGGGCCGATCAGGGAGAAGAGCACCTGGTACTGTGCGATCGGCATCAGCCGCCCGTCGCACGGGAGCCAGCCCTTCGGCAGCCGCGCGCTCCCCCCGGCGAACAGGCGAACTTCGCCGACGTATCCTTCAGCCATGACGATCACCTCGAAGCAGTGAAGATGCGTTAGGCGGTGATCCGTCGCCGCGCAACGCCGTTCCCGGTCCTTGCGGGGCTGACCTTAGGTAACCAATCGGTTACGGTATGGTAACCAAATGGTTTCCGCACGACACCCGGGACCCGACCCCGTCTTCCGGGCGCTGGCCGATCCGACACGGCGAGAGATCCTGGCGATCCTGCGCGAGCGGCGGCGGTCCGTCGGCGAGATCGCGAGCAACTTTCGCGTCAGCCGGCCGGCGATCTCCAAGCACCTGCGCCTCTTGCGCGAGGCCGGGCTGGTCAGCGTCGGCAGCCTGCGGCTGTATCAGCTCAACCCGAAGCCGTTGCGACAGATCGACACCTGGCTCGAGGACTACAAGGCCTTCTGGGATCGCAGCCTCGAGCGACTCAAAGCGTACGCCGAGGAGAAGGAACGATGACCAACAGTCCGACCGAGACGACGATCGTCCGCGAGATCGCGATCCACGCGCCGGCGGCGCGCGTGTTCTCCGCGCTCACCGAGCCCGAGGACCGGGACGACCACTTCAACGGCTGGCTGCGCGTCCTCGGCTGGCTGCAGGCCTACGCCCAACAGCGCTAGGCGAAGTGCGCCGCGAGGCGGCTCAAGCGGATCAGATGATCCTCATCGTGACCGAGGGCGAAGGCCAGCAACTCGCGCAGCGTGTGCGTCCGGCCGGATTCGGCATAGGTGGCGGTCCGCTCGAACGCCGGCGCGTCGCAGGCGCGCAGCAAGGTCACGAGTTGCCGGCGCAGCTGCAGCCACGCCGTGAGGGCCGTGGCCACGTCTTCGGCGTGATAGTTCGACGCGGCGGACACCGCCGCGCCGTCGAAGTTATGGATCGTCGGGTTGTCCTCGTGCAGCGTAGCGGTGAAGCGCTGCTGCCAGCCGGCCTGTTCGAGATCGCGCAGGTGGCAGATCTGCTCCAACGCGCACATGCCGTCGAACGGCGCGTGCTCGGCGATCCGTTCCGGCGGGATCGAGCGGACCAGGCCCGCGAGCATGGCCCCGTCGGATTCGAAGCGGTCGATCGATTCGTCGATCGGGTCGCCGGGATCGACGCCCGCGATGCGATCGACGACGCTGTTCTCCATGCCGCTCTCCTCAAACGCCGCCGTCGGCAACGTTGTACTCGCTGGTGACCAAACCGCTCGGATAGTGCCGAGTCATCACGTGCTGGAGCCGGATGTCGTGCGGTAAGGCGCCGAAGAGGGGGATTCCTTCCCCGATGAGCACGGGGACGCGCGTGATGACGAGACGCCGAATGAGCCCCGCCCTCAGGAAGCCCTGAATCGTGATCCCCCCGTCGACGTAGATGTGGCGGGCGCCGCTCGCCGCGAGCTGCGCGGCGATCTCAGTCGGGGATCCGGCCATCTGCTCGACGACGCCGCCGACGACCGCGGAGAGGTTGACGGGGCGAGTGCTCAGGACCACGACCCGCTTGTCGCCGTACGGCCAGACCTCGAACGACAGCACCGTCTCGAACGCCTTGCGACCGATCACGATCGTGTCGACGCCGGCCATGAATTCGTCGTATCCGTGCGGTTCGCCGCCGCTCTCGGGCAGCCAGTCGAGATCGCCGTTTCGTCGTGCGATGAACCCGTCGACGCTGGTTCCGATGAAGACGGAAGCCGTCATCGCAAGCTCCTCTCGTTGCCGGCCGTAACCAGCGCCGTTTTTCGGGGTAAGACCGACCGATGCCGACCTATGAGCACCGTCAGCTCTCGTACTGGATCGTCATAATCTGCGCGCTTTCGTTCGTGCTCACGGCGATGTTTCGCAGCCTGGCGCCCCTGCTCTTCTTGGTGGCGGTCGCGGTCGTGTTTTCGACGCTCTCGACGCGGGTCGACGCGAACGGCATCTCGTGGGCCTTCGGGCTCGGGGCCCCGCGCGGGTCGATTCCGCTGGCGGATATCGCCGACGTGCAGATCACCAAGACGAACTTTTGGGAAGGGTTCGGCATTCACTGGACGATCTGGCACGGCTGGTTGTGGAACGTCTGGGGCTACCGCGCGGTGATGATTCGCAAGCGCAACGGCGCCACCGTAACCCTCGGCACCGACGACCCGCAAGGCCTCTACGACGCGATCGCACGCTTCCGCTGAGGTCTCCCAGCCGCACTGACTCGTCGTGCAGGCAAGCGTGCGGCCGCCGCCGCGAAAATTGTGCCCCCGAGCACGCTCGTCTTGTGGTATGATACGAGGTACCAGCTGGTATCTGAAGACAGCCGGGAGGTGTGGGCTCATGACAAACGTAGTGCGCCGTCGTATCGCCACGGGGCTCGCCGCGTGTTTTCTCTCCGTCGCCAGCGCCGCGAGCGCCGACGTGCAGGTGAACTCGGTCGACAACAACGCGACGAACCTCGACAACCTGACAACCGAAAGCGAGACGTACGTCGCGCGGCACGGTTCGCTTGCGGTCGTCGGATACAACACCTCGCGCCAAGCGGGGCTGCTGGGCATCGCCGCGTGGACGAGCCTCAGCGGCTACGCCTATTCGACGAACGGCGGCAATTCGTTCACCGACGGCGGCTTCGTGCCGGCCGGTGCGTACTCGCTCCAAGGCGACCCGACGCTGCAGTTCGACACGAACGGCACGTTGTATTACGGCTCGCTGCTCGAGCAGCCCTCGACCGGCAACTCGTACATCGGCGTCAACGCGTCGACCTCGACGTCGCCCAGCGTGACGTTCGGCAGTCCGGTCGTCCTGTCGGGGGCGTCGTCGACCGACGGCGGCTTCGAGGACAAGGAGTTCCTCGCTGTCGACACGACCGGCGGTACCTACAACGGGCGCGTCTACGTCGGCTGGTCGGACTACCCGCCGAGCGGCAACCCACAGGCGCAGTTCGCCGCGTCGTCGTCGACCTCGCCGCTCGCGTTCAGCCCGACCGTCGCGATCGCGCCGTCCAGCGGCGCATACCAGCACGGCGTCATTCCGGTCGTCGGGCCGGACGGCACGCTCTACGTCGCGTGGTCGCAGCTCACGTCGACCGCGGTCGCCGCGAGCGCGACGATCAACATGGTCAAGTCGACCAACGGCGGCGGCAGCTTCGTCAATCCCGATCCGACCGACCCGAACGCCTCGAAGACCGTCGCGACGTTCACCTCGACGCCCGGCGACCTCGGCACCGGCGGGGAGAGCCTGCGCACACGCTCGTTCCCGTTCCTCGCGATCGACAACACGCCCGCCGGCAGCCCGACGCGCGGCAACATGTACGTCGTTTTCGCCGGCCAGCCGAGCGCAACGGCGCCTCCGCGCGCCGAAATCTACTTCACCGCTTCGACCAACGGCGGCAAAACGTGGTCGGCGCCGCGCGACATCACTTCGGGCCCGGCCGCGACGCTCGGCGCCGATCCGACGAGCAACGACAACTGGTTGCCGTCGATCTCCGTCTCGCCGGTGACCGGGCACATCAAGGTGTTGCTCTACAGCCGCCGGGAGGATCCGGCCAACCAGAAGATCCGCGTCTACGAAGCCGGTTCGACCGACGCCGGCATGACCTGGTACAACCGCACCTACTCCGCGGTCGACTTCGCGCCGTCGGACGGTTACGACCCGCTGCTGGTGCCGAGCTACATGGGGGACTACCTGTGGGGCTTCGCCGACGCGAACGGTTTGCTCGGCGCTTGGGGCGACACGCGCAACCTCTGCGCGCCGCCGGCCGGTGCCGCGGCGCCGTGCAGCCCGGCCGGCCGCGGCGATCAGGACGTCTGGTCGCATGCGGAGAGCGACGCGACCGGCGTCGACATGGCGATCACGCCGTGGGGCTACGTCACCGGTGTTGGCCCGACGTGGGAGTCGCCCGACATCTTCGTCGTCAACGCTTCCAACGTACAGGTCAACGCACAGAAGGGCGTCATCAACGCGCTGCGCGCCCGGGTGCGCAACCTCGGCAGCGCCAACGCGACCGGCGCCGTCGTGCGCTTCCGCTACGCGCCCTGGTACAGCTCGATTCCCGACTCCGCGTTCAAGCTGATCGGAACGGTCACCGTCAACGCGGCGGCCGGTGCTGCCTCGCAGCTCGTACCGATCAACTGGGACCTCACCAACCTCAACGACACCAACGGCGGCGTCTGGCCCGCGCCGATCTCGACCTTCGACCACTTCTGCGTGCGCGTCGACATCACGTATCCCAGCGACATCAATCTGAGCAACAACGACGCGCAGACGAACTTCTTCGACGTCGACACCGGAACGGCGCCGCTGGCACCGATCCACTTCATCATCGGCAACCCGCTCGCCGAGACCGCCAAGATCCAGCTGGTGACGGAACCGCTCGCGGCGACGATCCGTTCTAGCGTCAAGGTGCCGATCGTCACCGTGCCCGCGAAACCCGTCGTCTCGACGGCGCTGATCGTGCCCCGCGCCAGAGTGGCGCACGTCGCGGCGCCGCCGACGCTCTTGCGCGGCACGATGACCTTCCAGCCCAAGGAGCTGCAGGTCGGAACGATCACGCTGACGCGTCCGCCGGCTTCGGTCACCGCGCACCTCACGCATGACATCGTCGTCAACGTCGACTCGGTCGTGAACGGCAAGGTCACCGGCGGCTTCTCGATTCGCCTGGCCCGCGCGAACACACGCGCGGCTGCGCCCAAAGCACTGCCCGTCCGGATCGTGAGCAAACAAGTGGCCGAATCGATTCCGCCCGTCGAGCCGAGCCCCAAAGTCTACGAGTTCACCGCGCCGCTGGCCGCGACGGCGGCACGGCAGTCGATCCTCGACTACTTCGCCAGCAGTCGCATCGCAGTCTCGCAGAACGACACCGAGCACGGTATCATCAGCTCGAAAGCGGTTCCGCTTAGCAACGCCGCGCTGCTGAACGCCATTCCAGCGGAGGCGCACAAGTTCGTGCCGGCCGGTGCGACGGCGAAGTACTTCGTTTCGGTTCGCACGACGCCCGGCGAGGGCGCGACGGCGCACGTCGTCGTCTCGGTGCGAATCATCGTCCTCACGCCGCAGGACCTGGATAGCCCGCTCGGTGGTCGTCTCGTGCCCTCGAACGGCACGCTCGAGCAAAGCTTCGTGAGCGCGCTCACGACCCGCTTGAAATAGACCCGTCGTCGAGCGCGAGCGCGAACGGACCCCAGCCGTCGGGTGGGTCGTAGGCGTACTGCCCCTCGATCCTGCCGTTCGCGACGCGCTCGATGATGATCCCGTCGATCCCAAACTCCTCGCTGCGCCAAACGACCTCGCCGCACTCGTCGAGCCGCAGGACGTCGCCGCCGGAGACGACGAGCAGCCAGCTCTCGCCGGCGGAGAAACGGCTGAAGTAACTCTCGAGGTCGATCTGCCGCGGCGTACCGCCGGCTGCGGGCACGACGTATGCGCGCTCCGCGAAGCCGATCAGGAGTAGCCCCTTCCAGGCGATCGCGTCGGACCGTAGCCAGGCTTCCGGCCGGCCGACGCTGCGCAGCTCGAATCGGCGGTACGGCACGCCGCCGCGCTCGACGAGCAGGTGAGCGCGCAGTGCACGGTCGCCGAGCACGATGTTCGGGACGTCGAGCCAGGGTGGCTCGAGGGTCGGCGACTCGCGGGCGACGAGAGCGTCGCGGGTGAGGTCGAGCGCGTAGAGCAGCTCGTCGTCGACTGCTCCGTCGGGCCACGTTCGGGGCTCGCTGCCGGTCAGCGCGAACCCGTAGCGCTCGATGGCGCGCCGCGACGGTTCGTTGGAACGGCGGTGCGAGACGACGACGCGACGGAAGGTGCCACGACTGCGGATCCATGCGAGGCGGGTCTCGTAGAGCAGACGGGCCAGGC
>JBEKLD010000036.1:0-21978 GCA_050010375.1 Vulcanimicrobiaceae bacterium
GCGCCGCTACCCGGTGATCGTCAAGGTCTACGGCGGTCCACTCCCGCTGACGTGGGGCGTCCCCTCCGACGACCGCTGGCCGGGCCTGTTCGACCAGCTGCTGGCCGAGCACGGCTTCGTCGTCTTCACCGTCGACGGACCGGCCTCACGCAACGACCGCAGCGCGAACGCCGCGCTCTTCTCGCACCGCATGGGGATGATCGCGATCGAAGGGCCGCTCGCCGCGGCCGCCTGGCTGCGCCGCCAGCCGTACGTCGACGGCGCGCGGTTGGGCCTGTTCGGCTGGAGCTACGGCGGCTACCTGACCGCTTACACGCTGACGCACGCGCCGGGTGTGTTTCGCAGCGGGATCGCCGGGGCGCCGCCGGCCGACTGGCACTACTACGACTCGGCCTACACCGAACGCTACATGGGTCTGCCGAAGGCGGATCCGGCGGCCTACGACCGAGCCGCGGTCCTGCCCGCCGCCGGCCGGCTCAGCGCCGACCTCCTGTTGATCCAGGGCAGCTCGGACGACAACGTCCACCTGATGAACTCGCTCGCGCTGGTCGACGCGTTCGTGCACGCCGGGAAGCAAGTCGACTATTTCGTCGTGCCGGGGATGCGGCATGGGCCCAGCGGCGTCGCCCAAGCGCGCTACGTCGACGCGAAGCTCCTGGCTTGGTGGGAACGCACGCTGCGGTGAGCTGGGAGCAGACCGCGGTCGCGACGGCACCCGTCCCGGCCGCGCGGCTTTGGGCGGTACTGCTCGACGGCCGGCGCTGGGCGCGCTGGAATCCCGGCATCGAGTGGATGCTGGTCGAAGGCGAGCTCGCACCCGGGAGCGTCGTGACGACCAAGCCGAAGGGCGCGCCGCAGACCGCGTTGCGGATCGAGGCCGTCGAGCCGCCGCATCGACTGGCGCTGCTGCTCTCCATCGGCCCGCTCGCCGCGCTGCGGCTGCGGTGGGAGCTGAGCGAGCGCGACGGCGCGACCGAGATCGCCCAGACGGTCGCGACGAGCGGCCCGCTGGCGGGGCCGCTGCTGAGACGAGCCGCCCTCCGGATCGCCGGCGGGATGGCCGCCAACCTCGAACGGCTCGCCGCGCTGGCGCGCGCGCCCGAGACCTGAAAACGAAGAAAGCGCGGTCGTTGCCGGCCGCACTTTCTCTCGAATGATTACGTAAAGACTTGGTATCGAATGATCGATAGAAGAACGTTACTTCTTCTTTTTCTTCGAGGCGGGCTTCTTCTTCGCAGCCTTTTTCTTAGCAGCCATGGTATTCGTCACCCCCTTTCGCGTACGACGCGACCCCGTCCCTAAGGACGGGATCTGCGCTTCCGACACCAGGTCGGTGTCCGCGCCTTCACCCCCGCCGGGGGTCGCACCTTCCGTCCTCCCTCCTACAATGCTTCGGCGAGCGGGTCATGGAAAGGCCGACGCGCGCATGGCGATCATCGAAGCCGTCGACCTGCGGAAGGTCTTTCGCTCGGTCGTCCGACAACCCGGGCTGGGCGGCGCCATCAAGGCGCTGTTCTCCCGCGAGGTCGAGGAGACGGTCGCGGTCGACGCGGTCACCTTCACGCTCGAGCCCGGCGAGCTGGTCGGCTATCTGGGGCCCAACGGCGCCGGCAAGTCGACGACGATCAAAATGCTGACCGGGATCCTGGTCCCGACCTCGGGGACGCTGCGCGTCGCCGGGCTGGTCCCCGCCGCACGGCGGCAGGACAACGCCCAGAACATCGGCGTCGTCTTCGGTCAGCGCAGCCAGCTCTACTGGGACCTGCCGCTGCGTGAGTCCTTCGCGCTGCTGCGCGCGATCTACGACATCCCCTCTGAACGCTACCGTACCAACATGAAGGCCTTCGCCGAGCTGCTCGACCTCGAGCGCTTCCTCGATACCCCCGTTCGGCAGCTGTCGCTCGGCGAACGGATGCGGGGCGACTTCGCCGCCGCGATGCTGCACGATCCGCGCATCGTCTACCTCGACGAGCCGACGATCGGCCTGGACGTCATCGCGAAGGAGGCGATCCGCACCTTCGTCGCCGAGGTCAACCGCGAGCGCGGGACGACGGTCATCCTGACGACCCACGACCTGGCCGACGTCGAGCGGTTGGCGCGGCGGGTGATCCTGATCGACAAAGGCGCCGTCATCTACGACGGCCCGCTCGCCCGGCTGCGCGAGGAGTACGGCACGCATCGGACGCTGGTCGTCACGCTGGCCCGGCCGTACGAGGGGATCGAGGTCTCCGGCGCGACGGTCGAAAGCCGCGAGGGGCTGGTGGTGCGGTTGCGCTTCGAACGCCGGCAGACCTCGGCCGAGGCGCTGATCCGCCGGGTCATGAACGACTTCGAGATCAGCGATCTGCAGATCATCGAGCCCGACATCGACAGCATCGTCCGCCGCATCTACATCGAAGGCTACGCGGACGGCGCGGCGGGGGCGCCGTCGTGACCGGCAGCCTGCCGCGCCGGCGCTTCCGGCTCGCGCCGTACGTCGCGCTGGCGAGCCGCGCGATGGCGCGCGAGGCGACCTATCGCTTCGACGTGTTCGGCAGCGTCGCATCGGTGCTGGTGCGGCTGTACCTGCTGAAGATGGTCTGGTCGGCGCTCTACGCGCACAACGTCTCGCCCGCGCAGTTGCCGCTGCACGCGATCATCACTTACTCGGCCGTGGCGCTGCTGATGGGCCTGGTGATGGACATCGACCAGACGCGGGCCCTGCACGACCGGCTGCACGACGGCACGATCGCGACCGATTTCCTCAAGCCGATCAGCGTCCCGCTGGGGTTCTTCGCCGACGGCACCGGCGAAGTGCTCTTCCATGCGGCGCTGATCGTGCCGGCGCTCGTCCTGTCGCTGCTCTTCGTCCACATCGACCTGCCGAGCGCGGCCACGCTGGCGGTCTTCGCGCTCAGCTTCGTCCTGGGCTACCTGGTCGGCTTCTGGATCAACTTCATCTTGAACTGCTCGGCGTTCTGGACGCTCGAGGTCAGCGGCGTGCAGTTGATCGTCACCTGGCTGACCGACCTGCTGGGCGGCGAGATCATCCCGCTGGTCATCTTTCCGCTGGCGCTGCAGAAGATCGTCTTCGTGCTGCCGTTCGCGGCGATGTTCTCGACGCCGCTGCTGATCTACGTCGGCGTGATCCCCCCGGCGGGGTGGGCGGCGGCGCTGGGCGTGCAGCTGGTGTGGGTGCTGGTGCTGGGCGGGGTGGCAACGCTGCTGTGGCGGGCCGGCGCGCACCGCATCGTGGTCCAGGGCGGGTGAAGGCGATGGGCACCGGACGGATGCTGCGGGTCTACCGCGAGTACTGGCGGATCAACATCCTCACCACGCTGGAGTACCGGGCGAATTTCTTGGTCTGGTTCGCCTTCACGTTCGTCTACCACGGCTCGGCGCTGGCCGCGCTCTGGATCATGCTGGCCCGCTTCCCCTCGATGAACGGCTGGGATTTCCGGCAGATGGCGTTCCTGTACGCGCTGTGGATGGTCGCCCACGCGCTGCACAACACGTTCTTCTCGAGCGTCAGCGACGTCCCCGATCACGTCCGCGACGGCGAGTTCGACCGGCTGCTGGTACGCCCGCTCGACACGCTCTTCCAGACGATCGCGACCCCCGGCCAGGTCTTCCCGGACGAGCTGATCCTAGCGCTGGCGACGTTCGTCGCGGCCTGCATCTACAGCGGCGTGCGGATCGACCTGGTCTTCGTGTTGTTCGTCCCGCTGATCGCGATCGGCGGCGCGCTGATCGACCTGGCGATGAATCTGGCGATCTCGACGACGGCGATCTGGTTCGTGCGCGTCGACGCGCTGCGCTGGATCGTGGCGCAGCTCGAGCAGGAGTTCACCCGCTACCCGCTGGGGATCTACTCGCGCGCGGTCCGCATCCTGCTGACCTTCGTCTGCCCGTTCGCCTTCATCAACTACTTCCCGGCGACGTACTTCTTGGGCAAGACCGACGGCGCGCTCGGGCTCCCGCCGGTCGTCGGCCTGCTCACCCCGGCGATCGGGATCGTCTTCGTCGCGCTGGCCTACGCCTTCTGGCGCTTCGGCCTCGACCGCTACCAGAGCGTCGGCCATTGAGCGCGAACGCGCGCGGGCGAGCGTCGCTGCGAAGCGTCCTCTTCGCGTATCTCGTTGCGCTCGCCGGAGGCGTGGCCGGCAACGTCGTGCACTTCGTGTGGGACGTGCGGTTCGCGCGGCTCCCGCCGTACACGTGCTACGTCTGGGACGCGAACGACTGTAAGGCCCTGGCTGCATACCTGCTCGTCGCGCCGCTGGTGGCGGCGATTGCTTGGCCGCGAGCGCGTCCCGCCCTGGTCGTCCTCGGCCTCGTCGCCGCCGTGCTCGGGCTGTTTGCTTCGAGCTTTACCCTCACCGAGGGGTGCGCGCCGCTCTAGGCTACGAGGTCGTCGGCGCGAGCGCCATCGTGCGGTAGTGGGCCAGGGCGATCGTGTTGAGGGCGATCGAGGCGTGGGCGACGACCCGCACGAGGTGTTCGCGCTCGTCGGGATCGAGATCCAGACCGCTGACGTTGTGCCCGTAGACGACGATCCCGCTGACCTCGCGGTCGTAGAAGAGCGGCGCGGCGAAGGCGACCCGCTCGTTGGGGAACGACGTCTGGATCAGCCGCGTGTCCTTGCCGCTGAAGGTCAGCGCGCCGCGCGTGCGCGTGATCGCCCGAGTGACGTCGTCGTTGGGTCCGAGCTTGAGCACGAACCCCTCCGGCCAGCCGTAGTGTTCGGCCAACTGGTAGCCGCCGTCGGATTGGCGCGACAGGATTCCGCCGAAGGAGAGCTGCAGCGCGTGGGCGGCGTCCTGGAGCAGCGCGCGGTGGACGTCGGCGACGGTCTCGGCGTCGAGGATGTAGCCGGCGATGAACTCGAGCGCGAGCCGCTGCGCGTGCCGGTCGCGGAAGATGAAGCGGTCGGCGATGCGGTCGAAGAACTCCTTGATCTTCCCCGTCATCGACCCGATCACCATCGAGATCACGATCAAGAATCCGTACGCGAGATCGGTGTTTTGGTAGAAGACGTAGGTGCCGACTTCCTCGGAGATCGTGATCGTGCCGATCACCCCCGCGGTCAGGGCGACGTAGACGACGGCGCGGCTGACGACGAAGTCGACGTTGAAGAAGCGGTGGCGCACGACCGAGATCCAGGTCACGACGATCGGGACGATCGAGGTCGAGATCAGCAACGCGTTGACCAAGGCCGGGATGCGGCCCGGGTAGAGTGCGTCGGAGATCAGGTGCGCCAAGCCCGCCATCAGGAAGGCGACCACGATCCACCCGATGCGGTGCCGCAGGTCGCCATGCGCGCGCAGGAAGGCGACCACGAACGCGACGGCGGCGATGCCGCCGACGGCGAGCGACGCCGTCGCCATGACGGTCAGCAGCCCCTGGGCGGGGCGCCCGGCGTAGACGAGCTGCCAGTCGCCGTAGGCCTGCATCGTCCCCAGCGCCAGCCCCAGCACCGTGCAGACGACTGCCATCACGCGCTCGCGCCCGGGGTCCTCGTCACCGTCGATCAGGCAGAACGCGAACAGCAGCAGCGCCGGTCGCACCGCGCCGGTGATTTCGTCGCCGATCCAGGGCAAGATCGGCCGCCACGGGTTCGGGATCACGAAGTCGAGGTAGGTCGACGGCGCGGTGACGCCGGTCAGACAGAAGGCGAAGAACGCCGCCGTCGAGATGCTCGGCTTGGCTAAGTACAGGATCCCGCCCAGGGCGATCGCGATCATCAGGAGCAAGATGCGCACGACGATCAGAAAGCGGCTCGCGACCGACTCGGGGCGCGCGACCAGGTGCAGCACCGTCAGGCGGCCGTCCCGCGAGACCGGCAGGTAGCGGTTGGGATTGTCGTAGGTGTAGCCGATGCCGGTGAGTCCGGGCTTGCGGTCGAAGGGCTGGATGCGATCGATCAGCACGCGGTCACCGACGCGGATGAGATCCGAGCCGGGCGGCCGTGGGACGACGCCCGGCGCCGACACGACCACGCCGTCGCCGTTGGTCGCGTACCCGAAGACGTGCAGCGGAAAGACGACCCGGACCACGTCCGGCGCGGAGCGCCCGACGACGATCGCGGCGGCGACGCCGACGATGACCATCCGGAGCCACTGGGTGCGGCTCAGCGAGACTTGAGGAAGGTGCTCCGACTCCGCCGCGTTCACGTCGTTCCGGTGTACCCGCGGCGGCTCAGGCTTTCGCCGGCGGCGTCCACTTCCCGACCATCGCGCGCGCGATGACGATCCGCTGGATCTGCTGCGTCCCCTCGTAGATCTGGGTGATCTTCGCGTCGCGCATCATGCGTTCGAGGGGATACTCGGTCGAGTAGCCGTAGCCGCCCAGCAACTGGACGGCGTCGGTCGTCACGCTCATCGCGACGTCGCCGCACTTGAGCTTCGCCATCGCGGCCCAGGTCGTGACGTCGGGCGCACCTTCGTCGCACTTCTGCGCGCACGCGTAGAGCAGCAGGCGGGCAGCCTCGACCTCGGTCTTCATGTCGGCCAGCATGAACTGCAGCCCTTGCTGCTGCGAGATCGGCTTGCCGAACGCGAAGCGCTGCTTGGTGTACTCGGTCGCATAGTCGAGTGCGCCCTGCGCGATGCCGAGTGCCTGCGCGGCGATCCCCGGCCGCGACTTGTCGAGCACCTTCATCGCGATCTTGAAGCCCTCGCCTTCGGCGCCGAGCCGGTTGGCGACCGGGACGCGGCAGCCGGTGAAGACCAGCTCGTTGGTCGGTGAGCCGCGAATCCCCATCTTTTTCTCGGTCTTGCCGACGATGAAGCCCGGCATCCCCTTCTCGACGACGAAGGCCGAGATACCGCTCGGGCCCTTGGTCGGATCGGTCACCGCGAAGACGGTGACGACGTCGGCGACGCTCCCCTGCGTGATCCAGATCTTCGTGCCGTCGAGGACGTAGTCGTCGCCGTCGCGGACCGCGCGCGTGCGCATCGAACCGGCTGCGTCGGAGCCCGAGCCGGGCTCGGTCAGCGCGTAGGCGGCGGTCTTCGTCCCGCTGGCCAGGTCCGCGATCCAACGGCGCTTCTGCTCGTCGCTCCCGCCGATGATGATCGGCAGCGCTCCCAGCTCCTGGACCGCGATGATCAGCGCCGAGGACGCGCACGCCTTGGCGACTTCCTCGACGACCTTGACGTAGGTGACGAACGAGCCGCCCAGGCCGCCGTATTCGGCCGGAAAGGGGATGCCGAGCAGATCGTTCTCGGCGAACAGCTTCTGGATGTCGCGCGGGTACTCGCCGGTCGCGTCGATCTCGGCGGCCCGCGGCTCGACCCGCTCCTTCACCAACTGGCGAACGACGTCGAGGATCATCGCCTCCTCATCGGAGGTCTCGGTGCGCGGTGGTGCGATCGACATAGCCCCCGGAGTTTCGACGCCGCCCCCGAGGGGGCCGCTCGCCCCAGCGGGAACCGCAGGCGAGCAGTGAGCGCGCCACCGACCCTCGACCGCTGGATCCCGACACCCGAGCAGGTGGCGCACGCAAACGTGACCGCCTTCGCCCGCACGCTCGGCGTCGAGGGATATCACGGGCTGCTGGCCGCCGCCGAGCGCGACCTGCCCGGCTTTTACGAACGACTGGTCGAGCGCTTGCGGCTGCACTGGGACGCGCCCTGGGAGCGCGTCCTCGATCTCGGGCGCGGGAAGCCGTTCGCGACCTGGTTCCCCGGCGCGCAGACGAACGCCGCCGCGAACTGCCTCGACCGTTGGGTAGATCGAGGTCTCGGCGCGGCCGAGGCCTTGATCTGGGAAGGCGAGGACGGGGCGGAGCGCCGCTACACGTTCCGCGAGCTGCGCGATGCGGTGGCGCGCTTGGGCAGCGTGCTGCGCGAGGCGGGCGTCGCCCGCGGCGACCGGGTCGGTATCTTCATGCCGCTGATCCCCGAGACCGCGATCGGCCTGCTGGCGATCGCCTACATCGGCGCGATCGCCGTCCCCGCTTTCTCGGGGTACGGTCCGGACGCGCTCGCGACGCGGCTCGCCGACGCCGGCGCGAAGGTGCTGCTGACCGTCGACGGCGTCCATCGCCGCGGCAAACCCGTCGTCAGCAAGCACATCGCCGACGAGGCGCTGGCACAGGTCGCCAGCGTGACGACGGTGCTCGTCTATCCGCGCCTCGGCCACGACGTGCCGATGATGCCGGGACGCGATCGGCTCTGGGACGAGGCCGTCGCGCAGGCCACACCGTTGGCGACGTACGAACGCACGGGCGCGAACGATCGCGTGATGCTGCTCTACACCAGCGGCTCGACCGGGACGCCGAAGGGCGCGAACCACGTGCACGCCGGCTTTCCGCTCAAGGCGATGATCGATCAGCACCTCCTGATGGACGTCAAGGAGGGCGATCGGATGCTCTGGTTCACCGACATGGGCTGGATGATGGGCCCCTGGCTCGTGTTCGGTTCGCTCGGCCTGGGTGCGACGATCGTCCTGTACGAAGGGACCCCGGACTATCCGCATCCCGACCGGTTGTGGAGCGTCTGCGCGCGTCACGGCGTGACGCATCTCGGGATCGCGCCGACCGCGATCCGCTCGCTGATGGCGCACGGCGACGAGTGGCCCCAGCGCCACGATCTCTCGGCGTTGCGCATCCTGGCCTCGAGCGGCGAGCCGTGGAACACGGAGCCGTGGAAGTGGTTCGCGACCTACGTCGGCCGCGGCGTCGCGCCGATCATCAACTACTCGGGCGGAACCGAGATCGGCGGCGGGATCCTCGGCTGCGTCCCGACGTTGCCGCTGGTCCCCAACTCCTTCCACGGTCCCGTGCCGGGGATGATCGCCGACGTCTACGACGCCGCCGGAAAGCCGTTGCGCGGCGCGGTCGGCGAGCTGGTCCTCACCCAGCCGTGGCCCGGGATGACGCAGTCGTTCTGGGGTGGCGATCCGCAGACGAACGACGACGTGCGGTATCTGGCAACCTATTGGGAGCGTTTCCCCGACACCTGGGTTCACGGCGACTGGTGCGAAGTCGACGCCGACGGCTACTGGTTCATCCGCGGGCGCAGCGACGACACGATCAACGTCGCCGGCAAGCGGGTCGGACCGGCCGAGTTCGAGAGCGCGGTCGTCTCGCATCCGAAGATCAAGGAGGCCGCCGCGATCGCGGTCCCCGACGCGATCAAAGGCGACGTCGTCGTCGTGCTCGCCGTCGCGAAGGATCCCGCCGACGAAGGCGATCCGCTGCGCGCCGAGCTGTTCGCGATCGTCGACCGGGTGATGGGTAAGTCATTGCGCCCCAAGGCGATCTCGTTCGTCGACGACCTGCCCAAGACGCGCAACCTCAAGGTGATGCGCCGCGTCGCGCGCGGGCGCTACTTGCGGCTGGCGGACTTGGGCGATCTGAGCGCGCTCGACAACCCCGGAGCGCTCGATGCGATCGATCGCCGCCGCTGAGACCGTCGCGCCGAAGGAGGTCGGCCTCTCGGCCAAGCGGCTGGGACGGCTGACCGACGCCTTCGAGCGCGACGTCGCCGAGGGCACGATCCCGGGCGCCGTCGTGCTGGTCGCGCGCCGCGGGCTGACCGCCTACCTGCGCGCGTTCGGTTACCGCGACCGCGAGGCCGAAGCGCCGATGGCGCTCGACACGATCTTCCGTGCCGCCTCGATGACCAAGCCGATCGTCGTCGTCGCCGCCTTGATGCTGGCCGAAGAAGGCCGCCTGCAGCTCTACCACGATCTGGCGCAGTATCTGCCCGAGTTCGCCGGCGTGCAGGTCGGGATCGAGCGCGGCGAAGGCGAGGCGCGCGAGCTCGAGCTGGTCGCGCCGGCGCGGCCGATCACGATCCAGGACCTGATGCGCCACACCTCGGGGTTGACGTACGGCGCGTTCGGCGACTCGCTGGTGCAGCGCGCCTATCGCGCGGCGAAGGTCAGCGATCCGGCGCAGACCAACGCCGAGATGAGCGCGAAGTTGGCGGCGCTCCCGCTGGCCTCGCACCCGGGCAGCACCTGGGAGTACTCGATGTCGATCGACGTCCTCGGGCGCGTCGTCGAAGTCGTCTCGGGGCTCGCGCTCGACCGCTTCATCGCCGAGCGGATCACCGGTCCGCTGGCGATGCACGACACGAGCTTCCGCCTCCCCGACGGCGACGTCGTGCGGCTGGCGGAGCCGCAGATCGATCCGGCGACCGGTCAGCGCACCGACCTGCGGTACCTCTACGATCCCGAACGGCCGCCGCGCTGGATCATGGGTGGCGGCGGCGTGCTCACCACCGCGACCGACTACGGGCGCTTTGCGCAAGCGCTGGCCAACGGCGGCCTGCTCGAGGGGACGCGCGTGCTCGGGCGCAGTTCGGTCGCCCTGATGACCTCCGACCACCTCCCGCCCGGGATCGGGTACGCGTCGTGGACGCCGCTGCTGGGGATCAACGCACCGACCCCGGCGTTGGGCCAAGGCTTCGGGTTGGGCGTCGCGGTGCGGACCGCGCCCGGCCGTAACCCCGCCCCCGGCTCGGTCGGCGACTGGTGCTGGTCGGGGATCTCGGGGACGTACTTCTGGGTCGATCCGGCCGAAGCGCTCGTCGCGGTGCTGATGCTGCAAGCGCCGCTGTTGCGGGTCCACTACCGTTCGCTGCTGCGCAACCTCGTGTACCAAGCCCTGCGCTAACCTATCACCGAACCTCCCCAGGCGGAGAGGTGGCGCTCGTCGCGCCGGTGCGCTACACTCGGCGCAATACTCGTGAGCTTATCTGAAGTTCGCGTTGAGTCGGAGGGCGCCGAGACGGCGCCGCTCTCGGCTCGTCACGTCGCGGCAGTCGTCGAATCGGTGCCCCAGCGCGAACGCTTACGGGCCCTGCTCGCGCTCGCCCCGGCCCTGGCCGGCGTCCGCAACGCGGTCGTCGTGGTCGACGACGAGGTCGCCGCCGCCTTCCCGGGTGCGGTCGAGGCCCGGGCCGCCGAGCGGCTCGCCCAGCGCGCGCGAGCCGTCTTCGAACGCGAGGTGTTCGACCCACCGAACTACGTCGCGCGCGTCGGCGCGCGCGGGCAGGGCCGGCTCGCCCTGCGCTTCGTCAGCAGCGAGGAGGCCAACCTGGCAGGAGCGCGCGCGCTGGCGACGCTGTGCGGCTGGGCGCTCGACGCGGCCGAACTGGCGCGCCTGCCGTCGACCGTCGGCGACCGTGCCGCGACGCTCAGCCACGTCGAGCAACTGGTGCGCGGGGCGCTACGGACGCGGCGCCGCTTCGCGGTCCTCTACGTCGACGTCGACGAACCGGCGCAGGTCGGCGGCGAGCGCCGCGAAGCGCTCGCACTCGGGCTGCGGCGCGTCGTGCGCGCGACCGACCACGTCGGCTATCTCGGATCCGATGCGTTCGCGGTGCTGGTTGCGCTCGACTCGCACGAGATCGAAGCGTTCGTCGCCGCGCAGCGCGTCCTGGCGGCGACCGGCGAGCGCTGGCGCGCGCACGTCGGTGTCGCGGTCTACCCGGAGGACGGCGCGCAGGTCGACGATCTGCTCGAAAAGGCCAGCGCAGCGGCGCTCGCCGCGATGTCGGCGCGCAGCCGTCTCCCGTATTGGTTCCGCGAGGACACCGGCCGCCAACTGCGGCGCCAAGTGGCGGCGCACGCGCAGATGCGCGACGTCGCCGACGCACAGGCGTTGCAGCTGCGCTGCCGCCCGGTCTTCGACGCCTTCTCGGGCGCGGTCTGCGCCGTGCTGGCCGAACCCGGTTTACCGACCGGCTCGGGCGAGGTCGTCGATCCCTCGGTCGACGGCGGGCTGCGCGACGCGCTCGACCGCTGGGCCGTCTGTGCCGCGGCCGAACTGCAGCCGTCGTCGGCGGCCGCTCGCGTCTATCTGCGCGTCGGCGCGGTGACGCCGGAACTGATCGAAGCGGTCGTCGCCCGCTTCGGCGCGCGGGAGCGCGCGCGGCACCTGGCGATCGCCTTGCGCGGCGCGGACCTCGACGCGCTGGCCGCAGCGGTCCCAGCGCTGCGCCGGCTGCGCTCGCTCGGGGTCGCGATCGGACTCGACGCGCTCCACGCCGGGGCGCTGGCGGCGCGTGGCGAGATCGGCGTCGACCTCGACTTCGTCACAATCGGCAACGGGACCGACGTCGGCTCGCTCGCGGCGCTGGCCTGCGGCGCGATCCTCGCCCCACAGGTCGTCGCGCTCGAGGTCGGCTCGCTCGACGTCGCGCGCTGGCTGGGCCGCCACGGCGCGACCGCGCTGGGCGGCCCGGGCCTCGCCGCCGACGTCCCCGCCGCCGAGATCGCGAGCCTGGCCGGGGCCAGGCTGGCCCTGTGAAGAGGTGCCTGCCCCTCTCCATTTGGGGAGGTTTTGGCAGAGCCTTGCCGATTCGGACTCCAAGCGAGCGTGATTTCTGGGGCGGGGTGGAAGGCCCGTGAAGAGTATGCCGACGTCGCGTCAGCCGGAACCGGGGATCGACGCGATCCGGGCGGTCTTCGACGCCGCGGCCGAGGCGCCGCGCGCCCTCGATGACCGGCTGCGCATCCTCCTCGCCGGCGCGCTGGCGATCGCCGACGCCTCCGTCGCCCTGATCGCCCACGCCGACGGCACGATCATGCACTGCGAGACGCGCGGCCGCAGCGATGAGGACGAGACCCTGGCGCTCGCCGCCGAGGCGATGCAGGCGCGCGTCCCCGAGAGCTTCGGGGACGCCTCCTACGTCGCCACCTTGGGGCCGGAGCTGCGCTTCGCCGTGCGCTGGAACGCGGGCCGCTCGGTCAAGCACCGCTTGGCGCGGGCGGTCGGGATGTCGTTCGGCCGGCTCTTCGCTCGCGAGGCCGAGGGGGGAACGGTCACCGCGATCGACCCCGGCGCCGACGCGCTGACCGGGCTCCCCGGTCGCGCCGCCGTCATCCGCACCCTCGACGAGGCGCTGGCCGGCGCGCAACGCACCGGCAAGCGGGTCGGCGTCCTGTTCATCGACCTCGATGGCTTCAAGGCCGTCAACGACTCGTTCGGCCACGCGGTCGGCGACCAGACCCTGGTCGAAGCCGGCCGGCGCATGACCGAGGCCTTGCGGCGCGGCGACTCGCTGGGGCGCTACGGCGGCGACGAGTTCGTCGCGCTGCTCAGCATCGACGAAGACGAGATCGAGATGGCCGAGGCGGCGCAGCGCTTCCTCGAGCGCGTCGTGATCGAGGTCGAGGAAGGCGACGTTCGGCTGACGGTGCGGACCAGCATCGGGGTCGCCGTCTTCCCCGACGACGGGACGACGCAGACCGAGTTGCTGCGGCACGCCGACGAGGCGCTCTATGCGGCCAAGCAACTCGGCGGCGGACGCGTGCGCTGGTATCGCGACGGCGTTGGGCACGCCGTCAACGCGCGCCGCGAGTTCCGGGCCGGTCTGCGCAGCGCGGACTTCGAGCGTGACTTCCTGCTCTGCTTCCAGCCGATCGTCTCGACCCGTTCGAATCGGGTCGTCGGTGCCGAAGCGCTGATCCGTTGGCGGCATCCCCAGCGTGGCTGGCTCGCGCCGCGCACCTTCCTCGCCGACGGCGCGGCGGTCGCGTCGTCGGCGCTCGACGTGAAGGTCATCCGCGCGATCGGCGACGTGCTGCGCACGACCGGCGACGCCCGCCTCGACGTGCGGATCCACATCAACGTCTCGAGTTGGAGCGAAGAGGTGTGGAACGAGTTGGACGGGCTCTTCAGCGCGGTCGAGGACGCCACCGGGCGGCTCGCGCTCGAAGTGCGCGAGGCGACGGCGCTCGCGGACGTCGAAGGCGGCGGCACGTTCCTGCGGCGCGTCGGGCGGCTCGGCGTCCCGATCGGCATCGACGGCTTTGGGACGACGCACACCTCGCTCCAAGCGTTGGCGGCGCTTCCGCTCGACTTCATCAAGATCAACCCGCGCGCCGCCGTGCGTGGGACGAACGGGGCAACCGGGACGAACGACGTGCAGTGGACGCGCGTCGCGAGCGCCGCGGTCGCGGTCGCCCGCGGACTGAACGTCCGGGCGATCGCCGAGGGGGTCGAAGACCGCGAGCAGGCGCAGTGGCTCATCGCCAACGGCGTCGAGCAGTTGCAGGGCTACCTGATCGCGCAGCCGATGACGACGCCCGATTTCGTCGATTGGCTCGGCTCGGGTCACGCCCGCGCATTCGGCGGCTGGTAGACGGCCATTCCGCCAGACAAGCGCTTCCTCCGGCAGGAGTATGCGCCTGCCAGCTTGACTTTTTCCGACGTGGAGGCACCTTCCGTCTCCGGTGAGCGCGCGCGTTCCGGCGCGCTCGGTTATGCGGGCGACGTCTTCGCCGCGATCGCCGGCGCGAGCCGGCGCGAAGTGCGCTGGTTCCCCGACGGCGTGCCTGCGCGGCGCGCTGCCGCCGCGGCCGAGGACGAGGAGTTCGCGCTGGTCGCGCGCGACTTGCAGCTGCGCGGTATCCCGCTGCCGGCGCTCGCGGTACGCAGTCGCAGCCGCGGCGCGATGTTCCTGATCCTGGGCCAACACGGCGGGCCGCTGGCGGCGATCCGTCTCGAGCACGACGACCGCGGCTTCCGGCCGAGCCGGATCGCCGAGACCCGCCGCTTCATCGAGGAGCACGGCGGCGCGATCACCCACTGGATCGTCGACGGAGCCGCACCCTCGTGGCGCCGCAACCACGCCACGGTCAGCTTCGTGATCGACGAGCGGCTGCATCCGGTTCTGATCGAAGAGGCGGGGGCGCACGACTCCCCGCTGCACGCGCTCTATCGTCCGCGTGATGGAACGACGCCGCCGCTGCTGGTCGAGACGCTGCGCGAGCTGGTGCGCGAGCTCGGCGCCGCGCCGCAAGGCGTCGCGGCGACCCGTTCGCTGCCGTTCGCGTTCGTGCGCTTAGCGCGCATGGCCGGCGCGTCGACGCCGTACTTCCTGGTCTCGGTCGAGCCGGCACGGCGGCGTGCCACGATCCTGCGGGCGATATCACGCTACCAGCTCAGCCCGCGCGAGGGCCAGGTCTTAGGCGAGGTCCTCCGCGGCGCGTCGAGCACCGAGATCGGCGAGTCGCTCTCGATCTCCGGCTCGACCGCGACGTTCCACCTCAAAGGCCTGCTTCGCAAAACCGGCTCGCGCAACCGCACCGAGTTGACCGCGCGCGTCCTCGGCTGGGAAGGCGACATCTAAGGGCGGATACGCTCGTTCCGGTTGGTCAAAAGGTAGATTTTGTCGGCGTGACGGATGCCGAGCGCCTTCTGATCGTAGACGACGCCGACGTACCGGCCGGGATGGATGTCCTTGATCTGATGCGTGACCTTGCCGTCGCCGGAGAAGATCTGATTGAAATTCGGCGAGAGCTCGAAGCCGAGCGTCTGGTTCGTACGCGGGTCATCGACCTTGATCGAGTTCCAGGCGATATGCCTGACGATGCCATAGAAGGTCGCCTGGGCGGAGGCGACGCCAGGGACGAGTGCGGCGGCGGCAAATGCGCAGGCGGCCATGAGTGTACGAAAGCGTGCTACGTTCATGGGTGGAGCATAGCACGCCGGAGCGTCAAGGGACTAGAAGCTGCGCTAGCCGGCGAGGATGTCGACGCGGCCGGCGAGCCGCCAGGCGGCGAGGGTGGTCAGCAGCACCGCTTCGCCCAGCGCGATCAGCAACGCCGCAACGGTGCCGGCCAGCGCACTCACGGTCAGGAAGCCGACGATGAGCGCGGCGAAGAGCGGCGGCAGGATGAACAGCAGCACGAGCGCCGTCCGCAGCAGCGCGGCGGGGCCGGTCTGCACGATCGTACCGGGCAGGATCGCGAAGACGACCAGGCCGATCGCCCGCGAGAGAATCGCCAGGCCGAGACCGGCGACTAGGCCGTCGAGCGTCTGCCGCGGATGCGAAGCGACCACCGCGAAGCCGAGCGCTCCGACCGCCAGAACGATCGCGTCGCGCCACAGACCCGCGAAGGCCCACGCCGCGAGGCGCATGGTTAGCGAGGCATCGCCGAGCCAGAACAGCGGGCGACGCATCTCGCGCGTCAAGCGCATCCCGCCGAACGATCCTAGCAGCAGCCAGAGCATCGCGAGCGTGATCGCACTGGTCATCAGCAGAACCGCGTCCGGCTGACGCGCGACGGCACCCAGACCCGCGCCCACGACCAGCACCAGACCGCAGGTCAGCGCCAAATTCGCCGGACCGACGCGGCGCCACGCGCGCGCGTCGAGCCAGACGAACGCGAGCGTGCCCTGCGCCCAGCCGGGCGCGGTGCTCGACGTCGCGGTGCGACCCCGCGGGATACGTGCCTGCAGCGGGAGTTCGCGGCGCGTGCTGCGTTGCGCCAGCCCATCCAAGCGTTCGATCGAGAGCGTGTAGAGCTCAGGGATCGCGTCGCGCACCGCGCGCGCGAAGAGCGCGCTCGTGACGGCGGCGACAGCCAGCGGGACCAACAGGATCCACAGCGCGCCGTGCGTCAGCGCCGCGATCAGGCCGGCGAGATGCCAGGCGGGCAGCGGCGTCGCGGTACCCAGCGCGGGCGCGAGGTCACCGACCGCGACGAGCACGCCGAGGGCGATGAAGCAGCCGCCTGCGACACGCGCCGCCACCAGCCAGCCGCCGCGGGCGAGCGCGACCGGCAGCACCAAGCTCAACACCGCGACCGCCGCGCACAGGAGGACCGCGACGTAGGCCACCAGCGCGGCGGCGGCGGTCCCGCGCGGGATGATCAGCACGACCGCGTAGGCGGAGCGGGTCAGCGACCGCGCCAGGATGACCGCCACGTTGCGCGCTTGGAGATAGGCGGCGATCCAGGCCGGCGGGAGCGTCGCGCGCGCGAACAGCAGCGCCTCGGTGCGCGAGGAGAAGGCGCCGGCCACGCTGCGCAAGGCGCCGATGAGGACCGCCCCCATCGCACCCAGGATCAAACACAGCATGAGGTCGCCGAACCCCCGTTCGATCGCCGCCGAGGCCAAGTCGTGCACGTGTCCGCCCCGCACGCGCATCCACCCAAAGAATACCAAGAACAGCGCGTAGGCCGACCACAACAGCAGGCGGCGCGGGTCGTTGCGAATCCGGCGCAGCTCGTTCCCCAACCGCCGCCGGTCGCCGTAGAAGAGCGCGCCGACCGCGTTCACGTGGCGGTGATGTCCAGGAAAACGTCCTCGAGCGAGCCGCCCCGCGCACGCAGCTCGTCGACGGTCGCGGCCGCGACGACGCGGCCATGGTCGAGGATCAGCATCCGATCGCACAGCGCCGCGGCGCTTTCGAGCTGGTGCGTGCTGAACATCAGCGCGTGTCCGTCGGCGCGCAGGCCGGCTAAGATCGTGCGCAACTCGCGCTGGCCGAGCGGGTCGAGCCCGACCATCGGCTCGTCGAGCAGCAAGACCGGCGCGTCGCCCAGGACGGTCGCCGCGATCAACGTCTTCTGGCGCATCCCCTTGGAGAGCGCGTGCCCGAGCGTGTCGCGCTCGCCGGCCAGCTCGAGCCGCGCGAGCAGCGACTCGGCGCGCGCCTCCCAGCCGGCCGGCCGGCGGGTGAGCGCCGCGACGAACGCCAGGTGCTCCCAGACGGTGAGCATCGGATAGACGTCGGGCGTCTCGGGGATCAGCGCGATCGTCTGGCCGCGCTCCGCGCCGAGCGGGCGGCCGTCGAAGGCGATCGTGCCGGCGTCGGGCCGCAACAGGCCGGCCAGGCAGAGGAACGTCGTCGACTTGCCCGCGCCGTTGGGTCCGACGACGGCGACGGTTTCGCCGGGGGAGAGGTTGACGTCGAGTCCGTCGACCGCCGTCTTCCCGTCGAAGCGTTTGGTGAGGCCGCGAACGACGAGGCCGCGCTCCACTAGGGCGCGACCGGTTCGGCCGCGGCGCGGTCGCGGAATTGCTTCCAGTACAGCTGCGCGTACGGACCGTCGCGGGCGAGCAGCTGGTCGTGCGCGCCTTGCTCGACGATCCGGCCGTCCTCGACGACGAAGATCACGTCGGCGTCGAGGATCGTCGAGAGCCGGTGGGCGATCACCAAGCTCGTGCGGCCCTCCATCAGCGGGACGAGCGCGGCCTGGATCGCGGCCTCGTTGGCCGAGTCCAGCGCGCTGGTCGCCTCGTCGAGGATCAGGACGCATGGGTTCTTGAGCAGGACGCGCGCGATCGCCAGGCGCTGGCGCTCGCCGCCGGAGAGCTTGTGCCCGCGCTCGCCGACGATCGTCCGGTACCCGTCGGGCAGCGAGGCGATGAAGTCGTGGATGTTGGCGGCGCGCGCGGCGGCGATCACCTCGGCCTCGGTCGCGTCGGGTCGCGCGTAGCGCAGATTCGACTCGATCGTGTCGTGAAAGAGGTACGTCTCCTGGGTGACGATCCCGATGTTCTCGCGCAGGCTCGCCAGGGTGAGGTCGCGCACGTCGTAGCCGTCGATGCGGATCACGCCCGACTGCGGATCGTAGAAGCGCGGCACCAGCTGGGTGATCGTCGTCTTGCCGGCGCCTGACGGTCCGACGAAGGCGGCCATCTCGCCCGGCGCGACCCGGAAGGTGACGCCGTCGAGCGCGACGCGATCCGGTGAATACGAGAAGTGCACGTCCTCGAAACTGATCTCGCCGCGCACGTCGCGCAGCACGATCGCGTTCGGCTTCTCGGCGCCTTCGGGTGCCATGTCGAGGTACTCGAAGATGCGCTCGAACACCGCCAGCGCCGAGACGACCTGGACCTGCACGCCGGCCAAGGTCGAGGCTGGTCCGTAGAGCCGCCCCAAGTAGGCGACGAAGGCGACGATCGTCCCGATGGTCAGGTCGCCGCGGATCGCCAGCCACGCGCCGGCCAGCCAAACGATCGCCGGGCCGACGACGATCATCGCGGTGATCGCCCCGATGAACCAGCGGCCGACCATCGCCAAATCGATCTCGAGCTTCATCAGGTCGGTGCCGACCCGGTAGAAGCGCTCGCGCTCGAAGCGCTCGCGCACGAACGACTTGATCAGCGTGATCCCGGAGATGGAGAGCGTCTCCTGGGTGATCGACTCGATCTCGTCGCGCTTCTCGCGCGTCTTCTTGCGCACGTCGTACATGCGCCGTCCGACCGGTGAGAGCGGCAGGATCATCAGCGGGATGACGGCCAGCGAGATCAGCGCCAGCTTCCAGTTGAGCACGAAGATCGTCACCACCGTCGTCGCGATGATGAAGACGTTGGTGACGATCGTGACCAGCGTTCCGGTGACGACGTTGTCGATGTTGTCGACGTCGCTCGAAACGCGGTTCATGATCTCGCCGGTCTTCGTCCCGGTGAAGAAGGAGAGCGGCATCCGGTGCAGGTGCGCGACCAGGCTGGTCCGGATGTCGCGCATGATCCCTTCGCCCAGGAACGAGTTCAGGTACCCCTGGTAGACGCCGATCACGCCGGTGACCAGCGCCGTCCCGACCATGCCCCCGACCAGCAGCCAGACGGCGTGCATGCTGTGGGTGGGGATCGCCGTGTCGATCAGCCACTTGGTGAAGAGCGGCGGCAACAGGCCCAGCAGCGCGCCGACCATGATGCAGACCAGCACCAGGATCAACTGCGCGAGGTAGGGCCGGAACAGCGCCAGGATACGGCGCAGCTCGACCCGCCGCGTCACCTTCGGCTGGTTGGGGCTGAACATGTTGGACCACATCAAGTGGACCGGAGGGCCGCCGAGCATCGCTACCCTAGAACCCGGCGGCAGCCACGCTGGGTGCGGGGGCGCAGGACGCCATCAACCGAGGCGGACGAGCACCTTGCCGATCGTCGCGTTTGGGCGCAGGATCTCCATGAGCGCGTGCGGTGCGCGCTCGATCCCCTCCAAGATCGTGGTCGGCGCCTTGATCGCGCCTTGGGCGATCAGCGGCGCGACTTCGGCGACGAAGTCCCCGTAGCGCGCCAGGTGGTCGATGACGATGAAGCCCTGCAAGCGCAGCCGGCGCGAGATCGCCAGGCCCAGCGTGCGCGGCCCGGCCGGCGCGGTCGCGTTGTACTGCGAGACCGCGCCGCAGAGCACGATCACAGCGAAGTCGCGCGTCGCCCCCAAGGCCGCCTCGAGCTGCTCGCCGCCGACGTTGTCGAAGTAGACGTCGATCCCGCCCGGGACCAGCTCGCGCAACTTCTTCCCCGGGCCGTCGTGGTAGTCGAAGGCCAGGTCGGCGCCGAGCTCACCGGTGACGTACGCCGCCTTCTGCGGCGAGGACGCGGAGCCGATAACGGTCAGTCCTTGGCGCTTGGCAAGCTGCACCACCATCGAACCGACCGCGCCGGCGGCGCCGGAGACGAACAGCGTCTGGCCCGGCTTGGTCTCGGCGACGATGCGCAGGCCGACCCAGGCAGTGAACCCGGGCGTCCCCAGCGCGCCGAGATACGCCTCGGCGGGGACGTGGCTGACGTCGATCGGTCGCGCGCGCTTGGCCGGCAGCACCACATACTCGCGCCAGCCCTGATCGTGCAGCACCGTCGCACCGACCGGCACGTCGCTCGCGCGCGAGGCGACGACGACGCCGACCGCGGCGCCCGAGAGCGGTTCGCCGATGACGAACGGCGGGACGTAGGAGCGCCCGTCGTTCATGCGGCCACGCATGTAGGGCTCGACCGACATCAAGGTGGTGCGCACGAGCACCTCGCCCTCGCCGGGCGGCCCCACCGATGCGCTCGCGAGCGCGAAGTTCGCGTCGGTCGGCTCACCGACGGGGCGGGACGCGAGCCGGATCTCGCGGCTGGTCACGGTGTCGCTCAGCGTCGTCATGGGCCGGGGCTTACCGGGGCGAGCCGCCGGTGCCTGCCGCCGCAGGGACGGCCGCCGAGGCGCGCCAAGGGCGTCGCATGATCGCTGTGACCGTCTGCTATCCGAGCGGTGCCGCCTTCGACCGCGACTACTATGCGAGCAAGCACATGCCGATGGTCCGCGCGGGGTTCGGCCAGTACGGCCTGCGCCGGGACGAGGTGCGCGCGATCGTCGGCACGCCGACCGGCGGGCCGGCGCGCTACCAGATCATGACCTCGCTCTACTTCGACGACATGAACGCGGTCGGCGCGGCCTTCGGGTCGCCCGAAGGGCGTGCCATCGCGAAGGACATCCCGAACTTCTACGGCGGTGCGGCCGAGGTGATGCTCGGCGAGATCGCGCCCGGCTGACCGGGCACGACCTCACTCCTCGCTCACTCCACCTTGCCGTTGCGCAGTCCGGCCAGCTCGCGAAAGAGCTTCTGTTCCTTGTCGGTCAGGTTGGTCGGAAGCTGGCCGATCAGGCGCACATATTCGTCGCCGTAGCCGCTGGCCTTGAGTTTGGGCATCCCCTTGCCGGAGAGCCGCAGCATCTTGTTGTTCTGGGTGCCGGCGGGGATCGTCATCGTGACGTCACCGTTGAGGGTGGGGACGCGCACCTCGGCGCCCAGCGCGAGGTCGTAGACGCTCACCGGGAGATCGAGGTAGAGGTCGTCGCCCTTGCGCTCGTAGCGCTCGTCCTCGGTCAGGTGCACGATCAGGTACAGATCGCCGCGCGGACCCCCTCCCGATCCGCTCCCGCCTTGCTTGGCCAAGCGGATGCGCTGCCCATCGCGCACGCCGCGCGGGATCGTGACGTCGAACTTCTTGGTCTCGCGCACGCGTCCGGTGCCGTGGCACTGCGGGCAGACGCGGTTGCGGTCGGTGCCGGTCCCGTGACAACGCGGGCAGATGTCCTCGACCTGCAGCGTCACCGTTTTCTTCCCGCCCTCGAACGCGTCGTGGAGCGTCAGCTCGATCGTCGATTCGAGGTCCTCGCCGCGCTTGGGCGTGGTGGCGAAGTTGGTCGGACCGGAGGTCGGGCGGCGCCCGATCCCCGAGAAGAACATGTCGAAGAAGTCGGAGAAGCCGCTCGCGCCGGCCGCGCCGCCCCCGAAGTTGAAGTTGCCGAGATCGTCGTTCTGAGCGGCGCGGTAGTTGCGCTGCTGTTCGGCCTCGCGCGCCGCGCGCTGCCAATCGGAACCCAGGACGTCGTACTTGCGGCGTTTCTCGGGATCGCCGAGCACCTCGTACGCTTCCTGGATGTCCTTGAACTTCTCTTCGGCTTCGTGCTGGTTGGTCGGGTTGGCATCCGGGTGCCACTTGCGCGCCAGCTTCCGATACGCGCTCTTGAT
>JBEKLD010000037.1:0-21272 GCA_050010375.1 Vulcanimicrobiaceae bacterium
GTCCTCGACCGCCAGGATCGGCTTGGGGTACTGCGTCTGGGGACTGAGCAGCCGCAGGTCGGTCAGAACGGCGGACGCGCGCGAGGCCAATGCGGCCTTGAGGTAGCGCGCGTCGACCGCGAAGGTCAGCGCGCCGGGGCCGGCGTCGTCGAGGGCGGCGAGCCGCTCGAGCGTGACGGCCGGATCGCCGACGACGCGCCCGCCGACGCGCTCGGCGAAGGCTCCTAGCGTCCCGACCGGCGCGCTCACGGCGTCGGCGACGGCTTCTCCACGATTTGGAGAATCTTCTCGACGTCGGGCGTGATGTCGACGCCGCCGTACCCGACGAACTGCCGCGTCAGCACGTAGGTGAGGTGCTTGTCCTTGGCGACCTGCTGCGCGGCGTTCGTGACGTCGTCGGTCAGCTCGGTCTGTGCCTGCAGGAAGCGTTGCTGCAGCTCGGCGCGCTCGCGCAGCTTGTCGCGATCGGGCTTGTTCGAACGCTCGATCGTCTGCGCGTCCATGGCGAGCTGGTTTTGGTAGTTGAGGAACTTCGGCCAGTTCGCCTGGATCCGCTGCGCGTCGATCAGGCCGATGTTGGAGCTCGGTCCGTTCGAACAGGCGCATAGCGCCGCGAACGCTGCGACGAGGAAGACGGGAGCGAGTCTCATTGATGGAGGCTTTCGATATCCTTGAGGGCGTCCGGCGTGAGATCGACTCCGCCGGCGGGTGCGACGACGTCCGAAAGGACGACGGTAATGCCGCGTTGCTGCGCGATCACGCGGACCTCGCGGTCGATCTGACCGGTGATCTGGCCGTAGAGATCGTCCCGCTTGCGGCGCAGCGTGGCGATCTGCGCTTGCGCGCCCTGTCGTGAGTCGGCGTCGATGCCATGCAATTGCGCGTAGCGACGCGAGAGGTCCTCGCGCGTCCGTTGGAAGTCGGCGATCGTCGTCTTGGCGTCGCTCTGGAAGCGCTGCTGGTAGTCTTGGTGGAGCCGGGCGATCTGCGCGCGCAGCGGCGGCGGCAGGCTGGGGTTGACCTGCTGCTGCGGCTTGCCGTTGACGGTCGTGGTGCGGATCACCGGTCCGGTGAAGGGGGCGATCTGCGCGGTGAGGTCGCGTTGGCGCTCGGCGAGCGAGGTCAGCGAACGCTTCGAGATCGTCGCGACCTGCGCGTCCAAGTCGTGCTGCACCTGATTGCGCAGCTGCGTCTGGAGCGCGGCGAGCGTCGCTTGGTCGCGGTTGCGCTGCGCGGCGACCGCGTCGGCCTCCTTGCGGTCCAGCTCCGCGAGTTGCTTCTGCGCGTCGTCGCGCGCCGCGTCGTCGAGTGCGAGCGAGGAGAGCCGGGTGCGCAGCGCCAGCCGCTGCGAGGCATCGGCGCTGGCCAGCGACAGCGAGAGCGCGGCCTCCTTCGACTGCAGCTGCTCGGCCTGCGCGCGGTAGGTCCGTGAGGCGCGGTCTTCGAGCGCCTTCTGGACCGCCGCCACCTGAGCGCGGTCCTGGCCTTGCAGCGTCTCCCGATAGGCCGCAAAATCGCGCTGCACCCGCGCGCCGGCGCCGACCTGTTGCTGCTGCGCGGTCTGCGTCACGCTGCCGGCGATCTGGGCCGCGCTCGGTCCGCCGAACCCGGCCCCGCGCAGCGCGGCGGCGATCGCCTCTTTCTCCTGCTGCTGGTACTGCTGCTGCTTCTGCTCGAGCAGCTGCTGCGTGCGGCCGGCCGCGTCGTGCAGCTCGCGCTCCAGCTCGGCCTCGCGCCGGCGCAGCTCGGGATCGGGGGCGGCGGCCTGCGGGACCGTCGCGCTCAGGTCGAAGGCGTCGATCGAGCGGTCGTAGCGCGCCAGCTGATCGTAGAGGGGATGCTTCTGGACCAGCAGGTCCATGTCGATGTAGCCGATCGCGCCCGGGCCGCTCTGCGGCGGGCCGTTCTGCGCGCACGCGACCAGCAACGCCACCGCAGCCGCGGCGGCGATCCGGCCGGCGGTAGCGTGCGCGCGCGAGGTCACTTCAGCTTCGCGGTGACGTCGGCGGTGATGTCGGTCCCGCCGTAGATGATGTTGCCGCGGTCGACGACCAGCACCAGGCCCTTTTGCCGGGCGACGTCCGCGATCGCCGCCCGGGTCGCGTCGACTACCGGCTTGAGGGTCGCGGTCTGCCGGTCATCCAGTGCCTTGCGGTAGTCGCGCAGGACCGCGTCGCGGTCGGCGTCGCTGTGGACCGTCTTGAGCTTGTCGGCCGCCGCTTTGTCCTGCTGGGCCTTGAACTGCAGGAACTCGTCGGTCGCCGCTTTGACCTTCGGGGTCTGGTCGATCGCGTTCTGATCGACGAACCCGACGTGCGAGGGCGGCGGCGTCGAGACCGGCGGGACCGGGTCGCCGATCCCGGTCAGCAGATCGCGCACGTTCTGGGTGATGTTCTGGCCGCCGACGACGACGATCCGCTTGTCGAGCACGACGCTGAGGTTCTTCGATGAAGCGACGGAGGCGACGGCGATCTGCGCCTTCTCCATCAGCGGGCGGACGAGCTGGCGCTGCTTGTCGGCCATCTTGGCCTGGAACTCCTGGCCCAACTTCGCCTGATCGCTTTGCGAGGCGTGCGCCGCCCGGGCCATGTACTGCTTCTGCAGCGTCTCACCATACTGCTGGAGCTGGCGATTGGCGGCCGCAAAGGCGGGGATCGACGCGAGCACGCTCTGGTCGAGCGTCCCGATGTCGGTGATGTCGGTCGCGCCGGCCGCCGGCATCGCGAAGAACGCCGCGCCGAGCGCGAAGGCGAGGGCGACCAGGCGCCCCCGCGCGATCAAGTTTTCCATGCTCTAGAAACTCTGGCCGATGCCGAACGAGGTGTGCGTACCGAGGCTGCCCTTGGCGAAATCGAGGCGGAGGGTGTGCAAGCCGAGCTGCGGGATGTCGAACCGAATCCCGACGCCGACGTCCCCGTGCCAGGTATAGTTCGCGAGGCTGGGATCGAACACCCCGCCCAGGGTGGCCCCGCGGATCCGGACCGCGCCGTCATCGCCGAAGCCGACGACCGAGAACTTGCGGTCCTTGGTCAGCGGGATGCGCAGCTCGATCTGGCCGAGCAGCTCGTCGGTCCCGTAGAAGGGGTCCTCGTAGCCGCGCAGCTGTTGGTCCGAGAAGATGAACAGCTTGTTGGTCGGAAGGGCGCCGGTCGAGGTGCCGTCGACCGCGTGGATGCCGAGCGTCATGTTCCGCCCGACCGGGAAGAAACGCGCGATGTCGGCGATCGCGATGTCGTAGTGGAAGGCTGAGCCGATCGACGGGCTGCTCACCTCGTCGCTGAAGTTGGCGAACCAGCCGCGCCGCGGGTTGAAGACGTCGTCCCGGGTGTCGGCTCCGAAGCCCAAGATGATGCTGTGCAACGGGTAGGCGCGGGTCGAATTGATATCCGCGATCGACGGCGCGATCACGCCGAGCGCGTCGCCGGCGGGGCATTCGCTGTTGAGGCCCTGGTTGGTGTCGCAGGGCAGCGCACTGCCCGGGGACGAGGTGAAGGCGTACGGCGCTGGAACTTGCGCCTCGGACGCGACGGACTCGTAGTTGAAGCCGCCGCTCACGTGGAAGATATCCGACAGCCGCCGCCCGACGTTGATCGTGATCCCGCGCGAGCTGCTCTTGTAGGTCGAGATGATCCCCGAGACCAGGCTGTATTGCGTCGGGTCGGCCGGCACGATGGTGACCGGGATGTTGGTCGTAGGGCACGGCACGTTGACGCCCGACCCGGCGCCGCAGTCGTAGTAGACCGGATAGTAGTTCGTCTGCGATTGGTCGAAGATCGTCGTGCTCAGGCTGTACTTCTGCGAGGCCGGCGTGCTGCCCAAGTACGGGATCGTCGCGGAGATCTGCGCATCCGAGATGCGGGCCCCGCGCTCGATGCGGACCGCGCCGCCGTCGCCGGTCCCGTTGATGTTGTTCTGCTGGTAGGAGACGTTGCCGGTCAGACCGGTCCCGGTGATACCGCCCGAATAGCCCGCGCCCAGCGTCGCCGTCCCGGTGCGCTGTTCTTTGACCTGCCAGTTCAGCGTGACCAGCCCCGGCCGCTTGGGATCGGGTCCGGGCTTGGCCTGGAAGTCGATCTTCTCGAAAAAGCCCAAATTGTTGAGGCGGTCGTAGTCGCGGTGGAGCGCGGCATCGGTGACGACCATGCCGGGGCGCAGACGCAGCTCGCGCCGGATCACGTCGTCGTGCGTCTTGGTGTTGCCGGTGATCTCGATCGCGCCGACGCGCAGCACGCTGATCGTGTAGCGAACGTCGGCCGTTCCGGCCTTCTGGTCGATCGTCGTCGGATCGACGCCGGCCTCGACGTCGCCCAGCTTGAGGTCGTACTTCTCGTAGAGCGCCTTGAGCGCGTCGTAGTCCTTGTCGCGCTGCTCTTCCGAGAACGAGCTGCCGGGCTTGGTCACCAGCGCGTTCGCGATGACGGTCGGCGGCAGCAGCGGGTCGCCGTCGGGCGGCGGCGTGATGATGATGCTGCGGACCGTCAGGCCTTCTTCGATCTTCAGCGTCAGCACGCCGTCGGCGGTGATGTTGACGTCGACGACGTGCGAGGGCACCTGGCCGCCGAAGCCGATCTTGTCGTAGTAGCTGTTGATCTTGAGGACGTCTTGCTGATAGGTCTTGATGTTGAAGACTTGGCCGGGCGCGGTGTCCATCAGCGCCAGCAGCGTGTCGGCCGAGACGCTCTTGTTGCCGTCGAACCGGATCGAGGTGACGACCGGGTTCTCGATGACGCGGAAGGTCACGGCGACCCCGTCGGGGCGCTGGCGGATCACCGGCGGCGCCTGATCGGCGAAGAAGCCGAGGTCCGCGATCGCGCGCAAGTCCTGCTGCACGATGGCGGGATCGAACGGGTCACCCACCTTCGTGCGCACGACCGCGAGGATGCGATCGGTCGAGATGTGGGTGTTTCCCGTCACCGTGACCGAGACGACCGTCGGCGCGGGTTGGTCCGCCATCGCCGGCGGCATCGACAGGCCGAGGAGGGCGAGCACGGTGAGTACGATGCGCGGCGCGCGACGGAACCGATCGAACAAGCGGAAGACATCCTTCATGACGAGCGGACATCCCGGGCGCGCTGCGACCGCCGGGCTGGCCCTTGGATGACAGGGGTAACGCGCGGCGGATGGCGCGCGTTCCCGGTCCCCAGGGTACGACGCTTCGCGCCCGAGGCCCCCTCCGCGACGGCTACGGGTACTTGCGGACGATCGAGAAGGTGAATCCTTGTCGGCCTGAGAGCGCTTGTATCCCTTGTACCTTGACGAGACTGTAGAACGGCGAGGCCCCGTATTGTTCGAACAGGAACGCCGGCACGCCCGACTGCTCGAAGAAGTCGAGATCGATCGCCGTCGTCGCGTCGGGCCGGGCGGTGAACCCGAGCGTGGTGCGGTCGGGCTGGGTGAACGTCTGGCCGGCGCTGGCGTAGATGTCACGCTGGCCGATCTGCTTGAAGACCTCGATCCCGACGCCGCCGCCGTAGTTGACCGTCACCTCGACGTCGGACAGACCGGAGGCGCCGATCAGGTAGCGCTCGACCGGCGCGAGAAATCGCTCGGTGACCTGGCCGTTGAGGATCGAGAACGCCTCCTGGTTGAAGGTGATCTGGCCGGCCTGGTAGACCGTGACGCCGGGCGGGAGCAGCGGATCGTTCTCGCCCGGCGCACCGCGCAAGAACGTGCCGTTCTGTTGCTGGTTGAAGTTGACCGCGCCGAAGACCGAAGCGTCGAGCAGCAAGCCGACGATCTGTTCCTGCGAGTAGGACGGGTTCGAGGCGAAGGCGATCCCGCCGCCGGTGGTCAGGTCGTTGGCCAAGCCGTGCACGGTGATCGTGATGTCGGCGCTCCCGATCGCGTTGCGGGTCGGATCGGGATCGGGATTGGTGACGTGGGCGAACGCGCGCAGGTCGACTTGCGGATCGAGGCCGCGCGCGGGGTCGAAGGCGACCGTCGCCTGCTGGACGCGGAAGGCGCGGTTGTAGGTCGAGACGACGCCGCCCGGGGTCGCGGTGAGCGTCCCGTCGAGCGTCGGCGCGGCCAAGGTCCCGCCGACGGTCAGCCCGCCGGTGAGGCCGACGTCGATGAACGGGCTCTGTGACTGCACGGCGACGTTCTTGCCGACGTCGACGACCAGGTCGAAGGCCAGGTCGAAGGGCGACCCGCCGGCGGTGCGCGGCCGCAGTCCCGTCCCCGCCGCGAGCCGGTAGATCGACGCGAACGGAATCGACGTGTCGTGCAGCGTGATCGTGCCGGCGAGCTGCGGCCGTTGCGCGCCGCTGGCCAGCGAGAGATCGCCGTCGATCGTCCCGCGGCCGAACTGCGGCGCGTCGATGCGCGCCCCGCGCGCGCTGATCGTGATCGCGTAGCCGCGGTTGTGGGCCTCGCCGAACGGCAGGTCGAGCCGGCCGCTCCCATCGACGGTGCCGCCGCCGACGTTGGCGTGGAGCGCCTCGAGTGCGATGCTCGTCCCGGTGAAGGCGAGTCGCGCGACCGCGTCGCGAATCCCAGCCGTGTCGAACTGCGAACGGTAGCTGCCTCCGCTGAGTCCGATCGTGCCGACGATCCGCGGCGCGTCTTGCGTGCCCTCGAGGTCGAGCCGGCCGTCGAGCGTCCCGGCGAGCACCGTCTGCGCGCCGGGGACGAACGGCGCGAACGGCGCCAGGTCCAGGCCGTTCATCCCGAGAGTAAACGAGAACCGCCCGGCCGGCGACGCGCCCGTCCGCGAGAGCGTGAGCGGCAGTGTGCCGGCGAGTAAGATATCGCCTTTGGCGAAGGTCAACTCGGCGTCGTTGACGTCGAGCGTCTTGCCGTCAAAGGCGGCGCTGCCCAGCAGACGTGGGATCGCGAGCGACGCGTAGTGCGCGTCGGTCAGCGCGAAGCCGACCGTCGCGCGCGGCGCGCGCCGCGTCCCGGCGATCACGACGTTCGCTTGCAGCGCACCGTCGACCGGATAGCGCTGGCCCTTGGGCTGAATCGCGGCCAGCGCCCGCGCGAGGTCGGGGACGTCGGCCTCGACCGCGAGTCCGAGCGGATCGCGAGCGCCGATCCCGAGCGTGCCACTCGCCGCGAGCCGCGCGAAGCCGAGATCGACCGTCGTATCGGAGAGCACGATCCGCCGCCCGTCGCTGCGGGCGTGCAATCCGGCGGCAGCGATCGAATAGCCGGCGATACGGCCGTCATGCAGGTTCGCCTGAACGTCGGCGGCGAGCCGCGGCCAGCGCCCGGCGACGCTGCCGCTGGCGTCGACGCGGCCGAAGACCGGCGTGGTGAGCCCCAACGCCGGGAGCCAGGTCGGCAAGTCCACGTCGTGCGCGTCGAACGAGCCGCGGTACGTCGCGCGCTGGAAGGCGGTGATGGGATCGCCCGGCGCGGGGACGATCGTCCCGCTGGCCTCGGCGTTCCCGCCCGGCCCCTGCAGCGCCACCGTCGCGCCGATCGCGCCGCCGCGCGACGACCAGGTCGCGTCGGTCGTTCCGAAACTGAACTGCCGGTACCGCAGCCCGCGCAGCGCGACGCGTCCGTCGCTGGTCGTCGAGCGGCCGTCGCTGCTGAACGCGACGGCGACGCTGCCGGTGCCGGCCAGCGTCTCGCTCGCGTCGAAATAGTCGTCGAAGTCGGCCAAGTCGGCTTGCGCGCTGCGCGCGTCGAACGCGAACGCTCCCGGTGCGTACGAGGCGCTGACCTGCGCCCGCGTCGAGCCGACCGTGATCGCTCCGTCTTGCGCGCGCAGCCCGGCCGGGCTCGCGAAGAGCCGCGCGCTGGCATCGCGGAAGGCCAGCCCGTTGTACGACCCTTCGCTGGCGGCGACCGTCCCGGCGATCAGTGGCCGCGCCCCGGCGCCGCCGACGTGCGTTTGAGCGGTGAAGCTCCCTTCGAGCCAGCGCACCGGCAGGTGCGCGGTTCGCGCGACCTCGGCGATCTCGCCGATCGGAACCCAGGCCTGTAAGTCGTAGGCGTCGCCGAGGCCAATCCCGCTGACCCGGCCGTCGACGTCGCCGTAGGTGGAGCCGACCGCGGCGACACCGCGCCCGATGCGCGCTTCCCGCCCGGCCAAGTCGACGACGGCGTGGCCGCTGACCGGATAGCCGGCGGCGCGTCCGCCGCTGACCGCGACCAGGCCGTCGAAGCGCGGCTCGGCGCGCAGGTCGGCTCGGCCGAAGACCGTGAGCAGGCCGGCATCGAGAGGAACCCCGGTCGAACGCAGGTCGGCCGCCCGAACGCCCGGGATCGAGACCAGGAACGGCCCACCGAGATCGACGGCGGCGACGTGTCCGTCGGCGACGGTCCCGTCGGCGGCGACCAGCCGCATCGCTTTCCCCTGGATCGCCATCGTCCCGGCGACCTGCTCCAGTGGGATGCCGCGCACGCTGGCGCCGCGCAGATCGGCGCCGGTGGTCTGGATGACGAGCCGGTCGTCGGCGTCCGCGACTCGCAGCACGCCGTGGACCGCGCCGCGCGCGCCGACGCCGGGGACGAACCGCTCGAGCGCGGTCAGGTTGCCGTCGTATTGACCTTCGACCGCGACGCCGCCGGCGCTGACCGCGCCGTTCCCGGCGAACCGTCCCAGCGGCCCGTCGACCCGGATCTGCTGCAACAGCAACTCGCGGAACGTCCCGGCCAGACGCACCGTTCCGCTGCCGATGTCGACGCCCAGGAACTGCATCTGACGTCCGGCGACCGTGCCGGCGAGGCCGAAGATGCTGGGCGTCCCGGCGGCGGCGACGTCGCCGTCGAGGACGCCGCCGATCGGCGGGAACATCGGCAGACGCACGCCGGGGAGCGCCGGCGCGCGCCGCGCCGCCAGCCGGTAGTTGCGCAGGTGCAACCAGCCGGCGCTGGCCGAGAGCGGTCGTTCCAGTTCGAAACCGCCGCGGAACGTCGAGCCGTCGGCGCGACCGAAGGCGAACGGGCCGAACGTCCCGACGCCGTGTTGGTCGAGCGAGAAGGTCGCGCCGCCGGTCGTGCCGCCGTCGAGTGCGAGCGTTCCGCGCGCGTTGAACCCCGCGTGTGGTGGCTGCCCGACGAGCGCCGTCAAGCCGACCTGCGCGTCGGGTGCGACCGCATCGGTGTAGGGGAACTCCGCACCCGAGCCCGCGGCGTGCACGACGAAGCCGAGCGTATCGCCGACCTTGGCGATCAGTACCGTTCCACCCAAAGTGATGCGCACGCTTCCGAAACGCGCGTGAAAACCGTGCAGCACGACCGCGCCGGTCGCGTAGTCGACGACGCCGTCGAGTGCCTGGAACGGATAGCGGTCGTAGGCCAGGTGCGGCGCCTGCACCCAGGTTCGAATCAGCGGATCGTTCAGGCTCGACGCGAGCAGCGTGCGCAAGCGCATCGGCCCGCGCAGCGGGAGCTTCTTCGCGAACGGGAAGAGCGTGCGCAGTTGGCTGGCATCGCCGTCGGCCGCGATCCCCAATTGGAAGACCGGCTTGTGCAAGAGGCCGTACAACACGCCGCGCCCGCGCAACGGCATACCCGCCAGCGTGCCGTCGACCGCGCCGAAGGCGAGCGCGTCGTCGGTCAAGATCAGTGGGCCGTGCAAGTCGCGGATCGGCTTCGCCATCGCGGTGACCGCGACCCGAACGCCGTCGAAATGCCCCGCGCCGCCGAGCCGATACTGGAAGTCTTCGCCGGCTTTGGGCGCCAGCGCGTAGATCTCGACGTCGAGACCGTCGACGATCCCGTCGTCGAAGCGCACCGCCTTGCTGTGCACCAGGAAGCCGAGCACGCCGCGGATCGGCAACTGCGCGGCGCGGAACGTATGCAGCGCGATCCCGCGCGGGACGTCGATCAGCGAGCGCACCTCGAGCGGATAGCGGCTCGGCGGCGCACCGGTGGCGCGACGCGCGACCAGGATCCCCGCCACCCGCGCGGTGGTGCGTTCATCCGACTGGACCGAGGCGTCGATCGTGACGTCTTCGATCCGCTGCTCGGCGAGGTCCGGCGTGCGCGGCGCCTGGTCGACCAGGCGAATCTCGCCGTCACGCACCCGGGCGGTGAAGTAGAGCGGAGCGGCGGCCCGGCGGGACGGCTCCGGCGGGGTCGCCGGGCTACCGCCGGGTCGGGTGAAGGTCAGGCTGCCGTCGCGGTGCCGGGTGATGGTGAGGACCGGGCGCTGGATCGCGATGGCGGCGAACCCGTAGCGGTGCCTGCCGCCGGGGAAGATGTCGCGCAGCGCGTAGTCGACGTCGATGCGCTGCGCGGCCAGGACCGGGTCGCCGTTCTTGCTGACGTGCACGTCGAAGAAGACCGCGTGCGTCGTCCCGAGCCGCTCGTCGCCGATCCGGACCTGGTAGCCGGTCGCGAGCGAGACGATGCCCTCGATCAGGCCGCGCGCGATCAGGTTGCGCGCGGCGAGGGTCACCAGCAGCAGCGCCGCGACGACCGCGGTGGCGATCACCGCTCGACGCGACGCCTTCAAACGGACCACGGCTTTCGTCGTCTCCCGGCGCGCATGGCGGCAAACCTTCGTGCGCGCGGCTTGCCGGCACCTGGAGGCCGGCCGATTAGAAGACGCTCAGAGGTCGAGGTTGCGAACGGTCCGCGCGTACTCCTGGATGAAGGCCTTGCGTGGCTCGACCTTCTCGCCCATCAGCTCGGTGAAGACCTTTTCGGCCTCCTCGCTGGCCTCGTCGAGCTCGACCCGCTTCAAGCGGCGCGACGTCTGGTCCATCGTCGTCTCCGCCAGCTGCTCGGCGTCCATCTCGCCCAGCCCCTTGAACTGCTGGATGGTGAAATCTTTGGGATCGTCACCGTTGAAGATCTGCTGCAGCTCGACGTCGGTGAAGGCCCACCACTGCTTCTTCCCCTTGCGCACGCCGAACAGCGGCGGCTGCGCGATGTAGACGTAGCCGTTCTCGATCAACGGCTTCATCTTGCGGTAGAAGAAGGTCAGCAAGAGCGTGCGGATGTGTGAGCCGTCGACGTCGGCGTCGGTCATGATGATGATCTTGTGGTAGCGCAGCTTGGCGACGTCGAAGTCGTCGCCGAACCCCGCGCCCAGCGCGGTGATCATCGTGCGGATCTCTTCGTTGGCGAGCATCTTGTCGATCCGCGCCTTCTCGACGTTGAGGATCTTGCCGCGCAGCGGGAGGATCGCCTGGGTGTTCGGATCGCGGCCGCCCTTGGCGGTCCCACCGGCCGAGTCGCCCTCGACCAGGAACAGCTCGGAGAGCGCGGGGTCTCTCTCTTTGCAGTCGACCAGCTTGCCGGGGAGCCCGCTGCCTTCGAGCACGCTCTTGCGGCGGGTCAGATCGCGCGCCTTCTTGGCGGCCTCGCGGGCCCGCATCGCCTGCATGCACTTGTCGACGATCGCGCGGGCGTACTTGGGGTTCTCTTCGAGGAAGAAGTCGAGCCGCTCGCTGACCAGCGCGTTGACGATCGGGCGGATCTTCGCGTTGCCCAGCTTGGTCTTCGTCTGGCCTTCGAATTGCGGGTCTTGGAGCTTGACCGAGACGATCGCGGTCAAGCCCTCCATACAGTCGTCGGTCGAGAGGTTGGCGTCGGATTCCTTGAGCATCCCGCGTTTGCGCGCATAGTCGTTGACCATGCCGGAGATCGCGGTGCGGAACCCGGTCAAGTGCATCCCGCCTTCGATCGTGTTGATATTGTTGGCGTACGCGTAGACGACTTCGTTGTAGCTGTCGGTGTACTGGAAAGCGCACTCGACCACGACGTCGTCGCGTTCGCCGTTGGTCGAGATCACCGGCGTGATCTCTTCCTTGTTCTCATCGAGCCACTCGACGAACGAGACGATCCCGCCCTCGTAGTAGTAGAGCTTCTCCTTGGGTTCTTCGGGGCGCTCGTCGCGCAGCGTGATCGACAGCTTGCGGTTGAGAAAGGCCAGCTCGCGCAGCCGGTTCTCGAGCGTCTTCCACGAGAACTCCAGCGTCTCGAACACTTGCGGGTCGGGCTTGAACCACTGGAAGGTCCCGGTCCCTTCGGCTCGGCCGAGGCGCTTGAGCTTCTGCGTCGTGATGCCGCGCTGGAAGCGGATCTCCCACTCCCAACCGTCGCGCTTGACCCGGGTGATCATCCACTCGGAGAGCGCGTTGACGACCGAGATCCCGACGCCGTGCAGGCCGCCCGAGACCTTGTAGCCGCCCTTGCCGAACTTCCCGCCGGCGTGCAGGATCGTCATGACGACCTCGACCGCCGGGAGCTTCTCCTCGGCGTGCATGTCGACCGGGATCCCGCGCCCGTCGTCGGTCACGCTGCACGAGCCGTCCTTGTGGAGGACGACCCGGATCACAGTAGCGTAGCCGGCGAGCGCTTCGTCGACCGCGTTGTCGACCGCTTCGAAGACCAATTGGTGGAGCCCCCGGTCGGCGGTGTTGCCGATGTACATGCCGGGGCGCTTGCGAACTGCCTCGAGTCCTTTGAGGACCTCGATTTGTTCGCCCGTGTATTCGTTCATCCGACACGTACTCTTCGCCGTCGGGGGCCCATTTTACTCGACGCCGGTCTCGATCGCTCGCACGAACTCGAACAGCTCGCCAAGCGCATTCTTCCGCAGCGGCGAGTCGAGCTCCAAGCGCGTCGGGTCGATGCGCGTCTCGAGCAGGACGAAGGAGCTGGCCAGCTTGCGCAGCCGGATGCGGTCGATCGGCTGGCGCAGTCGGTGCAGCGTGGCGGCGCGCCGCAGCTCGTCCCACCAGCCGCGCAGCAACTGGCGCCGAATCCGGTCGTAGGCCTCGGCGGTCAGCCCCGGGACCAGCGCCAGCACGTCCTCGGAGCCGAGCCACGGCGCCTCGAACAGGAGCCGCTCGCAGGCGAAGCGCTGGCGGCGGATCGCATCGTCGCGGCAGGGCGTGCAGGTCGGGCCGACGTCGACCGCCGCCTCGCAGAGCGCGCAGAACGTCCCACCGGCCGCCCGATGCGCGGCCCGCGAGCGCTCGACCGCGCGCCGCAGGCGCGCCAGCGCATCGTCGAGCGTCCCCGCCGGTGGTTCGCTCGGCACGGCGGCCGCGCCGCGGCGCCGGCCGGGGCCGCCACCCGCTCCGCCCGCCGGCTTGCGGATCGTGCCGACCCGAAAGCGCAGCCGGACCAGCGTGCGCGTCTCGGGCAGCGCCCGCAGCCCGCGCATGATCTCCGGTTCGAGGAAGGCCAGTTGATGCGACCAGGCCGACGAGTTGGTCAGCACGATCAACACGTCGCGCTCGATCGCGACCGGCTGCGCGGCCCGAGCGACGTCGGCGCCGACCAGCTCGGCCCAGACGCCGCGCGCGGCGGCCAGCGGGTCGCCGCCGGCGCCGGGGCGCGGCCGCCAGCCGTCCAGGACCGCGCCGAGCTTTAGCACCGGGTCACGCTCGCCGCGCGGACCGCCCAGGCCGTCCCGCCGGACAGCCCCGTCGGCGCCTCGGTCGCCGTCAAGAAAGCCTGCTCGTAGCCGGCCAGCGCGCCGAGGAAACCGGCGGCCCGCTCCGCGTCGAGCTCGCTGAGGACGTCGTCGAGGACCAGGATCGGCGCGTCGCCGCTGCGCGTGCGCATGACGTCGTATTCGGCGACCTTGAGCGCCAGCACCGCCGTGCGCGCCTGCCCCTGCGAGCCGAACGCCGCCAGCGGCCGCCCGTCGACCAGGAAGCGCACCTCGTCGCGGTGCGGGCCGACCAAGGTCGTGCGCCGGCGCAGCTCCGACTCGACCTGCGCGGCGAGCGCCGCCGCGACGTCGCCGTCGGGGCTGGGCGCGTAGACGATGCTGAGCTGCTCGCGCGTCCCGTGCCAGCGCGCCGCGATCGCGTTCGTCGCGGCGGCGAGCTCGTCGACGAACGCGCGCCGCGCCGCGATCAGCGCGCTCGCCGGGCGGACCAGTTCGTCGTTGTAGGCCAGCAACAGCTGGCGGTCGGGTGCGATCGCACCGCGCAGCAGCGCGGCCTTCTGCGCGACGATCTTCTGGTATAACACCAGGTCGCGGTAGTAGGTCGGCGAGAGCTGCGCCAGCGCCCCGTTGAGAAACGCGCGGCGCAACGCCGGACCGCCGGAGACCAACTGCAAGTCGGCCGGCACGAAGGTGACGACGCGCGTCCGCCCGAGGAACCGCCCGAAGCCGACCGCGCCGCCGTTGACCTCGAAGCTCTTGCGCGTCCCGACCGGCGTGCGCGCGATCGTGCAGCGCAGCCGAATCTCACCGGCGGCGATGTGCGCTTCGCCGGAGACCTCAGCACGCTCGGCGCCCTCGCGGATCAGCTCCGCTTCACGCCGCGTACGAAACGACTTCCCCGTCGCCAACATCGCCAGCGCCTCCAGCAGATTCGATTTCCCTTGCGCGTTCGGCCCAACCAGAACGTTGAGCCCCGACTCCGGCGCAAAGTCGAGGCTCTCGTAGTTGCGAAACGCCGCGAGTCGAAGCCGCTCGACCTTCACGTGCCGACGGTGTGCATCACGGCGCGGCAGGTCGTGACGTACTCCCCGACCTGCCGTATCTGGAGCACGCAGAGAAAGATGCCCCAGGCGCACCCGAAGACACCACCCCATCGCGGGCGTGCCGCCCAGAACCGCTCGCCTCGGAACGCGCGCCACGTCGTCACGAATAGCAGGGCCGTCCACGCGAGGAAGAAGAGGGAGCCGCCGTAGATCGCTGCATCCCCGCCTTGCGAGAGGTTTATGCCGACGTCGATGTGCTGCGCACGCAGGAGTGCGTCGCACGCCCCGTGATCGAAGCCCCCGACGTGCTCGAGCGCGTCGAGTAGTCCCACGCTTATTGCCGCAGCGGCATCAGGACGTAGAGTTGTTCGCCGGCGTCGCTGGGTTCGAAGGGGCGGATCGCGGCCGGCGAGAGCGGGCCGAGGAATTCGAGGATCGTCTGCGGTGAGTCGACGTGGTTGAGGATCTCGACCAGATAGCGCGCGTTGAAGGCGATCGCCAGGTCCTCGCCGGTCTGCTCGACTTCCAACTCCTCGTAGGCGTTGCCGGTCACGTCGGACTTGGCGGTGATCATCAGCGTTTGGTTGCTGACCTCGAGCTTGACCATCGAGGCGCGGTCCCCGGCGACCAGCTCGGCGCGCCGCAAGCCGCCGATCAGCGCCTGCGTGTTGGCGATCACTCGCCGGTCGAACTTGGCCGGGATCACTTGCTGGTAGTTGGGGTACTGCCCGTCGACGAGCCGCACCACGATCGAGGTCGTGCCGGCGGTGAACTGCAGCTGGTTCGCCTGCGCGCCGAGCGCCGCGATCTCGACCTGCTCGGCAGCGCCGAGGTTTCGCGCCGCTTCGTTCAGCGCCCGCGACGGGACGATGTAGCGCGCGCTGCCCTCGATCGGGCGCTCGAGGGTCGACGTCCAGCGGGCGAGGCGGTAGCCGTCGGTCGCGACCAACGTGATCTGGTCGCCTTTGAGCTCGAGCAGCGTCCCCATCAGCACCGCTCCGCGTGCCTCCTCGCTCGAAGCCGCGAAGATCGTCGCGTTGACGCCGTCCCGGAAGCGCTTCGCACCGAGGGCGAAGCTGGCGCCTTTTTGTGCCGCCGGGAGCGGAGGATACTCATCGGCAGGCAGCGCGTGAAAATCGTAGTTCGAGCGTTCGGCTTTGACCGAGGCCCGCGACGGCGAGCCGGTCAGTTCCAACAAGCCGGCCGGCAAATTGCCGAGGTAGCCGCTGAACAGCTTGGCCGGGACGGTGACGGCACCGATTTCGGCGATCTCGGCCGGGAACGATTGCTCGAGGGTCAGCTCGAGGTCGGTCGCCCGTACGCGTATCCCGCCGTCATCGGCGGTGAGCAGGACGTTCGAGAGGATCGGCACCGTCGTGTGCGCGTTGACGACCTTGCTCGCCGCGCCGACGGCAGAGGCGATGTCCTTGGTACTGCACGTGAACTTCACTGATCCACCGTCCCGGCGTCGGTCCGTCGCCGTGTCATAAGTAAAGAAGAATCGTCGTACTAGCAGTAAGGCGGTGCACAGCGGGGAGAGACGTCGCCCGCTCTGTCCCGCAGCGGTTTGCGCCCCATCCAGGTTGTGGACCCGGGCGACCCGGTGTCCCCGCTATCCCCGCGATGTGCGACCATCCCGTTTTTCCACGGGTCGCAGGCGGCCCTGTGCCCAGCGCGGGGAGGGAAAATGTGAGCTCGCTGGGCCGGGGCTCCCAGCCGCCGCCCGCGCAGCCCGGCCGCGGCCCCAGCTATTCCGTTTGGATCTGTGAGACGAGCGAGCGCACTTTGTTGCGGAAAGCCTCCTCAGCGTCCATCATGTCGGCGATCTTGTCGCGCGCGTACATGGCCGTCGTGTGGTCTTTCTTGCCGAACTCGCGTGCGATCTGCGGCAACGATGCGCCGGTGAGCTGCCAGGCGATGTACATCGCGATCTGACGCGGCAAGGTCACGCGCTGGTCGCGCCGTTGCGCTTCCATCTCCTTGATCGAGATGCCGTAGTGCTTGGCGACGCGCTCTTTGATCAGCGGGATGGTGACACGGTGCATCGGGGCTTGGGCCACGGCGTTCTTGAGAACCTCGGAGGCGAGCTCGACGGTGATCGCCGACTTCGTAAGCGAGGCGAACGCGACGACGCGGATCAGCGAGCCCTCGAGTTCCCGGATGTTCGAGGGGATCACCTTCGCGATGAACGCTAAGACTTCGTCAGGGACCGGGACCTTCTCGGTCTCGGCCTTCTTGCGCAGGATCGCCTCACGGGTCTCGAAATCCGGCGGCTGGATATCGGTCAGCAGACCCCACTCGAACCGCGACCGCAGGCGCGACTCGAGCGTCTGGATCTCTTTCGGCGGGCGATCGCTCGAGATGACCAGCTGTTTCTGCGCCTCGTGCAGCGAGTTGAAGGTGTGGAAGAACTCCTCTTGCGTCTGCTCTTTGCCTTCGAGGAACTGGATGTCGTCGATCAACAGCACGTCGACGTGGCGGTACCGGTTGCGGAACTCGACCGTCTGGTTGTTCTTGATCGCGATGATGAACTCGTTGGTGAACTTCTCCGAGGAGACGTAGACGATGTTCGAACTCGGGTTGTGAGCCAGCACCCGGTGCCCGATGGCGTGCATCAGATGGGTTTTGCCGAGCCCGACGCCGCCGTACAGGAACAGCGGATTGTAGGCCATCGCCGGCGCATCGGCGACGGCGAGCGCAGCCGCGTGCGCGAAGCGGTTCGAGTTTCCGATGACGAAGTCGTCAAAGGTGTAGCGCGGGTTGAGGTGGCCGATGCGCAGGTCGTCGGCCGGGGCGGCCTTGGCGGCCGGGACGGCGGTCGCCGGCGTATGGGTCTCGGCGCCGGGGTCGACCACGACCCGCAGCGCGATCTCGGCCCCGAGCAGATCGTGCAGCACGGCCGTAATATCGGACTTGAGCCGGTTCTCGACCCAATCGCGGGCGAAGGTGGTCTGCACCGCCAGCACGATCTCGGACGGCGTGAGATCGACCAGCCGCATCGGCTTGAGCCACATCTCGAAGACCGGTTTGTTGTACCGAGGCTCGAGACGTTCGAGCGCCGCGGTCCAGAGATCCCGGGGAACCGCCGTGCTGGTCTGGTGCATTCCGTTACCGTCCACTGCATGATCCGCCCCGCCAGCAGACGCCGCGGGGGGAGAATGAGCGATGGGCATTGGCCCGGCGGGGGTGGCTTCCTGCGGGGTTTTCCCCCGGAGTTATACACTTTTCCACAGGGAGGGCACCCACGCCGGGACAAGGCTGGCCGACGCTTTCCACGGCTTTCGCCCGGGCGCGAAAACCGGCAGGAAGCCGCGTCGGACAGGCCTCGGCGGGCCGTCGCCCCTGCGCGCTATCCACAGGCCTCTCCACAGGGCGTGGATAAGTTAGGAACTATTCGCGGATCGAAGCTTTTCCTTGACGCTCGGACGGCTCGACCCGTATACTGATCCGTCGCATCACTCGAAGGGGCCGGCTTGCTCGGCCCCAGCTCAGGAGTACTCGTTCCGTGAAGCGGACCTATCAGCCGCATAATCGGCGTCGCAAGCGCGTCCACGGCTTTCTCGCCCGGATGCAAACGAAGAACGGCCGCCGCGTCCTCGCGGCGCGCCGCAAGAAGGGCCGCCACCGCCTGGCGGTCTGATCCGTTGCGGGCGTACGACTCCCTCCGGCGCCGCGGCGACTTCACCCGCGTCACGCGCCGCGGGAGGCGGAGCGCCGGGACCTACCTGACCTGTTTCGTCGCCGAGGGGCGCCGCCGGACCCGCGTCGGGATCACGGTCGCCGGGACGGTCGGCGGCGCGGTGGTCCGCAACCGGCTGCGCCGCCGCCTCAAGGCGATCCTCGACCGCTACCCGCTCGGCGCGCCCCCGTGGCGCGACGTCGTCTTCATCGCCCGGCCGGGTGCCGGTGAGCTCGCTTTCCCGGCGTTGGTCGGCGAGGTCGAGCGGATCTTTGGAGCCGCCGCATGATCCAAGCCGTGGCGCTCGCGGCGCTCCGCCTCTACCGCCGGCTGATCTCACCCGTGCTCCCGCCGGCCTGTCGCTTCGCCCCAACCTGTTCGGAGTACGCGCAGGAGTCGATCGAGAAACACGGGATGCTGCGAGGCGGTACGATGGCGCTGGGCCGTCTGCTGCGCTGCGGACCCTGGCACCCGGGCGGCTACGACCCGGTCCCCCACCGAAAGGCCCCCTGACCCCTTGACGCCCGTGCTCGCCGCAAACGTCTTCTTCGATCCCCTGGTTCACGCGCTGAGCCAGGTGCTGACGGGGATCCATAGCCTGATCCCGTCGTACGGCTGGGCGCTGATCGCGCTGGCGCTGGTCGTGCGCATCGTGCTCTGGCCGCTGGCCGCGATGCAGTTCCGCTCGATGGCGGAGATGCAGAAAGTCCAGCCGCTGGTCAAGCAGATCCAGACCAAGTTCAAGGGCGATCAGCAGGGCCAGAACCAAGCGATCATGGCGCTCTACAAAGAGCACAACGTGAATCCGCTGGCCGGCTGCTTCCCGATGCTGCTCCAGTTTCCGATCTTGATCGGGCTGTACTGGGCGATTCAGTCGCGCATCGGAGACTTTCGCACCGAGCATTGGCTGTGGATCGGCTCGCCGATCGCGCCGGCCGTCAACGCGATGTTCCATCAGCCGATCTTGGCGACGAGCCTGGCGGTGCCGGACATCTTTTTGCTGGTGCTGTACGTCGTCTCGATGTACTTCACGGTCCGCTACGGCAGCCCGCCGTCGACCGATCCGCAGCAGGCGCAGACGCAGAAGATCATGGCCTTCGTCTCACCGGCGATGATCGCGTTCTTCGGCTTCAAATACCGCTGGGCGTCGGCGCTGTATATCTACTGGCTGGCGACCAACGTGTTCACCGTCGCGCAACAGTTCTACATGTTCCGCAAGTTCGGGATCGGACGGCCGGCGCTGGTGGCCGCGACGCCGGCCGCGCCCGCGCCGACCGCCGCCGGCGACGCCGCCGCGCGGCCGGGCGGGAAGATTGCCAACGGCGATGCCGCGACCAACGGGAAGCGCACCTATCGTCCGAAGAAGCGGTCCCGGCGATGAGCGAAGACGGATTCGAAGGCGGGCGCCGGCGCGCGCCCGGCGGGCGACGCGGCGGCCCCGGCGGCCGCCCACCGACGCGGCGCGGGCCGAGCGAGGGCGACGGGGGTCGCCGCCGCGGCGGGCCGCCGCGCGATCACGAGCCGGCGACGCCGTCGGTCGAGCCGGAGGCGGCCAAGCCGGCGCGCGCGCTGCTCGAGGAGATCCTCGGCCGGATGGGACTCGACGACGTCGAGATCGTCTACATCGCGCGCAGCGAGGGCGAGTACTTCGAAGTGCGCGGTCCCAAGCTGGCCGCGCTGATCGGACGCGAGGGCAAGACGCTCGAAGCGCTCAACCTGATCTACAACAACATCATCAACGTCGGCGTGCGCACGAACCGGCGTTACTACACGATCGACGCCGAGGGCTATCGCGCGCGGCGCGCCGATCAGCTCAAGACGCTCGCGCTGGCAACGCTGGAACGAGTCGTGCGCGAGCAGCGGCCGATCGCGCTCGAGCCGATGCTGCCCTCGGAACGCAAAATCGTCCATCTCGCGCTGGCCGATTCGCCGTTCGTGCGGACCGAGTCGGAAGGCGTCGAGCCCGAGCGCCGACTCGTCGTTTTCCCGAAGGACGCCGCCGCGACCGAGTAACGCCGATGGAGACGATCGCGGCGGTCGCGACTCCGCCCGGCCGCGGTGCGATCGCGATCGTGCGCTGCAGCGGGCCGGCGTCCCGTGCGATCGCCGCCCGCGTCTTCCGCGCCCGCGCGCCGCTGCGCGACCGGGTCGCGACCTACGGCGAGATCCTCGATGCCGATGGCGCGGTCCTCGACCGCGGCCTGGCGATCGCGATGGACGCGCCGCATACGGTCACCGGCGAAGACGTCCTCGAACTGCACGTGCACGGCAGCCCGCTGATCGCCCGCGAGACGCTGCGGGCGGTCTTGCTGGCCGGTGCGCGGGCGGCCGGACCCGGCGAGTTCACGCGCCGTGCGTTCCTCAACGGCAAGCTCGACCTGAGTGCCGCCGAGGCGGTCGCCGACGTGATCGAGGCCGAGTCGCAGGCGGCGGCGCGGGCCGCCCAGGCGAACCTGGCCGGCGGTCTGCGCACGGCGATCGACGCGATCCAGGCGCCGCTGGTGGCGATCCTCGAGCGGCTCGCCGGCGCGATCGACTACCCCGATGAGGTCCCCGAGCCGGCCCGCGACGAGGTCGGCGCCGCCGTCGCGGCCGCCGCGTCTGCGCTCGACGAGTTGGTCGGCGACTGGGAGCGCGGCCGGCTGGTCCGCGAGGGGGTGTCGCTGGCGATCGTCGGGCCGCCCAACGCGGGGAAGTCCTCGCTGCTCAACGGGCTGCTGGGCGAGGAACGGGCGATCGTCTCGGACCTCCCGGGGACGACCCGCGACGTGATCGAGGAGCGCTTCGCGGTCGACGGGGTGCTCGTGCGCGTCCTCGACACCGCCGGGCTGCGCGCCGCGGCCGCCGACCCGATCGAGCGGCTGGGGATCGCGCGGACCGAGCGCGTCCTGGCCACGTCCGCGCTGGCGCTCGTCGTCGTCGATGGCTCGGTCGCGCTCGACGCCGACGCCGAGGCGGTCCTCGCCGCGACCCGCGACCGGCCGCGGGTCGTCCTGTTCAACAAGCGCGATCTCGGCGCCGTCGGCTTCGCGCAGCGCGAGCCGGCCGAGGCCGACGCGCTGCACGGTTCGGCCTACGACCCGGCGACGCTGGCCGCCGTCCGCGTGGCGATCGCGGCCGCCGGCTGGCAGGGCGAGCTGCTCGATCTAGCCCGGCCGCACTTAGCCTCGGCTCGGCAGGCCGACGCGGTCGCACGGGCCGGCGAGGCGCTGGTGCAGGCAGCGGCGACCTTGGCCGC
>JBEKLD010000038.1:0-21229 GCA_050010375.1 Vulcanimicrobiaceae bacterium
GCTGTTCATGCAGAAGCACTGGGACGTGATGCGCAGCGACGACGCCGGTGAATCGTGGCACGAGATCAGCGGGAACCTGCCGACCGACTTCGGGTTTCCGATCGAAGTGCACGCACACGAGCCGGAGACGATCTACGTCGTCCCCATCACCAGCGACTCGCACCACTTTCCCTACGAGGGGAAGCTGCGCGTCTACCGCAGCCGCACCGGCGGCCACGAATGGGAGCCGCTCACCAACGGGCTGCCGCAGAGCAACTGCTACGTCAACGTGCTGCGCGACGCGACCGCCGTCGACACCCTCGACGCGTGCGGCCTGTACGTGGGTACGACGGGTGGCCAGGTCTATGCGTCGGCCGACGCCGGTGAGCGCTGGGCTCCGATCGTGCGCGATCTGCCGGCGGTGCTCTCCGTCGAGGTCCAGACGCTGCCGTGATCCGAGTCGTGCTGCCGGCGAACCTGCGCGCGTTGGCGCGTTTGCCGGGCGAGGTGCACATCGAGCTCGCGGGCGAGGCGACCGCGAGCGCCGTCCTCGACGCGCTCGAGGAGCGTTACCCGATGCTGCGCGGCACGATTCGCGACCACGGCACGCGGCGGCGGCGGCCGTTCGTGCGATTCTTCGCCTGCGAACGCGACCTCTCGCACGACTCCCCCGACGCCCCCCTCCCCGACGCGGTCGCGACCGGCGCCGAACCACTGCTCATCATCGGCGCCCTGTCCGGCGGCTAACCCGCGGCGCTACCAACCGCCGGAGGCGCCGCCGCCGCCGAAACCTCCGCCGCCGCCGGAGAAGCCGCCGCCGCCGAATCCACCGCCGCCACCCGCGATGAAGCCGCCCCAGGCGCTCCCGCGCCCGGCGACGCTGGACATCAGGAACGAATCGAGCCAATCTCCGTGTGGCTTGCCGCGCCGAACGATCGTGATGACGACGGCAAACAAGAAGGTCGCGATCAGTAGGAAGAACACGAGTGCGGCGAAGCCCTCGCCGATGCCGTTGTCGTCATCCGATGGTGGCGGCGTCGCGACGGTGGCCAAGGTCGATGCCGCGGCCGGATCGATGACCGTCAGCATGCGGTCCACGCCGTGCTGCACGGCGCCGTCGACGTCGCCGCTGCGCATCGCAGGCAGAATCTGATCGTAGATGATCTGCGCGGACTGGGCATCGGTGAGCTTGGGTTCCAGGCCGTAGCCGACCTCGATGCGCACCTTGCGATCGTGCATGAACAGGAACAGGATCGCGCCGTCGTCTTTGCCCTTGTGACCGACCTTCCAGCGCTCCGCCGCCTCGGAGGTCCACTCTTCGAGCGGCGCTCCACCGGTGGTGTCGCCGATCCAGACGATGACCTGATGACCGGAGACCGTCTCGAAACCGCGCAGCTCGCCTTCGAGCGAGTCCCGTGCGGAGGGGCTCAGCGCGCCGACGGTATCGGTAACGTAGTGCGTCGGCGCCGGCGGTATGGTGAGGGCGGCGAGCAGGAAGACGAGCGCGGCGATCACGGCGCGGTTTGGGCGAAATGCTGGTGGAGGGCGGCGCCGAGCCGGTCGATGCCGAGCACGATGCCGTCAACGATCGTCCCGGTTTTGAACGCGTCGCTCATCTCTGCGACGACGTCGTCCCAGAACGCCTGTCCGACCCGTTCGTGCAGCGCCCGATCGCCGAGCACCGCGAACGAACGGGCCTTGGGCGCGACCAGGATGAGCCCTGCGTTCGCCGCGGGATGCGTCTGGAGGCCACCGCTGAGGAACTCGGCCTTCGCGCGCTCGAACGCATCGAGCGAGGCATCGGGGACGATGCGCACCGCCAGGCGCGAGGAGGTGCCCGCTTCCGCCCGGCGCAGCGCGTCGCGGATGCGATGGCTCTCGGCGCGCGTCATTTCGAGAAGTCGACGGTGGGAGCGGTCTGCGCGCCGGGCTGCGCTTGGAAGTAGGCCTTCTCGTTGAAGCGCGGTCCGAACCAACCGACGATGAAGACGGTCGGTGCGGTGTCGCGGGCGGTGTTGAACGCTTGCGCCGTTTCGTTGTACCGTCTGCGCTCGACCGCGATGCGGTTCTCCGTCCCTTCGAGCTGCGACTGCAGGGTCAAGAAGTTTTGGCTGGCCTTCAGATCGGGATAGTTCTCGACCGTGACCAACAGGCGCGACAACGTGGCGCCGAGCTGATTCTGCGCCTGTTCGTATTGCGCGAAGGCCTTCGGGTCGGTGGGGGCGCTCTGCACGGCCGAGGTGGGCAGCTGTCCGACCTTGGCCCGCGCTTCCGTCACGGCGAGGTAGGTGCTCTTCTCGAAGTTGGCGGCGCCTTTGACGGTCGCGACGAGATTGGGCACCAGGTCGGCGCGGCGCTGGTAGACGTTCTGGACCTGACCCCATTGGGCGTCGACGGCTTGGTCCAGGCGTACCAGCGTGTTGTACGTCGACACGACGAACAGGATGGCAATCAGGATGACGGCACCGGCGATCCAGCCGGCGTAGGAGCGGCGTCCTTGCAAGAGGCCTCCTTTCTCGCTTGCCTTTCCGGTGCGCAAAAAGGGAGCCCTGCGGGCCACCCAAACAGGCGCCAAGCCGCAACCCGGCGGCGTTTGACCCCGTTTGGGGTCGTATGGTAGCGTTGAGGTCCGTGTTCGAAACTGCCAGCACCCCGATGTGCCGCTGTCTGTGCTGCCCCCACCTGGGCCGGCCCGGTTTCGGATTGGACTGACGGACCTCGCTCCGCAGACCGCACGAGACCTCCGCCGGCGGCGGGGGTTTCTTTTTTATCGCATCGGCATCTCACCACCGTATCGAAGGAGACCAAGAATGTCACTCCAGCTCGGGGACACCGCTCCGGACTTCACCCAAGACTCGACCCAGGGGCCGCTCCATTTCTATGACTATGCGGGCGACAGTTGGGTCGTGCTGTTCTCGCACCCGGCGGACTTCACGCCGGTCTGCACGACCGAGCTCGGCGAGACCGCGCGGCTGCAGCCTGAATTCGCCAAGCGCAACGTCAAAGTCATCGGCCTCTCGGTCGATCCTGTCGACAAGCACGGCCGCTGGCTCGCTGATATCGCCGAGGTCGGCGGGACCGCGCTCAACTTCCCGCTGATCGCCGACGCCGACCGCAAGGTCTCGACGCTCTACGATCTCATCCACCCCAACGCCCTGGCGACCGCGACGGTCCGCTCGGTGTTCATCATCGACCCGCAAAAAAAGGTCCGACTGACGATCACCTACCCGGCGGCGACCGGACGCAACTTCCAGGAGATCCTGCGCGTCATCGACTCCCTCCAGCTCAACGACAACTACAAAGTCGCGACCCCGGTGAACTGGAAGCAGGGCGAGGACGTGATCATCACGGCCGCGGTCAGCGACGAGGAAGCGGCGCAGAAGTTCCCGGGCTACAAGACCATCAAGCCCTATCTGCGCACGACCCCGCAGCCCGACAAGCAGCCCGCCGCGGTCTAAAAGGAGGCTGGGCGCCCGGGGTGTTCCGGGCGTCCGGGGGCAGGAGAGCGGGGCTGCCGGACCGCAGCCCTGCAAACCTTGTTCCAGCGTGCTTCGGAGCGAGCGTCTTTTGAAGAGTCGCTCGCTTCCATAACGGACCAAGCAAGCTCCCCGAACGGCGAGGACGAGCAGCGCGTCGCGACGTCCTTCCCCCGCCGCGTCGGCCGGGACCGCGTCGCGACCGCGCCCGGCCTCGAGCAGGACGAGGAGCGCATCGCGACCACGTTCGGCCGCGGCGAGGACGACGAAGTCCTGGCCCGCTGGCTGGACGAGGTGGCGCGGCGGCGCGACTTCACCCTCGCTCCGCCGACGGTCGGGTTCGCTGTCGCCGACCGCGCCATACTGCAGCGTTTCGTCGACGGGCTGCGCCATGAGCTGCTCGACTATCGGGCGATCGTCGATGCCGCCGCCGAGAACGTCGAGCGCAACGCGCGCCAACTCGGCGGGATCGTCGCCTCGACCGCCGAGCAGACCGCCGTCGTCGAACGGACGACCACGGCGATCGCCGAGATCGACCGCGGCGCCGCGCACGTCGCCGACACCGCCGCTGCCCTGCGCGCCTTGACCCGGACCGTCGCCGAGTCGACCAGCTCGTACGACGACGGGATCGTCGAGGTGCTGGCTCGGCTCGACGAGCTGGCGACGACGGTCGACGCGACCGCGACGTTCGCCACCACCGCCGAGCGGGGGACGGCCGGCGTCCAGGCGTTTCTCGAGCGGCTGCGCCGAATCGCTCGCCAAGCGCGGCTGCTGGGGATCAACGCGGCGATCGAGGCGGCGCACCTCGGCGAGGGCGGCCGCGGTTTCGTGATCGTCGCGGACGAAGTGAAACGGCTGGCCGTCTCGACCTCCGCCTCGGCCGGCGACGTCGCGCTGATCGAACGCGAACTACACGGCGCGAGCGATCGCGTCGAAGGTGCGATCGACGAGGCGGCCGGGATCGTGCGCGGCCTGGCGGGCGCGCTCTCGGCGGCCCAGAGCCGCTCGGCCGAGCGGGCAGAACAGGTTCTCGCACTGGAACGCGCCATCGCCGAGGTCGCCGCGCTGGCCGCGCAGCAGAGCGCCGGTCTCTCCGGCGTCGCCGAGGACGTGGGACGGATCGCGCAGCACTCGCAGGACGGATCGACCGCCGCGGACCGGGCCGCCCAACTCGCGCTCGGCGACGCGTTGGCGCAACTGCGCGCCGCCATTGGGCGCGCCGTACTCGGCGAGCGCGCGACGAGCGGCAACGGCGTCGTCGATCTGGCGGGTGTGCCGGTCGTCGTCCGTCAGGCGGCCGCCGCGCTGCGACGGCAAGTCGACGACGACGAGCGCGCCCTGCTCGGCCTGGTCTCTCAGGTCGCGGTCGCGATCGCGCGCAACAGCTACGAGTGGCGTGCGATCGCCGGCGCGCTGAACGGCCTAGGCGGCCTGCTGGATCAGACCGCGCGCGCGATCGACGAGCTGGCTGCCGGCGCGAACGTCGCGGCCGGCGCGACGCAACGCATGCGCGAGACGATCGACGCGATCCGCGTCGGCTTCGGCGCCGCGATCGAGGAGCTGCAAGCGTGCCTCGACCGCGTCGCGCAGGTGCGCGCGGCCGTGCAGCGCGCCGCCTCGTCCGTCGCCGCCACCTCCGAGGCCGGCGAACGAACCGGCGCGATCCTCGACCTGATCGACTCGATCTCGAGCGAAACGACGTTGCTCTCGTTCAACGCCGCGATCGAGGCCGCGCACGCCGGCGAGGCGGGCAGCGGCTTCGGCGTCATCGCCGACGAGATCCGCGCGCTGGCCACCGGGACGGCGCAGGCGACCGGCGAGATCGGCGCGATGCTGACCGAGTTGCTCGCCGCCAGCCGGGCGATGAGCGGCGCGACCGACGACGCGATCGCGCGAACCAGCGAGGTCGAGCGCGAGGCGACGCGCATGCAGCAGACGGTCGGCGGGCTGCGCGGCGAGCTGGAAGGGACGCTGTCCCGCGCCGGTGAGGTCGCGGTGATCGTCGAGCAGCAACTGAGCGCGCTGGCCGACGTTCGCAGTGCCGCCGACATCGCACGGCGCCGGGTCGAGAGCGAGACCGCTTCCGCGGCCGACGAGCAGCGGCTGGAGCTGGCGATGCTGGGGATGCGCGCGCACGCGCTGGCCGCCCGCCGTCCGCTCGGCACGGTCGCCGAGGAGATCCGCGAGATCGGGTTGACCGTCGCGGACGAGATGGACGGCGTCTTCGAAGCCGCGGTCGGGCCGGGCGGGATCGCCTTCGACGACTGCTTCGACACCGACTACGTCGAGCTGACCGGCCCGCGCATCGCGCGACTGGCGCGCCTGTTCGACGTCTCGCGTGTCCCGCCGAGCGGCTTCGATCCACCCAAGTACGAGACGCGCTACGACGCGGCGGTCGAGACGGGGATCGACGCGCTGATCGACGCCGCCGTGCCGCGTCATCCGGCGATCGTCGCGATGTTCGGGGTCGATCTCAACGGCTTCTGTTTCGGGCACTACCGCGACTGCCGGCGGGACTGGACCGGGGACCACGCGGCCGACCTGAACGGCAACCGGATCAAACGTTTCTTCGAGGACCCCTTGAGCCTGCGCTGCGCGCGGGTCGGACTCGGCGGCGCGGCCGAGCAACTCCCGCCCCGCACTCCGTACGCGCGCTTTCGCGAGCGCGGCGGTACGCTGGTGCGGGCGGGCCTGCGACCGTGGGCGATCTACACCTACGCCCGCGACACCGGCGTGGTATACAACGACCTGTGCCTGGCGCTCTTCTGCCGGGACCGCCGGGTCGGCACGATCCGCATCATCTACGACGCCGACACGGTCTAGGTCTGGCGGCGGATCGTCGCTTGGATGCCGGCTCGCGTCTCGCGCATCGCCGGCAGGACGCGGCTGAGCATCTCCGCTTCGGTCGCGCGCGCGCCGGGGATGCAGACGGTGATCGCCGCGACGACCCGGTCGTTCCCGTCGCGCAACGGGATCGCCAGCGAGCACAACCCCAGTTCGAGCTCACCGTCGACCAGCGCGTAGTCGTCGGTTCGCGCGCGCTCGACGATGCGGCGCAGCACGGCCGGATCGGTGACCGTGCGCGGCGTGTACGATGGGAAGCGCGCGGTCGCGAAGTAGTGCTCGAGCTCGGCTCCGGGCAAGCCCGCCAGTAAGACGCGACCCATCGCGCAGACGCTCGCCGGTAGCCGGCGGCCGACGCCGAAGTTGACGTTCATGATGCGCCCGGTCGGCACGCGTAGGACGCAGACGATCTCCTCACCATCGAGGACGCTCGCGGTGCAGGTCTCGCCGAGCGCCGCCATCAGCCCCTCGAGGCAGGGCTGCGCCGCGTCCCACACGTCGAGCGAGGCGAGGTAGGAGTAGCCCAGGTCGAGGATCTTCGGCGTGGGGCGGAAGCGGCGGTCGGCCAGCACGACGTACCCGAGGTGCTCGAGCGTGAGCAGCAGCCGCCGCGCGCCGGCGCGCGTCAGCCCGGTGCGGACCGCCACCTCGGAGAGCGACAGCGCGCGGCGTGCCGTCCCGAACGCCTGGATGACGGCCAGCCCCTTGGCAAGCGATTGGACGTAATCGGACGCCGGTAGCGCGGGAACGGCGTCGCCTGGGTTGGGACGGACAGTGTACATCGTTCGCATAGCCATTCGCTGCCCGAAGGAGATTGCTTTCCGTCCCCCGAGAGGAACCAAAGCGGGCATCGGAACGTATGTTCGGATTCGGTAAACCGGAGGACACGTCGCGCGTGGACGACGTCACCAGCAAACTTCAGAGCGCCGCTGAGCGCTTGCGTCAGACGTCGGGCAATATCGCCGAGAACGCCCAGATCCAAGCAGTCTCCGTGCAGCAGATCGCCGATGTCGCCGCCGCCTCCGCGCACGACCTGGCCGCCGCGTTGACCGAGGTCCGCGGCGCCGCGCAGAGCGCGCGGGAGTCCGAGCATCGCGTTACCGCGACCGGTGCCGAGATCGACCATCTGGTCCGCGCTGTCGAGACGCTGGCCGACGCGGCCCGCTCCAGCAGCGCGACGATGGGCGAGTTCCTCACCGCCCTGAGCCGGATCGACGAGATCGTCGACTTCGTGCACGAGGTCTCCGAACGGACGAACCTGCTCTCGCTCAACGCGGCGATCGAGGCCGCACGTGCCGGCGAGCACGGTCGCGGCTTCGCCGTCGTCGCCGCCGAGATTCGCAAGCTGGCCGACTCGACTCGGGCCGCGACCGCCGAGATGGAGAAGTTGCTGACCGCCGTTCGCGCCGGCGGCGAGAAGACCGCCAAGCTGGCGGAGGCCTCCGAGGCGTCGGTCCGCGACGGTGAGTCTGCGGCGACCGGCGCCCGCGACGCGCTGGCCGCGATCGCGAGCGCGGTCGGTGGGACGGCAGCGGCGTTCGAAGCGGTCGAACGCTCGATCGAGGCCGAGGCGACCCGATCCGATCAGTTCGGGTCGAACGCCGCCCAGTTGCTGCGCACGACCCGCTCCCACTACGCCGACGCGGTCGAGTCGACGCTCTCGGTCAACGCGATCGACTACCACCTGATCGAGATGGAAGTCGGTGCCACGGTGCCGCCGCTCTCGCCGGCGCGCGTCGCCTGCGCGCTAGCGACGAGTTCGGTCGCCGGCCGCGGGACCGAGGAACTGGTGCGCCGACTCGGGGCCGCGCTCCCGGAGCTTGGTTTCACGAACGTCCCGCCGCAGGGGCGCGGCGAGCGCGACGTCCTGCATGCGATTCGGCGCGGCGAGGTCGCGATGGGTGTCGTCAGCGCGGCGATTCTGGGCAACATCGTCCCCGCGATCCAGTTGATCGAGGCACCGTACTTGGTGGAGAACCAGGCCCACGCCCATGCGCTGCTCAGCGGCCCGTGGGGTGCGGATATCCTGAGCTCGCTCGCGCCGTATGGTCTGATCGGACTCGGTTTCGTCGAGACGGGCTTCAAACACATCACCAACAGCGTGCGACCGATCCGCGTTCCGGGTGACATCGAGCGCTTGCGGCTGCGCGTGATCGAGGCGCCGGTCCACATTGCGATCGCGGACGCGTGGCAGGCGATGGTCCGGCCGGTTCCGCTCGCGCAGCTGAACGATGCGCTGCGCCGGCACGAGATCGACGGTCAGGCCAGCAATTCGCTGCCGATGTGCGTCGCCATGAAGGTCCAAGAGGTCCAGCGCTATCTGACGCTGACCGGGCACTCGTATGCGACGCAGCTGATCGTCGCCAACGCGGCCTGGCTCGGTGCGCTCGGCGACCGTCGCGCCCAGATCGAGGCGGTCGTCGCCGGCTTGGGGGCGTGGCAGGGTGAGGACGCCGCGCGCGCCGACCGAGCCGCGTTCGCCGAACTGGAGAAGCGCATGGAGGTCATCCGGCTCTCCGAGAGCGAGCGGCGCGTCTTCGCCGAGTCGACCAAGCCGGCATATGAGGTCCTCACGCGGCTGATCGGTGCCGAGCCGGTCGCGCACGTGCGGCGGGCCGCCGAGCAGGCGCGCGCGCCACGCAGCAACGCCCGCGCCTCCTGACGAAGGGAAGTTTCCTTCAGGGCGCTAACAGCCGTTTCGTTCGGATAGAGAACCAAAGTTCGGAATCCGAACAAAGGAGCTTCTTTCCATGGTCGAGACTGCCACCCGTCTGCGTACCGTGTTCGGTTCGCTCGAGGCCTACCGCAAAGGCAGCGTCGAGTTGGTCTCGGGGAGCGTCAAAGAGTACGCCTTTTCCAACATCTTCGAAGTCGCGGCGAAGGCGCAGCCGTACGAGAAGACGGTCGTCGGCAAGAACCTCGAGTACGTGATCGAGGCGATTCGGGCCGAGGGGACGTCGCCGTGGTACGCGTGCTCGCACGACGAGTTCGTGATCGTCATGGACGGCCGGCTCGAGATCGCGTTCGTGAAACTCGACGACCCCGCCGCCGTCGTGCCGCCGAACGTCGAGGGCACGGTGCTCGTCGCCGGCGAGCCCAAAGGCAAGAGGATGGGCCTGGTGCGGCTCGGCCTGGGCCATCAAGCGCTGCTGCCGGCCGGCGCCGCCTACCGCTTCACCGCACCGAAACCGGCGGTGTTCCTGCAGCAAACGATCCTCGGCCCGCTCTCCCGCGAGCGTTGGGCCGAGATCTGCATGCGCTGACACGAGAGGACGAGCACGATGGCAAGCACCGAAACGCTCCCGACCGGCCTCCCCGAATTGGTCGACGCATCTGCGCCGGACCCGGTCACCGGGTACCGCGCCTTCACGCTGGGCGGCTTCACCTTCAGCCGCGACGGCTACTTCGCGACCATCACCTGGCCGGTGAAGAGCGGTGCGCGGCAGTCGCACACGATGGCGGTCGATTACTTCTTGCGCGCGCTGATGCGCGACGTCGCCTGGGGTTTCTTCTACGGCTGGGTCAACTTCGACCACGTCTTCGGGACGAAGAACCAGTACGGGACGGTCCAGGTCTACGGCGGCCGCTACAACGAGTCGTTGCATCAGGCCGGCGTCTCGTATGTCGAGACCTTCGAGTCGCCGGTCGTCATGGCGACTTTCAAGGCGATGCTCAGCGACTGGACCAACGCCGGCTGGGACCCGTTCGCCGCGCCGGAGGAGACCGGCAAGACCGTCTTCGGCCCGAAGAGCGGCGACAACGATGCAGCGATCAACCGCGACCGCGTCGTCTCACGCCGCATGGTCAGCCTGCCGGGTGACTCGGTGCGGCGAACCGACGCGACGCATCCGGTCAACCGCCACTTCACCGACGTCCCGCAGGACGAGCCCGAAGTGCTCTGCGAGCCGGGCTTCGAGGGTCAGCTCGGCGCGTACAATCTGTTCGCCTACCTCTCGCGCTCCGACGTGACGTGGAATCCGTCGGTCGTGAGCGTCTGCAAGCAGAGTTTGGCGTGCCCGACCACCGAGGAGTTCATCCTGCCGGTGAAGCACGGCAACGACCGCATCGAGTGGTTCATCCAACTCTCCGACCACATCGTGTGGGACGTCGAGGACAAGGAGACGGGACGGCCGCGCGCGCGGGTGACGATGCGCGCCGGCGACGTCGCCGCGATGCCGGCCGACATCCGGCACCAGGGCTACTCGCCGAAGCGCTCGATGCTCTTCGTCTGGGAGAACGCGACGGCGGGCCTCCCCGAGCTCTACGAGAGCGGCAAGCTCAAACCGTTCCCGGCGGAGTTCTGACGCACCCGTGACGCAGGTGAACGGCCCGGCGACGGTCGCCGGGCCGCGCACCGGCCTGTTCATCGGTGGGCAGTTCGTCGACGCGCTCGACGGCCGCACGCTGCCGGTGATCGATCCGCACGACGGCACGACGCTCGCGTCGATCGCGCTGGGCGGCGCCGCCGACATCGATCGGGCCGTCGTCGCGGCCGCGGCGGCCTTTCCGGCCTGGAGCCGGCGCAGCGCGGCCGAGCGTGGGCGGTTGCTGCTGGCGCTCGCGGACGCGATCGAGGCGCACGCCGACGAGCTGGCCGAGCTGGAGACGCGCGACACCGGACATCCGATCCGCGATACGCGCCGGCTCGACGTGCCGCGCACCGCGGCGACGTATCGCTACTTCGGCGGGATGGCCGACAAGTTCGAAGGGACGGTCGTCCCGGTCGAGGCGGGCTTCCTCAACTACGTCACGCACGAACCGATCGGCGTCGTCGGGCAGATCTGTCCGTGGAACTTCCCGATCATGTTCACCAGCTGGAAGATGGGGCCGGCGCTGGCGGCGGGCAACACCGTCGTCCTCAAGCCCTCCGAGCTGACGCCGCTCTCGACGCTCCGACTCGCCGAGCTGACCGCCGAGGTCGGCTTTCCGGCCGGCGTGATCAACGTCGTACCGGGCTTCGGCGACGAGGCCGGGCAGCGGCTGGTCGACCATCCCGACGTGCGCAAGATCTCGTTCACCGGCTCGACCGCGGTCGGGCGCCGCGTGATGGCCGGCGCGTCGGCGAGCCTCAAACGCATCGGCCTCGAGCTGGGCGGCAAGGGCGCCAACGTCGTGTTCGACGACGCCGACCTCGACGCCGCGATCGGCGGCTCCGCCTTCGCGATCTTTCACAACCAGGGTCAGGCCTGCATCGCCGGCTCGCGGTTGATCCTGCACGAAGCGATCGCCGACGAGTTCTTGGCGCGCTTCAGCGCGCTCGCGAAGTCGATTCGGCTCGGCAACCCGCTCGACGAGCAGACCGAGATGGGTCCGTTGACCTCGGCGGTCCACCGCGACCGCGTGCTGGCCTACTGCCGCATCGCGACCGAGGAGGGCGGCACGATCTTGCAGGGCGGCCGCGCGCCGGCGGATCCGGCGCTCGCCGACGGCTTCTACGTCGAGCCGACGATCGTCGCCGCCGGCGCCGGGGCGCGCGTCGCGCGCGAAGAGGTCTTCGGGCCGTTCGTCACCGTCGCGCGCTTTCGCACCGACGACGAGGCGCTGGCGCTCGGCAACGCGACCGAGTACGGGTTAGGCAGCGGGCTGTGGACGCGCGATCTCTCGCGCGCGCACCGCTTCGCTCGCGACGTGCGCTCGGGGATGGTCTGGATCAACGCCTACAAGCGGGTCAGTCCGGGCTCGCCGTTCGGTGGCGTCGGCGCGTCGGGTCAGGGGCGCGAGATGGGGTTCGAGGCGATGCGCCAGTACACCGAACCGAAGTCCGTCTGGGTCAACGTCGATGCACGGATCCCGCCCTTCTATCCCCGCTGACGGCGCGGCGCTCGCACGCGGCTTCGTCCACGAGACGGCGCCGGTGCGGGTCGTCTTCGCCGCCGGCGCGCTGGCTCGACTCCCCGACGAGCTCGACCGCGCCGGGCTGCGCCGCGTGCTGCTGGTCGCCGAGGCGCAGCCGGCACACCCGCAATTGCAGGAGGTGCTCGCCGTCCTCGGCCCGCGCGTCGCCGGGACGTTCGGCGAGGTGCGCGAGCACGTCCCGGTCGCGTTCGCCGAGCGCGCGCGCGCCGTGGTCGCGGAGCTCGGCGTCGACGGTTTGGTCGCGCTCGGTGGCGGCTCGACGACCGGCCTGGCGAAGGCGGTCGCGCTGACGACCGGCCTGCCGATCGTCGCGCTGCCGACGACCTACGCGGGCTCGGAGATGACGCCGATCTACGGGCTGACCGAGCACGGCGTCAAGACGACCGGACGCGATGCGCGCGTGCGGCCGTCGATCGTGGTGTACGATCCGCTGCTGACGCTCTCGCTGCCGCCGGACGTCTCGGCGGCGAGCGGGATCAACGCGCTGGCGCACTCGGTCGAAGCGCTCTACGCGGTCGACGCGAATCCGGTCGTCTCGCTGATCGCGGAGGAGAGCATTCGCGCGCTGGCTGAAGGGTTGCCGCGCGTGGTCGCCGCGCCCGACGACGTCGACGCGCGCGCGACGTCGCTGTACGGCGCATGGCTGGCCGGGATCGCGCTCGGTTCGGTCTCGATGGCGCTTCACCACAAGTTGTGTCACACGCTCGGCGGCGCGTTCGATCTGCCGCACGCGCGCACGCATGCGGTCGTGCTGCCGCACGCAGCCTCCTACAACGCGCAGGCCGCGCCCGAAGCGATGGCGCGGATCGCGCGCGCCCTCGGCGTCGCGCAGGCGCCGCAGGGCTTAGCCGATCTCGCGCACCGGTTGGGTGTGACCGAGACCCTACGCGAGCTGGGTTTCCCGGCCGATGGCCTAGACCGCGCGGCCGATTTAGCCGCCGCCGCACCGTACCCCAACCCGCGCCCGATCGAGCGCGACGCGATCCGTGCGCTCCTGGCGCGCGCGTTCGACGGCGGACTCGTCAGCGCGTAACACCCACTACCCGAAAGGAGGCACCACGATGGGAAGCTCGCCCGAAATGACCCGCCGCCGGATGCTCGGACTGACCGCCGCCGCCGGCGCGGCCGCGACCGTCGGCGTCCGCACCCCGGCCCGCGCCGCGTCGCGCACGATCACGATCGGTTTCGTCTCGCCGCAGACCGGTCCACTGGCCGCGTTCGGCGAGGCCGACACCTACGTGCTCGGGACGCTGCGCAGCCGGCTCGCCGGCGGCCTCACGATCGGCGGGACGAAGTATCCCGTCGAGGTCGTCCTCAAGGATAGCCAGTCGTCGGCCAACCGCGCCGGCGAAGTCGCCTCGCAATTGATCCTGCAGAACAAGGTCGACTTGATGGTCGTCTCCTCGACGCCTGAGACGACGAACCCGGTCTCCGATCAGTGCGAGCTGAACGGCGTACCGTGCATCTCGACGGTGACGCCGTGGCAGGCGTGGTTCTTCCCGCGTCACGGCGATCCGGCGAAGGGCTTCGAGTGGACCTACCACTTTTTCTGGGGGCTCGAGGACGTTGAATCCGTTTTCCTCGGGATGTGGAACCAGGTCGCGACGAACAAGCAGGTCGGTGGGCTGTTTCCCAACGACGGCGACGGCAACGCGTGGGCCGATCCCGTCCACGGTTTTCCGCCGGTGCTCGCCAAGGCCGGCTACACGATGAACGATCCCGGCCATTATCAGGATCTCACCGCCGACTACTCCGCGCAGATCGCCGCCTTCAAGAAGGCGGATTGCCAGGTGCTCACCGGCGTCCCGATTCCGCCTGACTTCAAGAACTTCTGGACGCAGGCACATCAGCAGGGTTATCGCCCGCGCATCGCTTCGATCGGCAAGGCGCTGCTCTTCCCGAGCACGATCGACGCGCTCGGTCCGATCGGTAACGGATTGACCAGCGAGGTCTGGTGGTCGCCGAACCACCCCTTCCGCTCCTCGCTGACCGGGCAGTCGGCAGCGCAGCTCGCGGCGGCCTACACCGCGGCGAGCGGGAAGCAGTGGACACAGCCGCTGGGCTTCTCGCACGCGCTGTTCGAGGTCGCGGCCCACGTCCTCGCGCACACGCAGGATATCGACAAGAAAGAATCGATCCGCGATGCGATCGCGTCGGCTAGCGTCGAGACCGTCGTCGGCCCGGTGCGCTGGGGCCACGGTCCGGTGAAGAACGTCGCGAAGACCCCGCTCGTCGGCGGTCAGTGGGAGCACGGCAAGACGTACCCCTACGAACTGGTCATCGTCGAGAACGCGCTGGCGACGGAGGTCCCGCTGCAAGGGAAGGTCAAGGCCCTCGCCTAGTGCAGGAGCTCGTCGCGGCGCGCGGCCTGGCCAAATGGTTTGGCGCGCTGCGCGTCGTCGACGACGTCTCGCTCGCGGTCGCACCCGGCGAGGCGCTCGGGATCATCGGTCCCAACGGCGCCGGGAAGACCACCTTGTTCAACCTGCTCGGCGGCGACTACGCCGCCGACGCAGGGACGATCGCGTTCGCCGGCCGCGACGTCACGCGCCTCGGACCGGCCGAACGTGCTCGCTTGGGCATCGGCCGCACGTACCAAATCGCTGACCCGTTCCTCAAGCTGACCGTCTTCGAGAACGCGCTCGTCGCCGCGACCTTCGGCGCGCGGCGCGGCGCGCGCGACGCCGAGGCGTTGGCGGTCGAGGCGCTGCGCGCCACCCAGTTGTTACCCAAAGCGAACCGCGCGGCGGGATCGTTACCCTTGCTCGACCGTAAGCGGCTCGAGCTGGCGCGCGCGCTGGCGACCGAACCGCGCCTGTTGCTGCTCGACGAGATCGCCGGTGGGCTGACCGAGGCCGAGGCGCACGAGGTCGTCGCGCTGGTGCGCGAGATCGCCGCGGCGGGCGTCGCGATCGTCTGGATCGAGCACGTCGTGCATGCGCTCTTCGCGGTTGCGACCCGGCTGATCGTGATGGCCGACGGCCGCACCTTCGCCGAGGGCGAGCCGCGCGCGGTCCTCGACCGGCCCGAGGTGCGCCGGCTGTACTTGGGGATCGAGGCGTGATGCTGCAGGTGCGCGGGCTGACCGCCTTCTACGGCGACTTCCAGGCGCTCTTCGGCGTCGACTTCGAGATCGACGACGGCGAGCGTGTCGCGCTGGTCGGGGCGAACGGCGCCGGCAAGTCGACCTTGTTGCGCAGCATCGCCGGGACGCTGCGCTCGACCCGCGATGCGATCGTCTTTGACGGCCGGCCGATCGGCGACGTCCCGGCGGCCGAGGTCGCTCGGCTCGGGATCGCGCTGGTCCCCGAGGGACGGCGGCTCTTCCCGAGCCTGACCGTCGAGGAAAACTTGCGCGCCGGCGCGCTCGGCGACCGCCACGGTCCCTGGACGCTCGAGCGCGTCTACGAGTTGTTCCCGATGCTGCGCGAAAAGCGCAACGCGTCCGCGACCGCGCTCTCCGGCGGCCAGCAGCAGATGTGCGCGATCGGTCGCGCGCTGATGGCGAATCCGCGCCTCTTGCTCTGCGACGAGATCTCGCTGGGGCTCGCGCCGGCGGTCGTCAAGCAGGTCTACGCCGCGCTCGAGCAGGTCTGCGCCGCCGGCCAGGCCGTCGTGCTGGTCGAACAGGACGTCGAGCTGGCGCGCTCGACCACCGAGCGCATCGTCTGCCTCTTGCACGGGCGGGTCACGCTGAGTGGCCGGTCGCGCGAGCTGCAACGCGAGGCGATCTCTCACGCGTACTTCGGAGTCTGATCGCGATGGGCTGGGTCGATACGATCGTCCAAGGGATCCTGCTCGGCGGCCTGTTCGCGCTCTTCGCGCTCGGGCTGGCGGTGATCTACGGCGTGATGAAGCTGATCAACATCGCGCACGGCGACTTCATCGTGCTGGGCGCCTATCTGGCGCTCGGGATCTCCGGCGCGACGCATCGCAGCCCGTTCGTCGTGCTGCCGCTGGTGATCGTCGTCTTCATGCTCTTCGGCTACGTCCTGCAGCGTACGATCCTCAACCGCACCCTCGGCCGCGACCTGCTGGTACCGTTGGTCGTGACCTACGGGATCTCGGTCGTCATCCAGAACGTGCTGTTGCAGACGACGTCGGCCGACTCGCGCTCGCTCAAGGTCGGCGGGATCGAGACGGCGAGCATCGCCCTTCCCGGAGGTCTGGCGATCGGGTGGCTGCCGCTGATCACCTTGCTGACGGCGCTGGCGGCGACCGCGCTGCTCGAGTGGATCTTCAACCATACGCGCCTGGGGATTGCGTTCCGCGCCGCCTCCGACGACCGCGAGACCGCCAACCTGATGGGCGTCGACGACTTGCGCCTGTACGGCTACGCGACCGCGATCGCGCTGGGCGTCGTCGCGGTCGCGGCGCTGTTCATGGGGATCAAGTTCGAGTTCACGCCCGACATCGGTCCGAACTTCCTGCTCTATGCGTTCGAGGCCGTCGTGATCGGTGGGCTCGGCTCGTTCTGGGGGACGTTCTTGGGTGGAATCGTGCTGGGCGTCGCGCAGGCGATCGGCTTCGCGCTCGACCCCGGCTGGGGGATCCTGCTTGGCCACCTCGTGTTCTTGGCCGTGCTCGTGCTGCGGCCGAGCGGCCTGATCCCCCGATCGTCCGTCGCGTGAGCGTCTCGCCGGCCGTCGTGAGCCGCTTCACCGTGCGCCGCGGCGCCGGCGGCGCGCGTTTGGTAGCGTTCGCCGGCGTCCCGTTGCTGATCGCTCTGATCGCGCTGCCGTGGTACGGCAGCTCGGAGGGGCTGCGGTTGGTGGTCGAGTTCGCCTGCGTGTTGATGATGGCGCAGATGTGGAACTTTCTGGCCGGCTACGGCGGGATCGTCTCGATCGGCCAGCAGGCGTACATCGGCTTGGGTGGCTATGCGCTGGTCGCGTTGGCGAACCACCTCGGCGTAAACCCGTTCTTGGCCGTGCCGCTGGCCGGGATCGTGGCGGCGCTGCTGGCGGTGCCGACGTCCTTCGTCGTGTTCCGGCTCAAGGGTGCGTACTTCGCAGTCGGGACCTGGGCTGTCGCGGAGAGCTATCGCTTAGTGTTGGCCAACGTGCGGCTCTTCGGCGGCGGATCGGGGGAAAGCCTGACCGCGCTCGAGGGGATCCCGCGCGCGACCCGCGAGCTGGTCACCTACGAGATGGCGGTCGCGCTGGGTGTCGCGGCGGTCGTCGGCGTCTACGCGCTGATCCGTTCGCGGCTGGGCTTAGCGCTGACCGCGATCCGCGACAGCGAGCGCGCGTCGGCCAGCGCCGGGGTCGACGTGCGCCGCACGACTCGGGCGATCTACGTCATCGCCGCGCTCGGCGCCGGGTTGGCCGGCGCGCTCTACTTCCTGGCCCAGCTGCAGATCAGCCCCGACGCGGCGTTCGGGATGAGCTGGATCCCGCTGATGTTCTTCGCCGTCGTGATCGGCGGCATCGGGACGATCGAGGGGCCGATCGTCGGGACGCTCCTCTACTTCGTCCTGCGCCAGCTCTTCAGCGACCTGGGCGCCTGGTATCTGGTTGCCTTGGGGATCCTCTCGATCGTCGTGATGCTGGCCGCGCCCGAAGGGTTGTGGGGACTGGCGGCTCGGCGGTGGAATCTGCACTTGTTCCCGGTTCGCCGGCGGCTCGACGTCGCCGACGAGGCGAACCATCCTCCCAACGGAGATCATCACCCATGACGACCGACACGCCCGTCTTCCCGGTGACCGAGGCGGCCCGCCGTGCCTTCGCCGGAACGCCGGATCCGCGTTTCCGCCGGATCATCACCGCCCTCCTCGAACATCTGCACGCCTTCGTCACCGAGGTCGAGCTGACGCCGGCCGAGTGGGAGGCCGGGATCGACTTCCTGACCCGAACCGGGCAGAAGTGCAACGACATCCGCCAAGAGTTCATCCTGCTCTCCGACACGCTCGGAGTCTCGGTGCTGGTCGACGAGATCGCCAATCCGAAGGTGCCGCCGGCGACGCCCAGCTCGGTGTTGGGCCCGTTCTACACCCACGACGCGCCGGAGATCGAACAAGGCGGGATGATCACGAAAGACGTCAAGGGCGAGCTGACCTACGTGCGCGGGACGGTGCGCGACCTGCAGGGCAAACCGATCGCCCGCGCGCTGGTCGAGACCTGGGAGACCAATGGCGACGGGCTCTACGATAACCAGTACGAGGTGCGCGACGAGCCCGACTACCGCGGCTTCCTCTATGCCGGCGCCGACGGCGGGTTCGCCTTCTACGCGGTCAAGCCGGTGAGCTATTCGATCCCGACCGACGGCCCCGTCGGCGAGATGCTGCGCGCCGGCGCGCGCCTCTCGATGCGTCCCGCGCACCTGCACTTGAAGATCTCGGCCGATGGGTTCGCGCCGCTGACGACCTCGGCGTACACGGCCGGCGATCCGTACATCGACTGCGACGCGGTCTTCGGCGTCAAACCGGAGCTGATCCGGACCTATCAGGCCTACGATCCGCAGCGGCACGGCGCGCTCGCGACGACGCCGAAGTTGGTGCTCGACTTCGACGTGGTACTCCCTCCGGCGTGACCGACTGGCGGGACCTCCGCTTCGCGCCGGCGCCGGGGACGCGCCTGTGCCGGCTCGACGAGGTCCCGCCCAAGGGTCGGGAGGTGGTGCTGGGCGAGGGCAAGGACGCCTTTCGGATCGCCGTCTTCCGCACGCCCGACGGCGTGCGCGCCTACTTCAACCGCTGCCCGCACTTCGGCACCCCACTCAACGTCGGCCCGACGTTCTCGCTGTTCCGCGACACGGTAATCTGCGTCAGCCACTTCGCGATGTTCCGCCTCGACGACGGCTATTGCATCGACGGGCCCTGTCTAGGCGGCTCGCTCGACGGGATCCCCGTTGTTCTCGATGGCGAGGCGATCGTCGTAGGTTGAACCAATGCCGTCGGCGAGGTTTGGTTGAAAACCGTGGGCCTAAGTTGTCAGCGGACGTCCACCGGAACCGAGAGCCTCGAGCCGTCCCAAGCCCTCCTCAAGTTCGTCCGCGTTGATTCGGCCACGCCTGTACAGCATACGGAAAAAGTCACCGGGCGAAGTACTCTGTTTCAGAGAGTTGCAGTCATGACACGCGGCGACGACGTTGCGGTAAGTACTGTTGCCCCGTCAACGAGCGAGACCGCGTGGTCCAATACGACGCTCTCAAGCGTAAGGTCCCGCGAGCAGTAGAAACAAGAATGTCCCTCCCTGCGTAAGATTGCGGCGGCAAATTTGCGATTGGTGTAGACATCGGCCGTCTCCCAGTCAAGTTCCGGAGGGGCAAGCGCTTCAAATTCAATGGCTCGAATTTGGCCGGGAACATTCGGGCGAATGAGATGTCCCCTGCGCGACCGCTCTACAATCGTAACCAACCCTTTTAGGTGCATGGAGCGCACAACTTCTCGAGTCTTCTGATGGCTGAATCCGAGGCTTGCGGCTAAGGCTTCGATACTTACAAGCGCATCGGTTTGACCTGCACCATGAGTCTTCCGAAGCAGGTGGTAGTATCGGGCCCGCTCCCAGGCCGATGCATCGAGCTGCGGGAAGACAAAGTCTTCCGCGTCCGCAATGACCTCTACCAACGACTCATCAGACATCCGAGAAGACGAGGCTATTCTGAACGCGCAAGTCCGACGAAGAGGGGAGTCATTGTACCCGCTGCTTCATGTTTGGCTGCGTTCGTTCCACTAAAACGCGACCGATCGGGCGAACGTTGGTCGGCTCCCACCACTCGGCGTGGCCGGCGTAGATCTCGAATTCCGCGGAAGCCCCATCCTCGGCAATTGCGACCGGTTTCGGCTCTGCGGCGTTCGGGACGAGCGCCTTGAAGCCTTCGGGATCATTGTGAAGCGCAGCAAAGAATAGCGTGAAGGCGTTGTCCTCGTCAACCTTCGATGCGATCGGGCGCATGGCGGTGGGGCGGATCGTGATCATAATGGGTCCTTGCCGAAGAGAGCGGCGTCGTATTCAGTATAGCGCAAAGTGATCTCCCGGCGAGCGAACTCTACGCGGAACTGCGGTTCGATGGCGTCCAAGTAGGTTTCGATCTCGCCTGGCTCCGGCCAGCCCAGGGCGTGGCGGTGAAAGCGGCCGTGGGCATCGTCGAATCGGATCACCCGTCCTTCAAGCCCACCACGGCGTTCCTCGAGGACGCTCGAGGTCCGGACGAGCCGGCCCCTGAGCGTAGTGAAACGCGCAACAACCCGGCGCGGGATGCCGTCGGAATCGAAGATCCTTCGCTGAACCAGGCGCTCGTAGCCGCCGCCTGGCGTCGGCTCGTCATCAAAGGCGTCCATGAACCTCAGGGAGGCCGTTAGGCTTCGTCTTGAACGGGCGCTCCCAAACTCTACTGCGCAGCGGCGCTGAGCGATCAATCGAACAGGCGTTCGCGCGCGACGGACGTTTCGCTGAGCGCTTCGCTCGCGCAAAGTTTGCGTTAGCCCGCCTTCAGCGCAGCGCGCAGTTCGGCGCGAACGACGTCGCGTACGATCTCAGACAATGGGCGATGATCGCCCCCTGCAAAAGTGTTCAGCGCCTCGTTCATCGCCGTCTGGTAGCCGCGCCCTTCGCGATCGGCGCGAGCGCGAAACCAGTCGAGAACTTCCGTATCAATCCACATCGTGATACGAGTTTTGCCTTCTTGAGGAAGAACCGATCCACGCCGTCCGCCACTGAAGTCTATTTTGCGATTCGGCGTGCTCGTTTTCGCCCGGCGCTTAGGCGCTTTGGCCATAGCTACTCGCAGCCTCTCGTGAACCTGGAATGCTATCCACAGTATGTATATTATATGTATATCCGATGGCAGTCTGTCAACCTGACGCGTTCTCTGCAGGAAGCACGGCGCTGCGGTGCGTGAATCAGTGAGATGACCGAGCGGCCGGCGGCCGGTGCGTGGGGCGCGTGGAGTGTACTGCGGGAGCCTTTCTTCCGCGCCGTCTGGCTCGCCGACTTCATTCAGAATCTCGGGTACTTCTCGCAAGCGGTCGGTGCCGGCTGGCTGATGACCTCGCTGACGCTGAACCCGCACGTCGTGGCGCTCGTCCAGACGGCCTCGTCGCTGCCGCTGTTCATCTTGGCCATCCCGGCCGG
>JBEKLD010000039.1:0-21061 GCA_050010375.1 Vulcanimicrobiaceae bacterium
GTTGGAGCCGGGCGGATGGGCGCCAACATGGCGTTGCGTCTGCACGACGTCGGCTATCCGATCACCGCCGTCTATGACCTGCGCGCCGACGCGGCGCGGGCGGTGGCCGAAGAGACGGGCGCGCGAGCCGTCTCCACGCTGGCCAACGTCACTGCCGGCGCGGACGTCGTCATCACGGTCGTCACCGACGATGCGGCGATGGAGACGATCTTCGCCGAGTCGGGTGACTCGCTGCTCGCCGACGCGCGCGGCCGCACCTTCGTCAACTGCGCGACGATCACGCCGTCGGTGCACGTCGACGTGCAGCGGCGGACCGAGGAGCGTGGCGCGGCCAGCCTCGAGGCCTGCATGGCGAGCTCGATCCCGCAGGCGCGCAACGGCACGCTCTACCTGATGGTCGGTGGGCGCCGCGAGGTCTTCGAACGGTTGCGCCCGCTGCTCGAGCAGCTGAGCGGCTCGCTGCGTTACGTCGGCGAGGCCGGTCGCGCCGCGCAGGTCAAAGCGCTGGTCAACATGGTCATGAACATCGACACCGCCGGTCTGGCCGAAGGGCTCGGTCTGGGCGAGGCGCTGGGCCTGGATCTCACGATGCTGCGTGAGGTCTTCTCGCAGACCGGCGCCAACTCGCGTGTCCTCGAGACGGACGGTGAGGACATGCAGAACCGCGAGCACGACGTCTACTTCTCGGCTGCGCACGCGGCCAAGGACTCCGGCATCGCGCTCGCGCTCGCTCGCGGAGCGAACCTCGAGCTTCCGCTCGCCACCGCGACCAAGGCGCAGTACGACCGGCTGGTCGAGCTCGGGCTGGGCGAATCGCTCGACAAGTCGGGCGTCGCCGAGCTTACCTTCCCCTCCCGGCTTGGGCGCCGCCTGAACCCCGGTTGAATCCCCCGAGGGGCCCGGCGGTGCGGGAACCGCTCATGTTTCGCGGAATAGAGGTCGATCAATGAGGTGCCGCTAGCGGTGGCGGTGCTTGGTGGTCTCAGAGAGGAGGCCCCGCGATGGACCTCGGTACGAGTGGTTTCGAGCGCGTTCTCCGCGAGGACGCGCAGGAAGTCGCGCGGCGCACGCTGCGCTACAAGTTCGGCCGGCTGAGCAATCGGCGGATTCTGGGCGTCTTGCGCACCGCCGCGGCGCAGGACCCGGGGATGCGCGAGAAGTCCGACGCCGAGTTGCTCGACCTGTGGTTCGGGGCCTACGCCGACTCGCTGCGCAACCTGCGCCGCCAGACTCGTTAAGCTCTCCGCCGCACTCGACCCGTCCCGCCTCGCCCTGCCCGTCATCGGGGCGCCGCTGTTCATCATCTCCCAGCCCGAGCTGGTCATCGCACAGTGTACGGCCGGGGTGATCGGGGCCTTCCCCTCGCTCAACGCGCGTCCGGCGCCGCTGCTGGACGAGTGGCTGATCCGCATCGCCGACGCGCTGGCGGCGCACGACGCGGCCCACCCCGACCGCCCGGCGGCGCCGTTTGCCGTCAACTTGATCGTCCACAAGTCGAACGACCGGCTGATGCACGACCTCGAGGTCGTGGTGAAGCACCGCGTCCCGATCGTCATCACCTCGCTCGGCGCGCGGCCGGAGATCAACGCCGCGATACACGCCTACGGGGGCGTCGTGTTGCACGACGTCATCAACGTCGGCTTCGCGCACAAGGCGATCGAGAAGGGGGCCGATGGCCTGATCGCGGTCGCCGCCGGGGCCGGCGGGCACGCCGGGACGTGGTCACCGTTCGCCTTGGTCCAGGAGATTCGGGCCTGGTTCGACGGCCCGCTCGCACTCGGTGGGGCGATCGCCAACGGCCGCTCGGTGCTCGCGGCGCGCGCCCTGGGCGCCGAGTTCGCCTACGTCGGCTCGGCTTTCATCGCGACCGTGCAAGCGCACGCCGCCGATCCCTACAAGGAGATGATCGTCGCCTCCGGCGCCGCCGACATCGTCTACACGAACCTGTTCACCGGCGTACACGGAAATTATCTCCGTGGGTCGATCGAGCAGATGGGACTCGATCCCGCTAACCTGCCGCAGAGCGACCCCTCGGCGATGAACTTCGGCTCGACGCGCGAGGCGAAGACCTGGCGCGACATCTGGGGCTCGGGCCAGGGGATCGGTGCGGTCGACTGCATCCTGACTGCCGGCGAGCTGGTCGCGCGGTTGACGCGCGAGTACGATGCCGCGCTGCGGGCGCTCAGCGCCGTTCCGGTCGCGCCTTGATGATCGCCAGCCAGTTCTCGATGCGCATGACGATCGCCCCGTCTTGGTTGATGACGTCGACGTCGAACGTCACCGTCCCGCGGTCGGGCTTACTCTGCGAGTGCCACGCGTCCAAGACGCTCGCCCGCACGCGCAGGACGTCGCCCGGACGGACCGGCAGCAACCAGCGAATCGGGCCGAGGCCCGGCGAACCCAAGCTCGTCTCGGGGTCGACGAAGTGGTCGACGACCGCGCGCATCACCAGCGCCGAGGTGTGCCAACCGCTCGCGATCAGTCCGCCGTACGGCGAGTTCTTCGCCGCCTCGGGGTCGGTGTGGAACGGCTGCGGATCGTAGCGGTGGGCGAAGGCAAGGATCGCGTCTTCGTCGACCTTGATCTCGCCGAACTCAGCCGAGAGTCCGGGAGTGTAGTCTTCGAGGTAGCGCAATGCCATGCATCGGCGTTCGCCGCCCAGGTGGCTTCGCCCGTGCCCCAGGCCACAACCGCCCCGGGCGGCGCGGCTGGGCCGCCGGAGCGTAACGTTCGCCGCTCAAGCGGGGTATCTGAAATGACGATGCTCCAGGTATCCGAACGGGCTGGGCGGAAGGCTCACTCCCGTCGCGGCTCACCGACGACGGGAGTGGCGATGGACAACCGACAGACGTCGACGAGGAGACACGTTGGCCGTTAACGCCGAGTCCTTCGTGCCGAACCGGGAGCTGACGCAGCTCCTCGATATCTTCCCCCTCGGGATCCGCCAAGCGCTCGTACGTCTCCCTTATCTCGACCGCGTCATCGAAGTCGTGCTCGACCTCGGCCGTCCGCCGGAAGCGCGGTTCGAGGACGATTTCGTCTTCCTGGGCGAGGCGGCCGTCACAGCGGAAGACATCGCGCACGTGACCTCAAGGCTCTCGCCGTTCGGTGGCGACAACCGGGCGGGGATCGAGCAGACGCTGCACCGCATCAGCGCGATCCGCAATCGCACCGGACGCATCGTCGGGCTGACCTGCCGGGTCGGGCGCGCGGTCTACGGTACGATCGACATCGTGCTCGACGTGATCCGCAGCGGAAAATCGATCTGCCTGCTCGGGCGGCCCGGCGTCGGCAAGACGACGATGCTGCGCGAGTGCGCGCGCGTGCTGGCCGAAGGCCGCAAGCGCGTCGTCATCGTCGACACGTCGAACGAGATCGCCGGCGACGGCGACGTCCCGCACGCCGGGATCGGTCACTCGCGCCGCATGCCGGTACCGAATCCGCAGCTGCAGCACAACGTGATGATCGAAGCGGTCGAGAACCACATGCCGCAGGTCATCGTGATCGACGAGATCGGCACCGAGGCGGAAGCCTTCGCCGCGCGAACGATCGCCGAACGCGGCGTGCAGTTGATCGGCACCGCGCACGGCCAGTCGCTCGAGAACTTGTTGATGAACCCGACCTTGGCGGACCTGCTGGGCGGGATCGCCGCGGTCACCCTCTCCGACGAAGAAGCCCGCCGGCGCGGGACGCGCAAGACCGTGCTCGAGCGCAAGGCGCCGCCGACCTTCGACGTCGTCGTCGAGATCCAGGACCGCGACCGGCTGGCGATCCATCAGAACGTCGCCGACGTGGTCGACGCGCTATTGCGCGGGTACACGCCGCAGCCCGAGGTGCGCCAGCGCACCGCCGGCGGCGTGATCGACATCCTTCAGCAGGCCAACCCCGAGGCGATCGCCTCGGAGAAGGTGCGCGCGCTGACCCAGCAGCCACGCGACGACGACGGCGCGCTCTTCGGCGTCGCCGGCGAGAACGTCGACGAGGAGTCCAAGCCGCTGATGATCTTCCCGTACGGCGTCTCGCGCAACAAGATCGAGCGCGCCGTGCACAACCTGCGCGTCCACGCCTCGATCGCCCGCAAGTGGGACGACGCCGACGTCGTGCTGACGCTCAAGACGCTCGAGCGCAAGGAGTCCGACCGCCTCAAGCAGATCGCGGCCGAGAACATCCCGATCTACTCGATCAAGACCAACACCACCACCCAGATCCAGACCGCGCTCAAGGACGTCTTCAACCTGCCGACGCTCGACGTCGAAGAGATCGCGATGCGCGAGGCCGAGGAAGCCGTCTACCAGGTGCTGCTCGATTCGCGCTCGGTCGAACTCTCGCCGCAGACGTCCTACGTCCGCCGCATGCAGCACCAGCTGGCCGAACGGTATCGCTTGCAGTCACGCTCGACCGGCCTCGAACCGAACCGGCGCGTCAAGATCTTCAAAGGCCCCGACGTCTAGTGGGTTCGCCCGGGACGTCGCCTCTCGCGTAGCGCGAATCGGTCGCTGATGACCCTCCCGCTCAGCGCCACCGTGCTCGCGCTCGTCGTCGGACCGGCTGGGAACGCCTTCTACACGCCGCCCTATCCGTTGCCGAGGGCGCAGCACGGCGACGTGATCTGGGTGCGACCGCTCGCGAGCGCGGCGGTCTTGCCGAGCGCCGCGCGCAACATCCTCGTCCTCTACCACACGACGACGCCGGGCGGCGGCGACGTCGCGGTTTCGGGGATGGTCGCGGTCCCATCGGGACGTCCGCCCGCGGGTGGATGGCCGGTCATCAGTTGGGCCCACGGCACGACCGGCGACGCGCCGGCCTGCACGCCGTCGATGGACGGACCGGGTCAGCCCGAACACTCGTATCTGGGGCCGATCGATCCGATCCTCGACGGCTTGGTGCAGCGCGGCTATGCCGTCGTGCAGACCGACTACGAAGGTGAAGGGACGCCGGGTGTGCAGCCCTACTTCAACGGCACGACCGAAGGTCGCGACGTGATCGATATGGTTCGCGCCGCGCGGCAGATCGAGCCCGCGCTCTCGACGCGCTGGATCGCGATGGGGCACTCGCAAGGTGGCCACGCCGCATTGTTCGCGACCGCGCTCGCGCCGGCGTGGGCTCCCGAACTGCAGAATCTCGGCGGCGTCGCGATGGCGCCGGCATCGCACCTCCCGGCCCTCATCGGCTACATCGCCAAGCAGAGTGCACCGAATCCGGCGCTGGCGATCTTCGCCTTGTTCCTGGCCGGTGCCGCCGCCGACGATCCCGCTGTTCAGCCCGCCGCGATCTTGGCGCCGGCTGCGTTGGCGATGCTCTCACAGGTGCAGTCGCATTGCTTCGACGGCGACTTGGACGCTCCACAGTCGTTCGGTGGGCTCGTGCCGGCGACGGCCTTCCGCAGCGACGCCGATCTCGCGCCACTCGTACGCGACGCCGCCGCCGACGAACCGGGTGCGCTGGCGTACACCGTGCCGCTGCTCGTGCTGCAAGGCACTGCCGACACGACGGTCCTGCCGGTGCTGACCGACAGCCTGGTCAGGCAGTTGTGCGCCAAGGGCGCGACGCTGCGCTACGTCACCTACGCCGGGCTGCGGCACGATCCGCTGATTCCGGCGTCGGCGCCCGACGCGTACGCCTGGATCGCTGCTCGGTTCGCCGGCGCGCCCGCGCCCTCGACCTGCAGCTAACGGCGGAGAGCTAGCCGGTCCTCGGGCACGACGAGCGGCTGGCCGTCGGGCTTGCCGTCGTGGAAGTGCGAGATGGCTGTGCCGAGGCGGGAGCTCGCGCCGCGCAGCGTCCCGGTCAGGTGCAGCAGCGCGGCGGCCTCGGTGGCGACGGTCTCGCCGGCCAGCACCAACGCGGTGACGCGGGAGCGCGTGTGCGTCGAGGCGTCCGCACCTTCGGCGGCGGCGCGGGCCAGGTGCGCCGCGAGGTTGGTCAGACTTTCGGCGACGGCCCGGTTCTGCGCGGCTTGTTCGCGCACGGCCGTCGTCGCGCGCACCAGGTCGTCGGTGGTGGTCTTCTGTTCGTCGCTGGCGCGGCCGACGTCGTCGAGCTGGCGCGCGACCTCGCCGACGTCACGGCGGATCGCGTCGAGCGCGCGGGCCGCCGCCGCGGTCGCCTCGCGCGCGGCGCGGGCCGCCGCGTCGCCCTCGCGGGTCGAGGCGACGGCGGTCCCGGTGCGGACCTGAACGTCGCGGACGACGGCGGCGATCTCGGCGTTGGCCTGCGCGGCGCGCGAGGCCAGGCCGCGGATCTCGTCGGCGACGACGGCGAAGCCGCGGCCGTGCTCGCCCGCGCGGGCGGCCTCGATCGCGGCGTTGAGCGCGAGCAGGTTCGTCTGATCGGAGATCTCGGCGATCGTCTCGGTGATCGCGCCGATCCGCTCGGAGGCTTGGTGGAGCGCCTCGATCCCGCCCAACGTGGTGGCCATCGCGCGCGCCGCGATCTCGCCCGAGCCGGTCGCGTCGGCCAGCGCCTTGCCGCCGTCGGCGGCGACGTCCTTGGCGGCGTGCGCCAGCGCGCGGATCGCACCGGCGATCTCGATGCTGCGCTCGACCGACGTCGCCAGCTGCTCGAGCGCGGCGGCCGTGTCGCGCACCAAGTCTTCGAGCCGATCGGCCGAGGTCCGCACGGTCCCGACCGCGTGGGTGACGTCGACGCTGGCGGCGCCCGCTTCGATCGTCGCGCGCTCGAGCTCTTCGACGCTGGCCGAGGTCGCTTGCAGGTCGTCGGCGATCCCGCCGGCGACCGCCCGCAGGCGGCCGGCGTTCGCGTCGGCGTGCGACGAGGCGCCGTCGAGCGCGGCGGCGGCGCTGCGCGCGTCGCGCAGCACCTCGCGTACGGAGGTCAATAGGCGGGCCAGCGCGGCGGCCAAGAAGTCGCCTTCGCCGCGCGGCGAGATCGTCGTGGCGAGGTCGCCGTCGGCTAAGCGCACCGCGGCGCGCGAGGTGTCGCGCAGTGAGGACTCCGCGCCGGCCAGCGCGTGCAACACGACGCCGGTCTCGTGCGGGGCGCGCGGCAACGCGCGCAGCTCGGCGAGCGCCTCGAAGTCACCGTCGGCGACGCGGTCGAGCGCGCGGGCGAGCAGCCCCAGCGGCACCGCGACCGCGTCGGCGAGGAAGCGCGCCGCCAAGAACGCATAGACGAGCACGATCAAGCCGGCCAGCCCGAAGGCGAGCGGTGAGCCGCCGCCGCGGATGGTGATCTCGCCGGTCACCGCGGTGACGAACAGGACGGTCACCGTGATCACCAGCGCGATCCGGCCGGCGATCCCGCCGGTGGTCACGATCGGCGGCGGGAGCGGGCTGTCCAGTGCCTCGGCGGCCAACGCACTCCAGCCGGCCAACGCCTCTTCGAGGGCGAGGCTCAGCAGCGAGGCGTACATCGCCCAACAGATCAGCGCGCCGAGCAGCGCGACGACCAGGTTGCGCTGCGGCTCGAGGCCGGTGGCGAGGTTACCGCCGACGCACGCGATGATCGTGATGACGAAGAACGTCAGCCCCCAGGCGACCACGAAGCGCGGCACCAAGCGTCGCAGCCCGAGCGCGATCGCGTTCGCGTCGCCGACGTGCTCGGCGAGCGCGCGCCGTACCGGGGCCAGCGCGCGGCCCAGCGCGACCGTCTGGACCAGCGGGACCAACAGGGTCAGCACGCCGGCCAGCACGGCGCTGACCACCGCCTCGCGTTGGGTGAAGTCGCCGCACAGGACGATGAAGACGAAGGCCGCGGGGAGCGATACGGCGATAGCGAGGAGTCGGCGCCGGGAGAAATGAGCCCGCACCGCCTGATAGCGGTCCATCGCCTGCGGTCGTTCCGCACGGGGGCGTCGTTCCCCCCGGACGCGAAAGGGCCGCGCGTGCTCTTAACGTTCGAGGGGATCGAGGGCGCCGGGAAGTCGACGCTGATCGCCGCGCTGGCCGCCGACGCGCAGGCGCGCGGGGAGCGCTTCCTGGTGACGCGGGAGCCGGGGGGGACGCCGTTCGGCGACGCGGTCCGTGCGCTGTTCGTCGATCCGGCGTACACGGTCGATCCGCTGGCCGAGGCAATGCTGGTCAACGCGTCGCGCGCGCAACTCGTCAGCGACGTCATCGCGCCCGCGTTGAAGGCCGGGACGACCGTCCTGTGCGACCGCTTCTTCGACGCCACCGTCGCCTACCAGGGCTACGGTCGCGGGCTCGACGTCGAAGCGCTGCTCGAGATCTGTCTGGCCGCGAGCCACCGCATCGCGCCGAACCTGACCTTCCTGCTCGACATCCCGGTCGAGCTCTCGCGCGCGCGCATCCAGGCGCGCGGCGGCATCGACCGGCTCGAGCGCGAGGGCGACGACTTCCACGCGCGCGTCCGCGAGGGCTACCTGCAGTTGGCACGCCGCTTCCCGCGCATCCACATCCTCGACGGGACGGCGCCGCCGCAGGCCGTGCACGCCGCCGCGCGCGCCGAGCTGGAGCATTACCGAGGCCACATGGTCCCGTGATCGACGGCATCTTCGACGTCGTCGGCGCGGCGGGACCGCGCGCGTTCTTCGAACACCTGAGCGCCGCGACGCTCTCGCACGGCTACCTGTTCGCCGGCCCGCAGGGCGTCGGAAAGAAGACCTTCGCGCGCGCGCTGGCGCGCTCGCTGCTGTGCGTGACGCCCAAGCGCACGCTGCTGGGGTGGTGCGGGCACTGCAGCGGCTGCCGGCAGATGGACGCCGGGACGCACCCGGATTTCTACCAGTCCAGCGGGCAGCTCAAGATCGGCGAGCGTGACGGCGGCGGCTTCCACGAAGGCGACGAGCCGACCGCACGCGACGTGGTCCGGCAGCTCTCGCTGCACTCCTACGCCGGTGGGAGGCGCGTCTTCATCCTGGGCGACGCCGAGTTCACGCGCGAGGCGGCCAACGCTTTATTGAAGTTCTTCGAAGAACCGCCGCCGGACGTCGTCTTGCTGCTCACCACCCACGCGCCGGGTCACGTCCTGCCGACGATTCGCTCGCGGCTGGTCGAGGTGACCTTTCCGCTGTTGACCGCCGCCGAGGTGGTCGAGGTGCTGGTGCGGCGCGGCCTCGATCCCGACGGCGCGCAACGAGCGGCGCTGGTCGCCAACGGCAGCGTGACGCGTGCGCTCGCGTTCCTCGACGAGGGCGAAGGTTCGACGCGCGACGCCGCCGTCGAGTGGTTCTTCGCCGCGGTGCAGGGCGAGCCGGCCGACGCGAGCGCGTGGGCGACGCGCCCGACGCTCGAAGCCGGCCTCGAGATCGTCAAGACGTTGACGCGCGACTGGATCGCACTCGGCGTCGGCGAGGGCGTACCGCTCTTGGCCGTCGATCAGCGCGCGCGGCTCGCCGCCTTGCCGCCGCGCGAGCCGGCGGCCAGCGTGCGGCTGCTCACCGCGCTCGGCGACGCGGAGCGCATCGCGCGCACCAACGTCAGCCCGGCGCTGGTGGCCGACTTGGTGCGCATGGCGCTGGCGCCCGGCGTACGCTGAAGGCGCGCGCCTCTACCAGCGGCGGCCGAACGCCGCGTCGCTGTACGTCTTGGTGATGACCAGCGCGGAATAGGCGACGGTGATCGACTGAATCACCGCGCCGACCAGCGAGCCGACGACCGTCGTCCCCGCTGTGAACGGGGCCAGCCAGTTCTCGAGCCAGTTCTGCGCGAGCGGCGCGAGGATGACCACCAGGGCGATCGTCACGATCGTCGCGACCGCGGCCGAGAGCGGGTTCGCGCGCACGCGGTCGATCGACGCCTGGATCGCCGCGCCGCCGGGGATGCCGCCGATCGCCGCGGCCGGGATCGCCCAGATCAAGAAGAAGGCCGCCAACGCGGTCAGCACGATCGCGATCGGGCCCAGCAGCGAGCCAACGTACTGGGCGACCCAGATGACCAGGCTGACGCCGATCGAGGCCATCAGGATCTCCGGCGCGCGCCGGCGCGCTTCGGCCCAATCGCGGTCGAACGAGACGCTCCCGTGCCGCCAGGCGTCGTCGGCGATGACGCAGGCGGTCCCCAAACCGAACATCACCAGCAAGAAGACGAGCAGCCAGACGATGCCGGCGGTCAGGCTGCCCAGCACCGCCCCGCCGGTGGGCGGGAAGAGCCGGATCAGCAGCACGCCGGCGACGGCCATCAGCAGCGGCACGACGACGATCGACGGATTGCGCGCCAAGAGCGGCAAGGCCGAGAGGTAGATCCGTAGGTCGACGCCGGGGAGCTGCGGAGCACGTCGCATGGTGGGCTCTTACCCGCGCGCGCCGGCCAGCGCGTTCCCGCAGCCGCAGGTCCGCTCGGCCGGCGTTGCGGCGATGATCTTGAAGATCGCGTTCTTGACCCGCTCGTTGTTGCTCGCGAAGACCTTCATCACTTCGGCGTGCGAGACGGGCTCGATCCCCGGGACGTCCTCGAGCCCGACGTCGTAGTCGGTGATCAGCGAGATGTTGACGTAGCACATCTCCAGCTCGCGGGCGAGATACGACTCCGGGTAGTTGGTCATGTTGATGACCTCCCAGCCCAGCGAGCTGAACCAGCGCGACTCGGCCCGGGTCGAGAAGCGCGGTCCCTGGATGACGACGATCGTGCCGTGGTCGTGCGTGTCGATCCCCAGGCTGCGCAGCGCGTCGACCGCGATCGGGCGCAGCTGCGGGCAGTACGGATCGGCGAACGAGACGTGCGTCGTGACCGGGCCGTCGTAGAAGGTGTCCTTGCGGCCCGAGGTGCGGTCGACGATCTGGTCGGCGACGACCATCGAGCCCGGCTTGACCTGCGGCTGCAGCGAGCCGCAGGCCGTCGGCCCGATGATCCGCGTGACGCCCAGCGCCTTCATCGCCCAGGCGTTGGCGCGGTAGTTGATCGACTGCGGCGGGTAGCGGTGGTCCTTCCCGTGGCGCGGGAGAAAGGCGACCTGCTTACCGGCGATCTCGCCCAGCGCGATCCGCTCGGAGGGCATCCCGTAGGGCGTCTCGACCCAGACTTCGCGCGGATTCTCGATCAGCGCGTAAAAGCCGGAGCCTCCGTAAACCCCGATCTCAGCTCGTTCGTTGGTGTTGTACATCGCGGGGCGTAAGGTAAGACGTAAGGCCGAGAAAGTCCGCTTGAGAAGCGGCCCCATCGCGCGCGACCTCGGGGAATCTTGCCTTGGCAGTGGGCTGCCGCGCGCGGCGGAACGGGGGGCCCCACGCGAAGCGTGGGGGGCGCGGAGCCGGGGGCGGAGCGCCGTGAAACCCCTCGGATTTTTTACTCTAAAAAATCCGAGGGCTTGAGTTCTTCGATGAACTTCTTGAACTTCTGCTCGTCCTCGGGTTCGGGGGCTTTGTCGGGGACGGTCTCCTCGAGGGCGATCTTGTCGCTGACGAAGATCGGGGCGTGCATGCGCAGCGCCAGCGCGATCCCGTCGGAGGGTCGCGCGTCGATCTCCTGGACCTCGCCGTTCGTCCGCACGACGAGCTTGGCGTAGAAGGTCGCCTCTTTGATGTCGTGGATGACGATCTGTTCGAGTTTGGCCGAGAGCGACTCGAGCAGATTGCGCATCAGGTCGTGGGAGAGCGGCCGAGGGACGACCGTCCCTTCGAGTGCCAGGGCGATGGCGGTCGCCTCGAAGGGCCCGATCAGGATCGGAAGGTAGCGCTTGCCTTCGAGGTCCTTGAGGATGACGACCGGGTCGTGCGTGAGGAGATCGATCCCCAGCTTGTCGACCTTCATCTGCCGCATCCCTGAATACTCCGGGGGGTCCAAGGGCGAATCCTTCGGTGCCGCGTACGAAGCGGCTCGGTGGCATTGTCGTGTGGTATCGTCGGGCTTCCCAATGTGGGCAAGTCGACCATCTTTAACGCGCTGACCCGTTCGGCGCAGGCTTTGGCTGCGAACTATCCCTTCGCGACGATCGAGCCCAACGTCGGCGAGGTACCGGTCCCGGACCCGCGCTTGGACGTGCTGGCGGCGCTGAACGCGTCGGAGAAGATCGTCCCGGCGACGATGCGGTTCGTCGACATCGCCGGGCTGGTCCGCGGCGCGTCGAGTGGAGCGGGGCTGGGCAACGCCTTCCTCGCGCACATCCGCGAGACCGACGCGGTCGCGATGGTCGTGCGCTGCTTCGAGGACGCCAACGTCACCCACGTCGAGGGCGCTCCCGATCCGCTGCGCGACATCGAGATCATCGCGATCGAGATGGCGCTGGCCGACCTGGCGACGCTGCAGCGGCGGCACGACCGGCTGACCCGCGAGGTCCGCGTCAACCCGAAGGAGGCGCCGCGCCTGGAAGCGCTGGACCAGCTGATCGCGGCGCTCGAGGCCGGCCGGCCGGCGCGGGCCTTCCCGGCCGAGTCCCTCGAAGGCGAGCTGGCCCGCGAGGCCTTCCTGCTGACCGCCAAGCCGCTGCTCTACGTCGCCAACGTCGACGAGGCGCAGATCGCCGCCCCGGGCCCGATGGCGCAGGCCGTCTTCGCTCACGCCCGGGCCGAGAACAGCCGCGCGATCGCCTTCAACGGCAAGGTCGAGGCGGAGTTCGCCGGCCTCTCCGACGAGGACGTGGCCCTGTTTCGGGCCGACTACGGGATCGCGACCGGGGGGCTGGACCGGCTGATCGTCGAGGCCTACGACCTGCTGGGGCTGATGACGTTCCTGACCGCCGGCCCCAAGGAGACCCGGGCCTGGACGATCGCCAAGGGCACCCGCGCCCCCCAGGCGGCCGGGAAGATCCACAGCGACATCGAGCGCGGCTTCATCCGGGCCGAGGTCGTCTCGTTCGCCGACTACGCCGCGTACAAAACGCTGGACGCGGTGCGCGCCGCCGGCAAGCTGCGCTCCGAGGGCAAGGAGTACGTGATGCAGGAAGGCGACGTCGTCGAGTTCCGCTTCAGCGTCTGACCCGCGCTCGAATCAGCTCGGCGGGAGTGGCCCCCGACCGATGCCCAGCCTCGTCCTTAGCTCACGATTCTCGTGTTGAACTGGCCATTCGCGGAACGCGAAGATGAGGTAGAAGACGAAGTTGACCAGCGGGATGAGGGCCAGCAACGAAAGCCAGGGGTTGTAGCCCGAGCGTTTGACGATGACGAAATTGACGATCAGGCTGAGCAGCAGGACGCCCCCGGCGACGAGCGAGTACGCGCCGGCCATCGCCATCAGAGTGGCGGCCGTACCGTTGTCGGGGAGGACGGTCGGGGCTACGGTCGGGACTATGCTCGGAACGATGGTCGGGACGATGGTCGGGGCGGCGGTTTGCGCGAGGAACAGCGTCATGGACGGACGCTTGGCGGGCAAAGCGAGCATCCCCTGGTTCGGTACGTCGACCTGCCGCGATCATCCAAATGGCGATCAACACCCCAGGTGTTTTCGCCGAATGTCCTAAAGGAGCCGGACGGCTCAGGAGGCCACGTTCGATGTCCACCGCCGTGCCGGGTACGACCGCCGTCCGCGAGGTCAGCGTCTTCGGCGACGCGATCGCCTACTTCAACGAAGCGGCGGCGCTGCTCAACCTCGACCCCGGGATCAAGGCGATTCTCACCCACCCCTCGCGCCAGATCATCTTCTCGATCCCCTTTCAGCGGGACAACGGGCAGATCGAGGTCTACACCGGCTACCGCGTCCAGTACAACTTCGCGCGCGGGCCGGCCAAGGGCGGGATCCGGTTCCACCCCGGCGTGACGCTGGACGAGGTCACCGCGCTGGCCTTCTGGATGACCTGGAAGTGCGCCGTCGTCGACCTGCCGTTCGGTGGCGGGAAAGGCGGCGTCACCTGCGACCCGAGCACGCTCTCGATCTCGGAGATCGAGCGCATCACGCGCCGCTACGCGGCCGAGCTGGTCGAGGTGATCGGGCCGGACAAAGACGTCCCGGCGCCGGACGTCAACACGACCTCGCAGCACATGGCGTGGATCATGGACACCTACTCGATGCACCACCGCATGAACGTGCCGGGCGTGGTGACGGGGAAGCCGCTCGAGATCGGCGGTTCGCGCGGCCGCGTGGAGGCGACCGGCCGCGGCGTCTCGATCGTCGCGCTCGAAGAGATGGCGCGCATGGGGGTGAGCCCCAAGGGCGCGACGGTGATCGTGCAAGGCTTCGGGAACGTCGGCTCGATCGCTGCGAAGATGTTCGCCGCCGCGGGCTGCTCGGTCATCGGGATCAGCGACGTCACCGGCGCGTACGTGAACGAGGCGGGGATCGACGTCGCCGGCGCGATCGCCTACGCGCAGGAGCATCATTCGCTCGACGGTTACCGCGGCGGCACGAAGATGTCGAACCAGGCGATGCTCGAGCTGCCCTGCGACGTGTTGGTTCCGGCCGCGCTCGAGAAGGTGCTGACCATCGACAACGCGGCGCGCATCAAGGCCAAGCTGATCGTCGAGGGTTCGAACGGGCCGACGACGCCGGAGGCCGATCATCTCTTCGCGCGCCGCGGCATCGTCGTGATCCCCGACATCGTGGCGAACGCCGGCGGCGTGACCGTCTCGTATTTCGAGTGGGTCCAGGACCGGCAAGGCTACTTCTGGCGCGAGTCCGAGGTCAACGAGCGTCTGCGCGATCAACTGCTGGAAAATTTCGCGGTCGTGCGCGAGACGGCGCTGGCACGCGGGATCTCGTACCGGACGGCATCGTACGTCGTCGCGATCGACCGCGTCGTCAAGTCGCTCAAGGCGCGCGGAGTCTACGCCTAGAACCGCCGCATCGATGGAGCGCGTCGTGGTCGAGCCGGGTGCTCTGCCGTTCGGTTTCGTCGCCCCCGAGGGCGCCACGGTCGGTCGGATCGGGCTGCGGGCGTTGATCGCCGCCGCGATGCTGGACGACCTGGTGGCGCTGGCTGCGCTGCGCGCGGAGTGCGGGGTCGAGCCGGAGCCGTTCGACGATTTCGTCGCCGGCGTCCGTCGCTTGAGTGCGGGCGATCATGCGATGGCGCGCAGCGCGTTCGCGCGCCTCGAGTCGACGCGCTGGAGCGTGCCGGCAGCGGTGCTGCACGCGCTCGCCCTCGCCGCCGCCGGCGAGCTTCAGGCGGCGATCGCGCTGCGGAATCGGTTCTCCGATCGCGTCCTAGCGGAGCCGGAGGCGCCCAGCCACGCCCGCGACGCCGCGCTACTCCGCGAGGCAGCGCGCTGCCTGCAGCGCGCCGAAGCAGCGGCTCCCGCGCCGTCCGCCGCGCAGCAGAGCGTGCCGGCCTTCCGCTACGTCGTCGGCTATCCGCGCTCGGGCAACAGTCTGCTGCTCCAGTTCCTCGCCTACGCGTTTGCGGCGCCGACGTATACGGTCTATCCCGCCGCCCGGCGGTACTTCTCGCGCCGCTTCGCCGAGCCTGAGCCCGGGCATATGGTCTTCGTCAAGGACCACGTGTTCCAGCTGGACTACTGGAACGACGCGCTCCTCTCACCCGTTCGCGACGGCCGCACGGCGATCGTCTCGCTGGCGCGCTATCTCCACGCCGAGGGCGGCCATGGTTTCGTCCGCCGCGGCGAGCTCGCCGAGTTCATCTCGTTCGTCGCGGCGGCGATGCCGTACGGCTTTTGGGGTAGCCACACGCGCGCGCTGCTCGACGCGCGCGAGCGCGGGGCGCAGATTCGTCTGGTGCGCTACGAGGAGATCTTCGGCCACCACGCGCATCGGGTGGCGCTTGCACGCGAGCTCACCGGCGGCGTCCCCGCGCCGCGTGAGGACGAGGCGGGTTTCGCACAGTTCGTGGCAACCGAGAAGCGCCGGCTCGCCGGCCGGCCGGAATGGTCCGTCGGGATCGATCTGCCCGACGACAGCTTCATCCCGCCGACCTGGTCGATCGGCGGCGAGACGATCGACTGGCGCCGCGCCTTCGACGCGCCGGCCCGCCGCCGTTTCCACGATCTCGGTGGGACCGAAGCGTTGATTCGGCTTGGCTACGAAACCGACGAGAACTGGTGGCGCGGCGACTGACGCTCCGCTCAGGCGTGCGTGGCGGCCGGGGTGGGGTTGCGGTGCCGGCGCCGTAGGCGCAGGGCGCTGGCGCCGGTGGCGACGGCGGCGCAGCCGCAGGCGATCCACAGCACGACCGGGGTGGCGTGCGCGACGAGCATGCCGGTCGGCGTGCCGATGCTGAGCGAGGCGCCGAAGACGCCGAAGACGATCGCGACGACGGCGGTCCCGAAGGTCTGACCGCCGACGCGGATCGCGGCCAGCAACCCGGCCGCGCTGGCGCTCTTCTCGATCGGCGCGCTGCCGATCAACTCGCGGTTGTTCGGCGCTTGGAAGAAGCCGAAACCGAGGCCGCAGACGACGCCGCGGGCGAGGATCTCGAAGGCCGACGGCGCGTGCGGAAGCAGCGCGAAAGAGCCCAGCCCGACGGCCAGGACGGTCAGGCCGATCGTCGCCAGGATTCCGACCGGGTAGCGGTCGGCCAGCCGTCCGGCGATCGGCGCGACGAGGGCGATCGAGAGCGGCCACGAGGTGAGCAGGAGCCCCGATTGCAGCGGCGTGCGCCCCAGCGATTCTTGGAAGAAGAACGGCAGCGCGACGTAGGCCAGGCCTTGGGCGGTGAAGGTCGCCAGCGACGTCGCGCCGGCCATCGAGAAGGCCGGGATGTGGAACAGGTCGAGCGAGATCATCGGGCGCGGGAGGGTGAACTGCCGCCGCACGAAGACGATCGCCGACGTGACGCCGAGCAGGATGCGCAAGAGCGAGGTCCACAGCGGCTCGCCGCGTGCAAAGCCGTCGAGCCCCCAGATCGTGAAGGCGAAGCCGAGCGCGCTGGTCGCCATGCTCAACGGGTCCGGCCACCCGCGGCCGGTCGGTTCACGGTCCGGCAGCGCGCGATTGAAGATGACGTTGAGGATCCCGAACGGGACGTTGATCGCGAACAGCCACGGCCAAGGCAGGACGGCCAGGACGAGGCCGCCGAGCGTCGGTCCGGCGGCCGAGCTGGTCGCGACGACCAGCGCGTTGAGGCCGAGCGCGCGGCCGAGCTGCGCGCGCGGGAAGATCTCACGCAGGATCGCCGGCGAGATCGACATCACCGCCGACGCGCCGAGCCCCTGAAAGGCGCGCGCGGCGATCAGCAGCGGGAGTGAACGCGCCAACGCGCAGCACAGCGACCCGGCGACGAAGGCGATCACGCCGATCCGGTAGATGCGGGTCGGGCCGCGCAACTGGCCGAGTGCCGCGAAGATCAGCAGCGTCGCGGTGACGGCCAGCTGGAAGGCGTTGACGACCCAGATCGAGGCGGCCGGTGAGGCGTGCAGGTCGCGCGCGATCGTGGGGAGCGCCGTGTTGGCGATCGAGCCGTCGAGGATCGCCATGGTGATCGAGATCGCGAGTGCGAGCCAGGCGACCCGCCGCCGCGGCAGCGGCAGGCCGTCCGGTATGTCGGTTGACGAGCTCAGGGTGGTGCTTCGATCGCGCGTATCCGTCGCTCGTGGTCCTCGAGGTGGTCCTCGATCCGGTCGAAGCGGCGCATCATCCGCCCTTCGAGTGCGGCGAGCCCGGTCTGAAACTCCGAGCGCAGCTCGGTGCGCAGTGCGCTCATCTCGGCGCGCACCGCATCGAAGCCCGTCGTGATGACCTGATGCAGGTTCGCGAACCCGGCCAGGATGGTCTCGTCCGTCACTCCCCGATCGGACACGATGCGTGTTACCTTGCCCCCTCCGTCAGGTGAACGCCTGTTCGGCGTGATACGAGCTGCGCGAGAGCGGCGAGGAGACGACCTGGACGAAACCCTTCGTCTCGCCGACCGCCTTCAGGCGCGCGAACTTCTCGGGCGTGACGAACTCCGCGACGCTCAGGTGGCGTTTGGTGGGCTGCAGATACTGCCCCATGGTGAAGATGTCGACGCCGATCGCGCGCGCGTCGTCCATCGCCTGCGCGATCTCGTCTTCGGTCTCACCCAGGCCGAGCATCAGCGAAGTCTTGGTGTAGGTGACCTTCCCCGAACGCTTGGCGTGGGCGAGGATGCTCAGCGATTGCGCGTAGCTCGCGCGGCGGTCGCGCACCGTGTCCTGCAGCCGCGCGACCGTCTCGAGGTTGTGGGCGAGCACCTCGGGACGTGCGTCGAGGACGACGTCGAGCGCGGCGAGGTCGCCGGCGAAATCGCCGGTCAGGCACTCGACCTTCGCGCCGGGCGCCTGCTTGTGAATCATCCGCACGGTGTTGGCGAAGATCGCCGCCCCGCCGTCGGCCAGGTCGTCGCGGTCGACCGCGGTCAGCACGAGATACTGCCAGCCCAGCTCGGCGACGGCCGCGGCGACGCGCTTGGGTTCGAGCCAGTCGACTTCACCCTTCGGCGAGCCGGTCTTGACGTTGCAGAAGTGGCAGCCGCGCGTGCAGGTGTCGCCCAGGATCATGATCGTCGCCGTTCCGGCCCCCCAGCACTCGCCGATGTTCGGGCAGCGCGCCTCCTGGCAGACGGTGTGCAGGTCGAGCCGGCGCACCTGTTCGCGCAGGTGCTCGTACGTCTCGCCATGCGGCAGCGTCACCTTGAGCCAATCGGGCTTGCGGCGTGGGGGCTGTGGGTCGATGAGATCGATCATGCGGATTTGGGTACCGAGTTCGCCGGGAAGGGAAGGGCTGCCCCCGGCAGGAGCGTCTCGCGCTCGAAGGTGACGCTGAAGGCGCCCGCCAGCTCCTCGAGCAGGACGTCACGCGCCTCGTCCCAGCCGATCTCACGGCCGAGCTGCGCCGCGATCGAGGTGATCCCGAACTGCGGCGTGCCGCACGGCGTGATCAATTGGTCGTAGTCGAGGGCGGTGGTGACGTTGAGCGCCAGACCATGCAGCGAGGTCATCCGGCGCACCGCCAGGCCGACCGCGCAGATCGCGTCCGCGCCGACGTAGACGCCGCGGTGTTCCTTGCGCCGGGCGGCGGTGATGCCGAAGCGGCGCAGCGTGGAGATGACGGACGTCTCCAGCGCGGTCACGATCGGGACGACTTCGCGGAAGCGCGCCAGCCGCCGGATCGGGTAGACCACCACTTGGCCCGGCCCGTGATAGGTCACGTCGCCGCCGCGCTCGACCGGCACGACCGCGACGCCGCGCGCCTCGAGCAGCGCACGAGTCAAGAGCACGTGCTCCTCGTTCGCGTTGCGGCCGAGCGTGATCGTCGGTTCGTGCTCGACGACGAGCCAGGTATCGGGCTCCTGGCCGGCCGCCACGGCGGCGTGCAAGGCGCGCTGCAAATCGAGCACCGGCCGATACGGCCGGCGCCCCAGATCCCACAGCCGAGCGCGCTTTTCCACCATCGCCTCAAGACCCGGTGGTACACCGGCCCGGTTTCGGCCGGGTACCTGCCCGTCGGCGCAGAAGGCCGCAGCATGGGGCGCTTCGCCTATACGACGTGCCGAAAGACCGGCAGCCAGTGGGTCAAGGACGTGCTGAGCGATCCGCAGATCTTCGCCGCGCAGGGCTTACAGTTTCGTCAGCCGCCGGATCGGTACCGGGCCGACGCCTTCGCCGCAGAGCCGGACGGTACGTTCGTCGCGCCGGCCTTCGACTTCTCGTACGACAAGTGGCATCAAGTCGCCGGCCCCGACGACCGCTGCGTGGTCGTGCTGCGCGATCCACGCGACGTCGTCGTCTCCTGGGCGTTCTCGACGGCCTACAGCCACCCCACCGACGCCGAAGTGCGCATCATTCGACCGGCGCTGCTCGCGCTCGACCTGCGCGGCAAACTCGAGGTGTCGACCTTCATCATCAAGGACCCGTTGCGCGTGCAGGGGTCGTGGATGCGCGGCGCACCGAGTGCGAGTGCGCGCATCTATCGGTACGAGGAGCTGGTCGCCGACGAGGTCGGCACGTTCGGTGCGATGGTCGATCACTTCGGCTGGACGGTCGACCCGGCCGATCTGCGCGCGGTCGTCGCACGGCACACCTTCTCCGCCCGCACGGGCGGACGCGCGCGCGGCGAGAAGGACCCTTTCAGTCACTACCGCAACGCGCTGCCCGGCGATTGGCGGAACTACTTCGACCGCGATCTCGGCGAGCGGTTCGAGACGGCGCTGCCCGGGCTGGTGCGCGAGCTCGGTTACGAGCGGAGCGACGAGTGGTGGACCGCGCAACCGGAGACGATCGCCGCGCTCAGCCGCGGTGCGGTCGAGACCGAGCGCTTGCGGACGGAACTCGCCGGCGTTCGCGCCGCGGCCCAGGCGTTGTTGCGGCGGTACGAAGAGCTCGAGGAGCTCGAGCGCGAGCTGGCCGACCGGACCGCCGAGGTTGGCGGACGCGGCTGATCAGTCGGCGAGGGCGTCGAGCAGGTCGCGCAGCCGGTTGCGCAGCTCGGCGCGAAACGCCGCGTAGGCGCCGTGGTTCGATTCGAGCAGGGCGAGCCGCTCGTCGGCGGCGGTGCGCAGCACGTCGACCTCCGCCAGCAACGCGTCGCGCTCCGCACGCAGCGCGTGCAGCTCTTCGTCGAGCCCCCGCATCCGCTCCAGCGCCAGCGTCATCTCTCCGGCCGCGGAGGGCGACGCGGCGCCGTCGGCGACGCCGTCGGTCGTCGCCGCGAGCGCGGCGCGCAGCGTCGCCGCGAGCGCGGCCATGTCTGGGAGATCGTGCGAGTCGGCGTCGCTGATGATGGCTCCTCTCGCGCCTCCGTTCTCCGGGGAACCACCGGAGGCTTGCGTGCCGGGGGGACGTCGCACGCTGCCCCGGCGAAGCGCGGCCAGGTGAGCGGCGACGTTGCCCGTCCCTGAGCTCGACCCGTTCTCGCTCGACGTGTTCGTCGCCGTCCTCGCGACGGTCGTCTTCCTGACGATGCGCCGGCCGGCCCTGGGGGCGATCGCGCTCGTGCTGGCCGGACCGTTCGACTTCGCGCGGTCGATCGGCGAGACGACGCTCACCCTCGAAAAGGCGGCGTTGGTCGGCCTGGCGCTCGGACTGCTCTTCCGGCGCACCGGTTGGGCCGTGCTGCGCACCCGGCCGGTGGCCGCGGTCGCGCTGGCGCTGGCCGCTGTCCTCGCTGCGACGGCGCTCTCGATCCATGCGGCCGAGTTCCGCGGACCGGCCCTGCGCGAGACCTTCAAGGCCGCCGAGTACTTGGTCGTCTTCGTGTTGGCGGCGCTCGCCGTCGCCGCCGACCCCGACGAGGCGCTGCTCGGCGGCGCGCTCGCCGTGGTGGCGATCGTCGTCGCGCTGGCGGCCTGTGCCGACCTGGTGAGC
>JBEKLD010000040.1:0-20890 GCA_050010375.1 Vulcanimicrobiaceae bacterium
TCGGTCGCCGGCCAGCTCAAGCTCGATCTCGCGCAGTACCGCGAGCTGGCGGCTTTCTCCAAGCTCGCCTCCGATCTCGACAAGGGGACGCAGCAGCAGCTCGCGCGCGGCGACAAGACGACGGCGATCCTGGTCCAGCGGCAGCTCGAGCCGCAGCCGATGGAGGACGAGGTCGCCGTGATCTTCGCCGCCACCCGCGGCTATCTCGACGGCTTCGAGACCAGCCGGCTGCAAGAGTGGGTGCACCGCTTCTTGGACACCCTGCACGAGAAGCACGCCGACATCAGCCAGACGATCCGCGACACCGGCGCGCTCTCGGACGACGTCCAGAAGCAGCTGATCGCCGCGATCGAAGACTTCAACAAGGGATTTTAGTCCTTGCCGACCGTTCGCGACCTACGCGACCGCATTCGGTCGCTGAAGAACACGCAGCAGATCACCAAGGCGATGAAGCAGGTCGCCGCGGCGAAGATTCGCCGCGCCGAGGCCCTGCAGAAGCAGTCGCGCCCCTATGCGGACGCGATCGACGGGATGCTGCGCGACCTCATCGCGAACGTGCACGCGGTCGACCATCCGTTCATGCGCCCGGGTCGCGCCGGCGCGCCGGGCGGCGTCATCCTGATGACGGCCGACAAAGGGCTGGCCGGCTCGTTCAACGCCAACCTGATTCGCCTGGCCGAGGCCTACGGCCGCCAGCACACGGACACCGTCTGGTACGCGGTCGGCGTCAAGGCGCGCAACGCATTGCGCCGCCAGCCCGGCGAGACGAAGGCCTTCTCGCCGCTCGCGCAGGGCGACATGTTCGCCAACGCCCGCGAGCTGGCGCGACGCGTCAGCGACGACTTCAGCGCCGGGACGATCTCCTCGGTCGCGCTGATCTCGCCGACGTTGGTCAACATGATGACGCAGCGTCCCGAGCAGCGGCAGTTGCTGCCGATCGTCGCCGCCGAACAGCCCGAGCGCAGAGCGGGTTCGGTCGAGTTCGAGCCGACGCCGGAGTTCGTGCTCGGGCGCCTGCTGCCCAAGTACCTCGAGTTCACCCTGTACTCGGCGATGCTCGAGACGAACGCGTCGTTCTACGCCGCGCAGCTCGTCGCGATGAGCAACGCCACCGACAACGCCAAGAAGCTGATCGACCAGAACACGGTCGAGATGAACAAGGCGCGCCAGGCCGCGATCACCAAGGAGATCTTGGAGATCGTCGGCGGCGCCGAGGCCCTTGCGGGCTGATGCCGACCAATCGAAGAAGGAAGCACGTATCGTGACCGCCCCAGCCACCACCCCCACGACCCTCGCGACCGGCAAGGTCGTCCAGGTCCTCGGCAACGTCGTCGACGTCGAGTTTCCCGCCGAGTCGCTGCCGAACATCAACGACGCACTGATCGTGCACATCGGCAGCGCCGCGCCCAAGGGCGGAACGAACGGCGCGTCCGGGCAAGCCGGCATTCACCTGGCCGGTACCGCGATGGCGGAGCGCGACCTCGTGCTCGAAGTCCAGGGCGAGCTGGGCAACAACCAGGTGCGGTGCCTGGGGATGGGCTCGACCGACGGTCTGGTGCGCGGGGCGGTGGTGAAGAACACCGGCGCGTCGATCACCGTACCGGTCGGCGAGGGGACGCTGGGCCGCATCTTCAACGTGCTGGGCCAGACGATCGACTCGAATGAGCCGGTCAAGGCGGCGGCCTATTGGCCGATCCACCGCGACGCGCCGACCTTCGCGGCGCAGGACCCGACGCCGAAGATCTTCGAGACGGGGATCAAGGTCATCGACCTGATGGCGCCCTACACGCGCGGCGGCAAGGTCGGCCTCTTCGGTGGCGCCGGCGTGGGCAAGACGGTCCTCATCCAAGAGTTGATCCGCAACATCGCCGCCGTGCACAAGGGCTTCTCGGTCTTCACCGGCGTCGGCGAGCGCACGCGCGAAGGCAACGACCTCTGGGTCGAGATGAAAGAGTCGGGCGTCCTCGCGCAGACGACGCTCGTCTTCGGTCAGATGGACGAGCCGCCGGGGGTGCGCTTCCGCATCGCGCAGACCGGCGTCACGATGGCCGAGTACTTCCGCGACGAGCTCGGCTCCGACGTGCTGCTGTTTATCGACAACATCTTCCGCTTCATGCAGGCCGGCTCGGAGGTCTCCGCGCTGCTCGGGCGCATGCCGTCGGCCGTCGGGTACCAGCCGTCGCTGGCGACCGAGATGGGCCAGATCGAAGAGCGCATCACCTCGACCAACAAGGGTTCGATCACCTCGGTGCAAGCCGTCTACGTCCCGGCCGACGACTACACCGACCCGGCCGTCGCGACGACCTTCGCGCACCTCGACGCGACGACCGCGCTGTCGCGCCCGATCTCGGAGCTGGGCATCTATCCGGCCGTCGATCCGCTGGCCTCGTCCTCGCGGATCCTCGATCCGGCGATCGTCGGCGAGCAGCACTACCAGGTCGCGCGCGGCGTTCAAGAGACGCTGCAGCGCTACCGCGACCTGCAGGACATCATCGCGATCCTCGGCGTCGAGGAACTCTCCGACGACGACAAGGTCGCGGTCGCCCGCGCGCGCCGCATCATGCGCCTATTCTCGCAGCCGTTCTTCGTCGCCGAACAGTTCACCGGGCGCAGCGGCAAGTACGTGAAGATCGAAGAGACGATCGCCTCGTTCAAGGAAGTCCTCGACGGCAAGGTCGACGATCTCCCCGAGCAGGCGTTCTTCTACGTCGGCGGCATCGACGAGGTGAAGGCCGCCGCCGAGAAGCTGGGCGCGCAGTCGTGAGCACCGTTCCGTTCACGCTGATCACGCCGTTGGCGGTCGCGTTCGACGGTCAGGCGGAGCTGGTCATCGCGGTCGGGACCGAAGGTGAGGTCGGGATCCTGCCCTCGCACGCGCCGTACCTGACCGCGCTGCGGCCGGGGGTCCTGCGGGCGAACGTGCGCGATAGTGCCGGCGCGACCCGCCGGCTCGAGCTGGCCTGCGGCGAAGGCTTCCTCCAAGCACTGCCCGGCAAAGTGACGATCCTGGCCGACGCGGCGCTGGCGCGCGACCAGATCGACATCGGCCAAGCGCGTGCCGACTTGCAGGATGCGAAGGAGGAGCACCAGACGGCCGGCAGCGACCTCGTCGCGCAGCGCCGCGCTCAGGCCAACATCGACTTCGCCGAAGCCCGCCTCCACGTCGCCGGGGTTTAGGCCGCCGCCCGGGGCAGGCCCTTTTCAGCCGGACCCGCAACCCTGGTTCTATGCGTTCAAAATCGACCGTCGCCGCGGTAAAGGCTGCCCAGCTCGTCCAAAAGGCGGCGCACGACGAGGCGGCGCAACGCGCGGCGGTCGCCGAGTCGGATCGCGTCCGGGCGATGTTCGCCGAGGACCGCAAGAAGTTCGAACGCCGTTACGGCGTCATTTCGGTGAATTCTTCCGACTAGGGAGCGCTCCGGACGCTGCGCGAAGGGTGCGCGCATGCACGCAATCGTCGTCGAGCGCACTGGGGGCCCCGAGGTCCTGACCTGGCAGGCGCGCCCCGATCCCACGCCCGGTCCCGATGAAGTGACGATCCGCGTCACCGCCAGCGGTGTCAACTTCGCCGACATTCAACGTCGTCGCGGTGGGTACCGCGGCGGGCCGCCGCCGTTCACGCCGGGGCTCGACTGCGCCGGCACCGTGCTCGCCGTCGGCGTCGGCGTGACCGAGTTTCGGGTCGGCCAGCGGGTCGCGGCGTTCCCCGAGGACGGCGGCTACACCGAGATCGCGCGCGCGAAGACGGTGCTCACCTATGCCCTCCCCGACACCGTCCCGGACGAGGCCGGTGCGTCGCTCACGATGCTGGTCACCGCCTACAATCTGCTCGCGCACGCGGCGCGGCTGCAAAAAGGTGAGAGCGTCCTGATCACTGCGGCGGCCGGCGGCGTCGGGACGATCGCGATCCAGATGGCGCGCGAGATGGTCGCGGGGTCGATCCTCGCCGTCGCCGGCGGACCGGAGAAGCTCGCCGTCGCGCGCGACAGCGGCGCCAACGTCACCATCGACCATCTCAGCGACGACATCGCCGCGCGGGTGAAGGACGCGACCGAGGGTCGCGGGGTCGACGTCGTGCTCGACTCGGTCGCCGGCGAGCTGTTCGCGACGATCTTCCCCGTCCTCGCGCCGTTCGGGCGCTACGCGGTCTACGGCATGGCCTCCGGCTCACCGGGCCAGGTCACCAGCGATGCGCTGCACATGAGCAACCGCGCGGTGATCGGCTACTCGACCGGCGGCTACCGCGCGCTGCGCCCGGCCGCGCTGCGCCCGGGCGTCTGGGGCGCGCTCGAGCTGGTCGCGTCCGGCGCGGTGAAGGTGCTGGTCGGCGCCAGCTATCCTCTGCGCGAGGCCGCCGAGGCGCAACGCTTCGTCGAGTCCCGCGCCAGCCACGGCAAGGTACTGCTCATCCCCTGAGCGCCGAATCAGGAGCGTGTGTCGATGTGGCCTTCACGGAGTTCGCTTGCCATCGTCCTGCTCGTCGCGGTCGCGCTGCTCGTCGTCGGCGCTGGTTCGCCGCCGGCGGTCGCGGCCGATACACCGTTCGCGAACGGCCAGCCGGCCGGCGCGCGCCTCGACGTGCCGCTCCGCTTGATCGGCGAAACGTTCCACTCAGACGGTTCCGTCTTCGTCGGCCCCGACCGCTTCCCGTACGTCGCCGGAATCCAGACTCCGAGCGCGGACGACCCGAGTGCGACGCGGCTGACGATGGTGCAGCTTGCGCAACTCGCGCTCGCCAAGCACGCCGGCATCGCCATCTACGAACATGCGCGCACGGAGTCATCCGTGTGGGTATTCTCGTTGGGTTCCGTCGCGCTGCTGGCGCAGGGCAAGTGGCAGAATTACGACCCTAACCCGGCACCCACGCCCGGCCCCGGCGATCACGTCTTGACCGGCACGCCGTCCTTGGAGATCCTTCCTCCGGAACTCCGGCTGGCCGTCGCCGAGTACATGCGAACGAACGACCACGTGGAGTCGCCGAAGATCGTCTTGATCATCATCCGGCAGGAGTCAGGCCAAGTCCGTCAGCCGTTCATGATGGCGCCGAACCTGCCCTCGACGATGTTTCCGACGCAGGCCAGCTGGTACGAAGAACTCCATCGCATCGAATGGTTCATCCCGCCCACCGTCGACGCCGTTCGGCCCCCGGTCAGCCCGGAAGCGTTCGAGTTTTGGTTCCGGGTGGTCAAGCCCCTGTGAGGGCGAAGTCGTAGAGCTGCGCGGCGTGCAGCGCGTCGCGCTGAGCGCCGTGGGCGATCTGGTGTTTGCAGCTGAAGCCGTCGGCGACGACGTAGGTGTCCGGGCCGGCGGCGCGGACCGCCGGCAGCAGGTCGCGCTCGGCCATGCGCATCGAGACCTCGTAGTGCTCGCGCTCGTAGCCGAACGTGCCGGCCATCCCGCAACACGACGACTCGATCGCGCTCGCATCGAGGCCCGGGATCGCGCGCACGGCGCGCAGCACGGCGGGCATCGCGCCGAAGGCTTTCTGATGGCAATGGCCGTGGACGACCGCTCGCGCGTCGAGTGGGCGCAGCGGCGGGTTCCAGCGTCCGGCGTCGAGCTCGGCGGCGATGAACTCCTCGAACAGCAGCGCGTGTTCGGCGACCAGCCGCGCCTCGCCGTTGGCGACGATCGCGACGAACTCGTCGCGCAGCGTCAGCAGGCACGAGGGCTCGAGGCCGACGATCGGGACGCCGCCCCGCGCGTACGGCAGAAGCGCCGCGATCGTGCGCTCCGCCTCGGCGCGGGCGGCGTCGATCAGCCCGGCGCCCAGATAGGTCCGCCCGCAGCACAGCGGCCGTGAGCCGTCGCTCGCCGCGGCGAAGCGCACCGCGTAGCCGGAGGCGTTCAGCACGCGCAGCGCGGCCTCTACGACGTCGGGTTCGAACCAGCGGTTGAAGGTGTCGACGAACAGCACGACCTCCCCGGTGTACGCGTTCGCCGGCGCGGCGGCATCCGGGTCGCGGAACGGCCGGGCATGCCAGCGCGGGAGCGGACGCCGCGCCGTGAAGCCGCTGGCGCGCTCGGTCAGCACCGCGAGTCCGGGGATGGCGTCGCGCAAGTTCGCCAGCCGGCGCAACGGACCAGCTCGGTACGCGACCTGCGGGAGCGCGGCGACCAGGCGGCTGCGCAGCGGCGTACCGTGCGCCCGGCGGTAGTGCGCCAGGAACTCGATCTTCATGCGCGCCATGTCGACGCCGGTCGGACACTCGCGCCGACAGGCCTTGCACGAGACGCACAGGTCGAGCGCGTCGTACAGCTCGGTCGAGGTCAGCGCACCCGCGCCCAGCTGTCCGGTGAGCGCCAGGCGCAGCGCGTTTGCGCGGCCCCGAGTGACGTCGTGCTCGTCCTCGGTCACTCGGTACGAGGGGCACATCGCGCCGCCGGCGTCCTTGCGGCAGGCGCCGTTGTTGTTGCACATCTCGACCGCGCCGGTGAAGCCGCCCCAGTCCGACCAGTCGAGCTCCGTCGCCAGCGGCAGCGGCGCGTAGCCCGGACCGTAGCGGAAGTTCGTCCGGTCGTCCATCCGCGGCGCGTCGACGATCTTGCCCGGGTTGAGCAGGTTGCCGGGATCGAAGGCCGCCTTGACCTCGCCGAACGCGGCCACGATCCGCGGGCCGAACATCTCGGCGTGGAACTCCGAGCGCACGATCCCGTCGCCGTGCTCGCCGGAGTGCGCGCCGCCGTAGATGCGCACCAGCGCGAACGCCTCCTCGGCGATCGCGCGCAGCTTGCCGACGTCGGCGTCGTTCTTGACGTTGAGCACCGGCCGCACGTGCAGGCAGCCGACCGAGGCGTGCGCGTACCACGTCCCGGTCGTCCCGTACTTGGCGAAGACGGCCGTGAGCTGTTCGGTATAGTCCGCCAGGTGTTCGAGCGGGACGGCGCAGTCCTCGATGATCGAGATGGGCTTGGCGTCGCCGCGCATCGAGGTCATGATGTTGAGACCCTGCGCGCGCACATCGAGCATCTCGGCCTGCTGCGCCGGATCGACCAGCCCGGCGACGCCGCCGGCGAAGCCGAGGTCGGCCATCGTGTCCTCGAGGGCGGCCAGACGTTCGCGCAGCGGCGCCGGTTCGTCGCCGCTGAACTCGACCAGCAGCAACGCGTCGGGCTCGCCGCGGACGTACTTCGCCATCGTCGCCGCGAAGGCGGGGATCCCGCGGGCCAGCTCGATCATCGTGCGGTCGACCAGCTCGACCGCGACCGGATCGAGTGCGACCAACGCCTGCGTCGCGCGCATCGCGTCGGCGAAGCGCGGGAAATGGCAGACGCCCAGCACCTTGTGCGGCGGCAGCGGTTGCAGGGCCAGCTCGACCTCGCGGAAGAGCGCCAGCGTCCCCTCCGAGCCGACCAGGAGCTTCGCGGCGTTGAAGGCGCCGCTGGGCGCGACGCTCTGGATCGCGTAGCCGCCGACGTTGCGCAGCACCTTGGGGATGCGGGCCGCGATCTCGCCGGCCTCGCGAGCCGCGATCGCGCGCAGGCGATCGATCAGCTCGGCGTAGCGCGCGGGAGCCTGCGGTGTCCCGTCGACCTCGCCGAACCAGGCGCGCGTCCCGTCGGCGAGCAGCGCGTCGATGCCGAGCACGTTGTCGGCCATCAGCCCGTAGCGGATCGAGCGCGCGCCGGAGCTGTTGTTGGCGGTCATCCCGCCGATCGTGCAGCGGCTGGCCGTCGACGGATCGACCGGGAAGAACAGCCCGTGCGGGCGCAGCGCGCGGTTGAGCACGTCGAGGACGATCCCGGGTTGCACGCGCGCGCGCCGGCCGGCGACGTCGAGCGCGACCAACGCGTGGAGGTACCGGCTGACGTCGACGATCAGCCCGCGATTGACCGTCTGCCCGCACTGCGAGGTGCCGCCGCCGCGCGCCGTGACCGGGACGCCTTCCTCGCGCGCGATCGTCAGGATCGCGTCGAGCTCGTCGGCGTCGCGCGGCGCGACGACCCCGAGCGGCATCATCTGGTAGATCGACGCGTCGGTCGCGTACATCCCGCGCGTCGTGCGGTCGAACCAGACCTCGCCGCTGGTCGCGGCGCGCAGCCGCGACTCCAGCCGCCGAGCGAGGATCGGTTCGCGCGCGGTCGCCGGCGCGCTCACGGCGCGCTAGACGGCGGCGAGGGCGGGTGCGCCGGCCGGCGCGGCGAGATACTCGAGCGCCGGCGAGACGCCGTCGCCGTGCGGGACGCCGGCCAGCACGAGCCCCATCTGCACGCCGGACAGCGTACCGGCCAACATCAAGTCGTTGAACGAGCCGAGGTGGCCGATGCGGAAGACCTTCGCTTTGAGCTTACCCAAGCCGGTGCCGAGCGACATGTCGAAGCGCTCGAGGATCTGTGCGCGCAGCGCGTCGGCGTCGACGCCGGTCGGGACGACGATCGCGGTCAGCGTGTTCGAGTACTCGCGCGGATCGAGGGCGAGGATCTCGAGCCCCCAGCCGCGCACCGCGCGGCGCGTCGCCTCGGCGTGGCGCGCGTGGCGCGCGAAGACGGCCGGTAGCGTCTCCTCGTGCAGCATGTGCAGCGCCTCGCGCAAGCCGTAGAGCAAGTTGGTCGCCGGCGTGTACGGGAACCAGCCGTCGCGGTTGGCGGCGACGATCTCGTCCCAGGCCCAGTACGAACGCGGCATCGTCGACGTCTTCGACGCCGCGAGCGCTTTTTCGGAGACGGCGTTGAAGGCGAGGCCCGGCGGCAGCATCAGCCCCTTCTGCGAGCCGCCGACCGTCACGTCGACGCCCCACTCGTCGTGCCGGTAGTCGATCGAGGCCAACGACGAGATCGTGTCGACCAAGAACAGCGCGGGATGACGGGCGCGATCGATCGCCGCGCGCACCTCGCCGACCCGGCTGGTCACGCCGGTCGAGGTTTCGTTGTGAACGATCGCGACCGCCTTGATCGCGTGCGCCGTATCGGCACTGAGGTGCTGCGCGAGCGCGTCGGGATCGGCGCCGTGACGCCAGTCGCCGGGGATGATCTCGACCACCAGTCCCAGCCGCGTCGCGAGCTTGCTCCACAAGGTAGCAAACCAGCCGGTCTCCGCCATCAGCACGCGGTCGCCCGGCGAGAGCGTGTTGACCAGCGCCGCCTCCCACGCGCCGGTCCCCGACGAGGGATAGATGACGACCGGCCCGCGCGTCGCGAAGACCGGCCGAATCAGCTCCTGGACCTCCAGCGAGAGCTTCGCGAAGGTGGGGCCGCGGTGGTCGATCGTCGCGCGATCGATCGCCCGCAGCACGCGCTCGGGGACGTTTGTCGGGCCGGGGATCTGCAGGAAGTGGACGCCGCTGACGTGGGCCATGCAGACCCCTTGGCCGACGGCGAGCGACGGCCCTTTCACGGGGCATACTGGGCGATTCCGTTGCCGAAGGACCAGTTCTCTTTCGGCACCTCGACCAGGTTGATGAAGACGTCCTCGCGGCGCAGGCCGACGCGCTCGTGCAAGCCGTCCGCGACGGCGCGAAAGAACGCCTTCTTCTGATCGACGGTGCGGCCTTCGTTGAGCGTGAGCTGCACGATGATCGCGTCGGCCGTACGCGCGATGCCCAAGTAATTCGGAGCGACGAAGAAGTTCGCCGCCGGGTGCTCGGTGACGATTTGGAAGCGGTCGTCCTGGGGTGCCTTCAGCGTCGAGAGCATCGCCTCGTAGACGACTTCGGCGACGGCGGCGCGGTAACTGTCGGGCTTCCCGGCGACGAGGTCGATACGGGCGAACGGCATGGGATCAGATTCCTCCGAGTGCTCCTAGTTGCGAGCGGCGGCGGCGGCGGTGGCGGCGGGCGGAGTGCTGCGCGCGGCGAGGCCGTTCTGATAGATGCGCAGCTGCGCGGTGGCCGCCTCGATCAGCGGCGCGTCGACGCCGAAGCGGCGCGCCCGCGCGGCGAGATCGCCGAGGATCTGCTCGACCTCGACCGGGCGTCCGGCTCGCAGATCGCGATACATCGACGATGCGCGCGGCGCTCCGCGCTCCGTCAGCGCGCCCTTCGCGCGGGTCAGGGCGGCCTCGCGCAGCGAGATGCCGGCCGCCGCGGCCGTCGCCGTCGACTCCGCCAACAGTCGCAGCGCCAGCGCCGCGCCGTCCGGCACCGCTTCGATCTCGCCGACGGTGCCGCGCAGGAGACACGTGATCGCGCCCAGCGAGGCGAGCAGCACCCATTTCTCCCACATCTCGAGCAGGATGTCGGTCGAGAGGCGATTCTCGAAGCCGGCTCCCTGGAGCAGCGCGTCGAGCGCGCGCACCCGCGCGGTGGTCGTTCCATCCCGTTCGCCGTAGATCAGCGTGTGCAGGTTCGGGTCGACCTGTACGATACGCCCGTCGTCGTCGAGCGACGTCGCGACGTAGCAGACGCCGCCCAGTACGGGCTGCTCGCCGAACCGCTGCACGAGCAGATCGACGTGCCGCATCCCGTTGAGGAAGGGGAGGATCAGCGTCTCGGCGCCGACGGCCGGCGCCATGTCGTCGAGCGCCCTCTCGAGGGCGATTGCTTTCACGCCGAGCAGCACGACGTCGAAGGGCGCGTCGAACTCGCCGGCGGTCACGAGCTGCGGCGTCACCGTCAGATCGCCGGCTGGGCTGACGATCTGTAGTCCCGTGCGGCGCAGCTCTTCGGCTCGGCGCGGACGGACCAGGAAGGTGACGTCGCGCCCCGCCTGCGCTAAGTGTGCTCCGAAAAAGCCGCCGGTGGCGCCGGCGCCGACGACGAGGATGCGCTCTCCCATGCTTGCACCAGCGTAGCGCATCGACTACCATCAGTCTACACGTGTCGGCGCAGCAGAAGTTGCCCTCGGCGTACGAGCGGTTCCGGGCGCTGCATGATGGGCCAGGCGCCTTCATCATGCCGAATCCCTGGGACGGCGCGTCGGCCGTGTTGCTGAAGCGCGCCGGATTCTTGGCGCTCGGCACGACGTCGTTCGGTATCGCGCTCGCGCTCGGGCGTCAGGACGGCCTGCACGCGGTCTCGCGCGACGAGGCGATCGCGAACGGCGTGCTTTTGTCGCGCCTGACCGATCTGCCGGTCAACGGCGATCTCGAAGACGGCTTCGGACCTAGTCCGCAGGACTGCGCCGACACCGTGCAGGCCGCAATCGCCGCCGGTCTTGCCGGCCTCGGCATCGAGGATACGACCGCCGATCCGGCGCGTCCGATCCACGACTTCGACGACGCCGTCGCGCGCGTGCGTGCCGCCGCGATAGCCGCGCGCGGCCGGATCGTGTTGACCGGGCGCACCGACAACTATCTCAACGGCCGGCCCGATCTCGACGACACGATCCGGCGGCTGGTCGCGTTCGCGGAGGTCGGCGCCGACGTCTTGTATGCGCCCGCCTTGCCCGACCTCGATACGATCGCCGCGGTGGTGCGCGCCGTCGCGCCGAAGCCGGTGAACGTGCTCATCGGCCCAAGCCGTGGCGCGACCACGCTGGCCGGGCTCGCGGCGCTCGGCGTGCGCCGGGTCAGCATCGGCGGCGCGCTCTACCGCTGCGCGATGAGCGGGCTCATCGACGCGGCGCGCCGGTTACAGGACGGCGACTTGAGCGCGGTGCGGCAGGCGATCGGGGGGAACGAGATCTCCGCGCTGCTGCCGCGGGCGTAGGCTCAAGCGATGGTTAGGGGCAGCCGTACAACTCCGGCGCGATCAGGTTCCGTAGCGAAGACGAGCCGGAGCGGCTGCCGTACTGGCCGTACACATTCAACGTCGACTGCGGGTCGTACGGCTGTGCGATTTGGCGACCCCCGTACGGCGCATAGATTCGCGGCGCGTCCGCCGACCACGACGTGCTCGCTGGGCTCGCGTAGATCGAGTAGGGATTCCGCGAGCCCTGCAACGAGTACGGTGCGGACGACTTCCCGCCCAGTTGCCCAAGGGTCGTCGGGCAGCTCGATGGGGACGTACTCTGCGTGGTCGTCGTCGCCGCAACCGAGGTGAAGAGCACGGCGACCGCGGCGGCCGATCGGAGAACAGTGCGCATCTGAACCTCCGAGGCGCACTTGTCGAAGGCCACGGTCGCCACCTGCCCCCTCAGCGCGCCACGCGTGTCGCGCCCGGGCGGCCGGCGAAGGCGGCGAGCGTCGCGGGCAAGATGTTCAGTGCGAGGGCGCCGATGATCAGCGCCATGCCGAGCAGCTCGGCGTGGTTCGGGATCTCGTGCAGTTGCAGGGCCGCGCAGGCGACGCCGATGACCGGCGTGGCGAGCGAGGCGAGGCCGGCAACGCCGGCCGGCAGGCGCGCGAGGACGAACAACCACATCGTCCACGCCACCCCCTGCGCGAGGCCGAGGTAGACGATCGCGCCGATGAACGATCCCGTCCAGTGCGCGTGCTCCGGGAAGCAGAGCGCGAGCACGAGCATCGGGATGAAGCCCCACACCGTCTGCCAGGCCGTCAGCGGGAGCAGCTCGAGGTGGTCGCGCACTTGCAGCCGCCGCGCCCACACGACGCTCGCACCCCAGGCGACGCCGGCCAACACGGCCAGCACGTCGCCGACCATCGTCCCGGCGTTGAACGGCGAGGCGACGAAAGCCAAGCCGACCCCGGCGAGCCCCAACGCGCACCAGCGGATGCCGTCGATCCGCTCGTGCAGGATGGGCCAGGCGAAGAGCGTCGCCCAGAACGGCATCGTGTAGGCCAGGACGGCGACCTTCCCCGCGCCGCCCAGCGAGACCGCGACCGTCTGGAAGAGCGTGAAGGCTGCGGTCTGCAGCAAGCCGAGCACGAGCGTCGGGACGAACGGCGTCGGGCGCAGCTGCCGGCGCAGCGCGAGCACCGCGAGTAGCGAGGCGGCGCCGATCGCGGTGCGCAGCGTCGCGACGAAGAGCGGCGAGCCGTCCAGCGTCGCGATGCGGATGACGACCCAATTGTAGCCCCAAATCAGCGACAGGACCGCCATCACGAGATACGCGTCGCGCTCCCGCGAGCGCTCGGTCATCGTGCCGCGGTGGCCGAGCGGAGCGGCGCGATGACGCCCTCCGCGAAGCGCTCCATCTCCTCGGCTTGGGGGCTGCACTGCAAGAGCAGCAGATCGACGCCCGCGTCGGCGAAGGCGGCGACCCGCTCGCGCACGACGTCCGGCGTCCCGACCAGACCGCTGCGCAGCCCGCGGTTGGAGACGCTGTACTCCTGCAGCGCGACGGCCGACTCGAGCTGCGTCCCGCTCAGCCACTGCTGGAAGTTCGCGAAGCCGGCCGCGCTGGCGCGCACGTCGGTGATGCGCGCCAGCTCCCGCTCCGCTTCCGCCTGCGTGTCGCGCACGATGGTGAAGCCCGCGACCCCGAACTGCATTGGCCCCAGGCCAAGACGAGCACGGCGCGCGCGCATATCGGCGATCTTCTCGGCGACCCGCCCCGGCGGATCGCCGTGCATCACGTACGCATCGCACTTCGTCGCGATCAGCTCTTTGGCGGCCTCAGACTCTCCGCCGGCGTAGATCGTCGGGCGCGGCCGGGTGACCGGCTTGGGTTCGAGCACGGTGTCCTCGACCGTGTAGTAGCGGCCCTGGTAGCTGAAGCGCGGCTGCGACCAGACGCCGTCGAGGACGTCGAGCCACTCGGCCGTCCGCGCGTAGCGGTCGTCGTGCTGCTCGAAGCGCACGCCGTACATGCGCGCCTCGTCCTGCCACCACGACGAGACGACGTTGAGCGAGAGCCGGCCGCCGCCGCCGATCCCATCGATCGTCGCGGCCTGCTTCGCCAACAGCGCCGGCAGATGGAAGGTCGGGCGCACCGCGACCATCAGCTCGAGGCGCTGCGTCACCGCGGTCAGCGCCGCGGCGGTCGACCACGCGTCGAGCGAGGGCGCGTCGACGCCCTTGATGTCGTTGAGGTTCAGCTCGGCGACCAGCGAAAGATCGTAGCCGATCTGCTCGGAGCGCCGCGCCAGCGCCGCGACCTCGTCCCAGCTGGCGTGCATCCCCTCGTCCTCGACGTTGCGCAGCCAGCCGCCGAAGACCGGCATCCAGTAGCCGAAGCGCATCAGCGCGTGCCCGCCGGGACGCCGCCGCGTGCGCGCGCCTCCAGCCAATCGCCCAAGCGCTCCCACGGATCGAAACCGATCGTCTCGACCGGGTTGGCGACGAAGTTCGAGAGCGCGTTGATGTCGTAGTAGAGCCGTTCGCCGGTCCGCTCGTCGATCAGGAACTCGACGCCGCCGATCTCGATCCCGGCCGCGCGCGCGATCGCCTCGACCTCGGCGATCGCATCCGGCGGCGGCTCGGCCCGCACCGCGCTCACGCTCGGCGCCGGCTCGGTCAGGCAGACTTCGGCGACGGCGACCGGGACACGGCAGATGTCGGCCGGGCACAGATCGAACGTCTCGCCGCTGGTCGTCACGTCGATCGCATAGAGGTAGCGGCCGTCGAGCACCTCGACCCGAGTGATCTTGCCGTCGCGCTTGGGGATCAGCTCCTGCACCAAACCGACGCCGTCGGGTCCGAGCGCGAGCGCGCCCGACGCCGCAACCTCGGCCAGCAATTCGGGCGTATCGAAGCGGACGACGCCGGCGCCGCGACCGCCGGTGTTCGGCTTGACCACGATCGGGAAGCGCAGTGCGCGCGCCGCGAGCGGCGCCTGGTCGGCGCGATGGACGACGCGCGTGCGTGGCGCGCGCAACCCGAGCGATGCGAGCAGCGCGAGCTGCTTGGCCTTCGAGATCTCGTAGCCGTAGGCGCGCGCGCCGTTGATGACCGGGACGCCGCGCAGCTCGAGGTCGTGCAGCAAGTCGGCGGTGTAGGCGATCGCGTCGCCGTGGCCGCGCGTGTATGCTGAGGCGCTCATCCGGTTGAAGACGATCGTCCGCGGGGCGAGCTCGGGCGCGCCGGGGTCGAGGACGTGCTCGGTCGCGAGGACGCGGCGATACGGGAGACCCCGTCGCTCGAGCTCGGCGAACAGCCGCTCGAACCACTGCGGATGCTCGTAGTAGACGGCGATCGTCGCCGGTGCGTCGTGGCTCATCCCGACCCTCGACCGCACCGGCGAGGCCGGCGGTTGCCCGTTCACCGGCGCGCGAACAGGTCGAGGTGCGCGCCGGTCAGTCGCTGGTAGCGGCCGAAGGCGATCCCGTAAGCCGCGGCGGTCGTGGGGTCGGGTTGGGTCGGCGCATCGTAGCCGGCCGCGGCGGCGACGTTGGTCGCGTCGCCGATCAGGCCGATCGCCTGGGCGGCGAGCAGTGCGGCGCCGAACGCCGAGGCCTCCTCCTGGTGCGGCTGCACGGCCGGCAAGCCGAACACGTCGGCCAGCAGGCTGCGCACGAGCGGCGCCTTCGTCAGCCCGCCGCTGAGCAGCAGCCGCTGTGCCGCGCCGACGATCTCGCGCAACACGAGATAGACCGCGTACACGCCGAACACGACGCCTTCGAAGCCGGCGCGCAGGATCGCGTGCCGATCGTGGGCGAGATCGAGTCCGTCGAACGAACCGCGCAGCGAGCTGTTCCAGTACGGCGCACGTTCGCCGGCGAAGAACGGCAGCACCGTGAGGCCGTCGGCACCGGGCGCGATCTGGTTCGCCAGCGCGACGCCCTTCGCGAAGCGCTCGTCTTTTGCGACCTCGCTCAGCAGCAGCGCGAAGATCCAGTCGAGCGAGGCGCCGGCCGAGCTGGTCGGGCCACCGACGACGTAGCGTGCGTCGTCGGCGCAGTAACAGAAGGTGCGGCCCTGCGGGTCGAGGATCGGGCCATCGGTCAGCACGCGCACGGCGCCCGAGGTGCCGAGCGTGAGCGCGAGGTTGCCGGCACCGCTCGCGCCGACGCCGATGTTCGCCAGCGGTCCGTCGGCGGAGGCCAACACGACGGCGGTATCGCCGCCGAGACCGAGCTCGCGCGCGACCGCCGGGCGAAACGCGCGCAGCGCCGTCGAGGTCGGCGCCGGGCTGGAGAGCCGGTCCGCCGTGACCTTCGCACAGTCCAGCGCGGCGGGATCCCAGGCACGCGTGCGGACGTCGAACATCCCGGTCGCCGAGGCGATCCCGTGATCGACCAGCCATTCGCCGGTCCAGCGGAAGACGAGCAGCTCCTTGAGGCCGACGAAGCGCCGCGTGCGGGCGACCAGCGGCGCGTCGTTCTCGGCCAGCCAGCGCAGCTTCGCGACCGGCAGCATCGGGTGCATCGGCGCCCCGGTCGCGGCGTAGAGCTTCGCGCCGGTGCCGTCGGCGCGCCAGCCGTCGGCGATCGCATGCGCTCGGCGGTCGAGCCAGGTGATCGCGCGCGAGAGCGGCTCGCCCGCCTCGTCGACGCACAGCACGCCGTGCATCGCGCTGGAGAAACCGATCGCGGCGACCTCGTTGCCGCGCATGCGCACGTCGGAAAGGACGGTTGCCAGCACGTGCATCGTCGCGCGGTAGACCGCGTCGGCATCCTGCTCGACGAAGTCCGGCTGCGGCGTCTCGAGGCCGTAGAACTCCGAGCCGCTCGCGACCTCGCGTCCCTCCGGGGTGACGGCCAGCACCTTCACCGCGGAGGTGCCCAGGTCGATCCCGACGACCGTGGGCGGCGAGGCGCGCACTACGCCGGTTCGGGGATCTGCTCGATGCGCCCGAGCAGCCACACGTAGGCGGCGATGCCGACCACCAGGATCAGCGCGGCGGTGATCAGCGCGGCGTTGAACGAGCCCGTGCTCGCGACGATCAGCCCGGTGATCGTCGGCGCGAAGAAGCCGGAGAGGTTACCGAACAGGTTCATGATCCCGCCGACCTTTCCGGTCGAGTTGCGCGGCGCGATCAAGCCCGGGATCGACCAGGCGACCGGGGCGTGAAACGCGATCCCCGCCGTCGCGAGCGTGATCCAGAACAGCGCGACGTGGATGTCCTTCGTGTACGCGGCGCCGATGACGGCGAAGCCGATGATGAGTCCCACGATGAGGACGGTCTTGCGCACCCGGTTCGCATCGGCGCCGCGCTGGATCAGGAAGTCGACCAGCCAGCCGCCGACGACCAAATCGCTGATCGTCGCGGTCCCCCACACCAGCAGCGCGTCGAATCCCGCACTGAGGATGTTGACGCCGAAGGTCGTGGTCAAGTAGCCCGGCAGCCACGTCAACAGCAGGGCGAAGAGATAGTCGTAGGCCGTGAAGCCGATCGTCAGCCCCCAGACCTTCGGCTGCGACGCGAGATAGAGCAGGTGCGCGCCGCTTCCGCGCTCGGCCGTCGGTGTCTCGGGTTCGCCGCCGCCGGCGCGGATGAACTCCGCCTCGGCGTGCGTCAGCCGCTTGTCTTCGCTCGGGTTGCGATAGAACGCGTAGAACAGCAAGAAGAAGACGAAGCTGAGGACGGCGGTGCACCAGAACATGCCGCGCCAGCCGAAGCGCAGCAGCAGATAGCCGGCGAACAGCACGCCGATCCCGCTCGAGAGTTTGGCGGCGGCGTCGAACAACGAGGTTGCCAGACCCCGCTCGTTGCGCGGGAACCAGTAGCCGACCGCCTTCGCGTTGGCCGGGAAGGTCGGCGCTTCCGCGACGCCGAGGAACGAGCGCGCGGCGAAGATCGCCGCGAAGTTCGGCGCGATCGCCGTCAGCACCGAGGCGCAGCTCCACAAGAACGCGCCGATCCGCGAGAGCGTCTTGACGCCGAAGCGGTCGAGCGCGATGCCGATCGGGATCTGCGCGAGCGCGTAGATCCAGAAGAAGGCGCCGCTGAGCAGCCCGAACTCCGCCGGTCCCAGGCCCAGGTCCGCGTGCAGTGGTTTCTGCGCGACGCTCAGCGCGCTGCGGTCGATGTAGTTGACCAGGACTCCGAAGCCGAGGATCAGGGCGATCCCCCAACGGAGGTTGGTCACGCGCTCGGCGGGTGCGATGATGCTGCGTTGCATGACCCTCGTCTCCCCTCTGCAAGGCGGCGCTCGGCCCGGCCGTCTACGCCGCGGGGTTCGAAGAACCATCGGGGCAGATGCCGAAATCTAGAATGAATGAAACGCACGCCGTCGTGGGTGTGGATCGTCGCTGTCGGCTGTCCGCTCGTGGCCTTGGTTCTCTGGTTCGCCCTGCGCCGGATGAGCGTCCCTGCCCGCGCCCGGCCGGCGCGTCCGGAGGCCCCGGCCGAGCCCGAGGCGCCGGCCGCGCAGGAGCCGCCGGCCGTCCCCTTGTTCGGGCCCCCGCCGCCCCGTCGCCCGGAGGCCCCGGCCGCGCCGGCGCAGCCGGCCGCTGGAGCCCCCGACCCAATCCCGGGCTTCATCGCCGAGTCGGCCGACGCGATGGCGCAGATCGTGCGCGGCGCCGGTGCGAACCCGTTCGTCATCGGCTTCTACGCCGACGGCACGATCCGGTTCGTCGACCCCGACGGCGGCTGCTACGCCGGCAAGGCCGAGAGCGCGCGCGCGCGGATGCGCGAGGTCGGTGGGACGCGGGCGTTCACGGTGCAGATCGGCGTCGGCGCGGACGGTGGTCTGCAAGCGACGTTCACCGGTGGAATGCACGACGCCGAAACCCTTGCCCTCGTTCCGCTCGTCGGATGGAGCGTCGCATGAACGTGCTCGATCGTCTGGACACCACCCTGCGCGTCGTCGGTGGCGCCCGCCTCGAGGGGAGCGTCGAGGTCCAGGGCGCCAAGAACGCCGCGCTCCCGATCATGGCCGCCGCGCTGCTCGCGCGCGGCAAGGTGACCCTGCACCGCGTCCCGCGGATCACCGACGTCTCGGTCATGTGGTCGCTGCTGGAGGCGCTCGGCGCGCGGCTCTCGCTCGAGGACCGCAACACGATCACGATCGACGCCTCGAACGTCAGCAAGTACCGGGCACCGTACACGCTGGTCCGCAAGCTGGCCGCCTCGTTCGACCTGTGTGGGCCGCTGTTGGGCCGTTTCGGCCGGGCCGAGGTCCCGCTCCCCGGCGGCTGCGTGCTGGGGACCCGGGCGACCGACCTGCACGAACAGGCCTTCCGCGCGCTCGACGCCGACGTCTCGGTCGCCCACGGCTACCTGATCGCCAGCGCCCGCAGCGGCCAGTTGCGCGGCGGCGAGATCGAGTTCCGGATGCCCTCGGTCGGCGCGACGAAAAACGCGATGCTGGCCGCAGTGACCGCCGATGGGACGACGATCGTGCGCAACGCGGCGATGGAGCCCGAGGTCGTCGACCTGGCGCACTTCCTGATCGCGATGGGGGCCAAGATCAGCGGCGTCGGCGGCGACACGCTGCGCATCGACGGCGTGCGCGAGCTGCACGGCGTCGAGTACGAGATCATCCCCGACCGCATCACGACCGGGACGCTGCTGCTCGCCGGCGCGATCACGCGCGGCGACGTGACTGTCAGCGGGACGCGCCCCGACGATCTGGCCGCGTTGCAGTTCGCGCTGGGCGAGTGCGGGGTCAAGGTCACCTCCGGGGTCGACTGGGTGCGCGCCCAGGGCTTGGCGATCAAGGGCGGAACCGACGTCGTGACCGCGCCGCATCCCGGTTTTGCGACCGACCTGCAGCCGCAGATGCTGACCTTCCTGTGCACGACGCCCGGGGTCAGCGTCGTCGAGGAGTCGATCTTCAACGCGCGCTTCTCGTACGTCAACGAGCTGGTGCGCATGGGCGCCGACGTGCGCGTCGCGATGGACAACAACACCGCCCTGGTCAAGGGCGTCTCACAGCTCTCCGGCGCGCCGGTCGAGGCCCCCGACATCCGCGCCGGCGCCGCGCTGGTGCTGGCCGGTCTGGCCGCCTCGGGCGAGACCGAGATCATCGGCCTGGAGTACATCGACCGCGGCTACGAGCGGCTGGAGGAGATGCTCTCTTCGCTCGGTGGCCAGGTCCAGCGGGCCAGCGGGATCATCCCCTTCGCCGAACCGCCGGGGGTCTTCGAAACCGCCGAGTACCCCAGCGTCTAAGGGCGAGGGCTCGGCTCCTTCCGCCGCGCTCGAGGCTGAGGAATCCCTGGCTGGGGGCCGAAAGCCACGAAGCCGTTTCACTATGCAAGCGACGCCGATTCCCCTCGTCATCGGGGCGGCGCAGTCCGGGAGTTCTGTCATCGACATCGGGATCGATCTGGGGACCGCCAACGTCCTCGTCTACGTCAGAGGCAAGGGTATCGTCTTACGCGAGCCGTCCGTCGTCGCCAAGGACGTTCGCACCAATAAGACACTGGCCGTCGGAGAAGAGGCGCGGCTGATGCTCGGCAAGACGCCGAGCAACATCCAAGCGATCCGGCCGCTGCGCGACGGGGTCATCGCCGACTTCGAGGTGACCGAGGCGATGCTCGGCTACTTCATCAAGAAGGTCACCCGCCAGCGCTCGTTCTTCGCGACGCTGTTCCGTCCCAAGCCGTCGGTCGTCATCTGCGTCCCGGCCGAGATCACCTCGGTCGAGGAACGCGCGGTGCGCGATGCGGCGAAGCTGGCCGGGGCGAAGTCGGTCGACATCATCGAGGAACCGATGGCCGCCGCGATCGGCGCCGGGCTCCCAATCGACGGGCCGTCGGGGAACATGGTCGTCGACATCGGTGGCGGGACGACCGACGTCGCGGTGATCTCGCTGGGCGGGATCGTCGTCTCGCAGTCGATCCGGGTCGCGGGCAACAAGCTCGACGAGGCGATCATCCGCCACATCCGGCGCGTCTACAATCTGATGATCGGCGAGCGCACCGCCGAGGAGATCAAGATCAAGATCGGTTCGGCGTTCCGGCTCGACCAGGAGCTGGCGATGGAGATCCGCGGGCGCGACCTGATCAACGGTCTGCCCAAGACGGTCAAGATCACCTCCGAAGAGGTTCGCGAAGCGCTCTCCGAGCCGGTCCAAGCGATCGTCGAAGCGGTCAAAGCCGTGCTCGAGAAGACGCCGCCGGAGCTGGCCGCCGACATCATCGACCGAGGCGTCATCCTGACCGGCGGCGGCGCGCTGTTGCGCGGGCTCGACACGCTGCTCGGTGAGGTCACCGGGATCCCGGTCATCGTCGCCGAGGACCCGATGTCGTGCGTCGCGATCGGAACCGGAAAGCGGGCC
>JBEKLD010000041.1:0-20648 GCA_050010375.1 Vulcanimicrobiaceae bacterium
ATCAGCGCGCCACCGGTGTCGAGGATGAACGTGTACGGTCCTTTGCCGTCGACCAGCAAGGACAGATAGATGTGATTGTTGATCACTTGGATCGGGACCGTCGTCGACGTTCCACCGGCGATCGACGTGTCGTGTACGTGGGAGGCCGGCAGGGCCAGGTGCGGGCCGATGTCCTGGTTCAGGTCGATCGAGGTCAGGGCGATCGTCTGTGAGTTGCCATCCGATGTAGTCGCGATCTGACTGAAGGGGAACGTGACGCCGTGACTGCTCCGATAGTCGGCGAGGGTCACGGTCACGGTCGTGAGGCCGATCGTGCCGACCTCCTTCGCAATCAGATGCGTCCCCGCATCGACCCACAAAGCGAACTCGGAACCACCGGGCGGCGTCAGCTGGAGGATGTCGTAGGCGTGATTCGTTTCGGTCTTCCGCCCGCCGTACGTTATCGTGGCGCCGTCGGCGTTGGGGGCAAGGAAAGCCAGCGTGTCGAGATAGGCCTGATCGATCGCTTGCAACCGCGCGCTCGGTCCACCGTCGACATGGACCAGGCCGGTTCCGTCGGCGGTCCAAGCGGCGTGGCCGTCCCAGCCGTTCTGGCCGGTGAGCGGGCCTCCGGTCTGTGCCGTCGCGAAGCGCAGCCCGCCGAGATCGTCCCACTCTTCGTAGCTAGCGTGGATTCCGACCGTCGTTTGCGAGCCGACCAGGTGAAACGAGGTGATCGTAGAGAGCGGTCGCTGCAGCATCGCGCCACGCACGGCTTGCAGGATCGCGGTGGATTGCGCGTCGACCGCCGGAGTGCTCGCCGCTTGCGCGGCCACGGGTAGAGCGGCTGCCAGCAACGCGCCCGCAAGGATCTTCATACTCATCTCTTCCTAACACTACACTTCGCGGCTGCACGTTGTTTCGCCACTCTGGAAGGGAACATATGTTCTAGAAGGTGCCCCAATGGCTGACAAGCCGCTCGTTCGCTTCGCGCGTGCATCGATGTGCGCGACCCTCGTGATCCTCTGGACTATTCCCGCTTTGGTCGGCGCGCAGCCGAGCCGGCCGCCGGCCCCGCTCACCGCGCCGGCTAGCGGCGCGACGGAAGAACTGAGCCGGTTCGCTCAGGCGTGGGCCGGCGTGACGGCGTACAGTGCAACCGTGACGGTGTTCGAGCAGAAGGGCACCCAAGTCCAGAACGTCGTCTTTGACTACACGTTCCGCAAGCCGGCCAGCGCGACGGTCCACGTCGCCTCGGGACCGGATGCCGGCGTGACGCTCGAGTGGGCGGGTGGCGAGACCGTGGTCGCGCGGCGCGGCACGGGGTTCGCCGCGCTCTTCAGAAAGACGTTCGGGCTGCACGATCCGATGGCGACGACGATCCGCGGATCGTCGATCGACCAGCTGAGCTTTGGCGCGATCCTCGCCCGAGCGCAGCAGGGCGCGGGGATCCTGTCCGAGGAGCCCGGCACAGCGATCGACGGCGTCGGGGTGAGCGCGGTGACGCTGATCCCGAGCGGGCCGACGACCGAGGTCGGGCTGACCCGCGAGGCGCTCGACATCTCGACGGCGACCAACTTGCCGATCCGCGTGCTCGGCTTCGACGGCGACACGCTCGTGCGCAAGATCGAGTTCACCGACGTCAAGCTGACGGAGTGACAGGCGACGGCAGCCTTCCCTAAGAAGGCGGGGGCGCGATGAGAGTCTCTCTGCTAGCCGTGACGACGGTACTGACGGCGCTGCTGCTCGGCGGCGTGGCGCAGGCGACCGAGATCACCGTCCTGAGCTCCAACGGCATGGCCGAGGTGATGAAAGTCCTCGGGCCCCAATTCGAGGCCGCGACCGGGAACAGGCTGATCGTCCACTACGACGTCGCCAGCCTGCTCAAGGCGCGCATCGCGGGCGGCGAGCCCTTCGACGTCGCGATCTTGACCGGGTCGACGATGGACGAGATGGTGCAGGCTGGGAAGGTCGATCCCACGACGCGTGCCGTGATCGCGCGCTCGGGTGTCGGCGTCGCCTACAAGACCGGCTCGACGCCCCCCGACATCCACGATACCGCCGCCTTCCGGAGCACGATGCTCGCGGCGCGGTCCGTCGCCTACACGACGGCGGGGGCGAGCGGGCTCTACTTCATCTCGGTCTGCGAGAAGCTCGGCATCGACCAACAGGTGAAGGCCAAAGCCAAAGTGATCCAAGGCGGCCGCGCCGCGGAGCTGGTCGCCAGCGGCGAGGCCGAGCTGGCTGCGCAGCAGATCAGCGAGCTGCTCCCCGTCCCCGGCGTCACCGTCATCGCGTTCCCACCGGAGCTGCAGAGCTACACGTCGTTCCCGGCCGCGGTCGGATCGGCGAGCGCGCATCCGCAAACCGCGGCCGCGCTGATCGCGTTCCTGGCCGACCCCGCGAACGCGGGGGTGATCCGAGCCAAAGGCATGGAGCCGGCCGGCCCCGTGGCGCAGACGACGCAACCGTCCCCAACGCCGGCACCGCCGCCGGCGTTCAGCGCGCGTGCGCACGCCGCGTTCACCGCCACCTCGCAGAACAACACCTTCGCCGGCTCCGTCCAATTCGCGATCGCCCGGCGTGCGAACCTGATTCGCGTCGATGTGCTCTCGGTGAAGAGCAACCGGATGCCGGTGCCGGCGATGCTCTTGCAGTTGTCCTTCGTCATCGATTCCAGCACGAGAATCGTCACGCTGTGGAGCGACGTCACCAAGAGATATTACGTCATGCCGATCCCGTTGCACCCTCCGGCCGCGTTCCACCCTCCGGCGGCATCGTCGCCACGGACGTCGTCGCCGTTCAGCACGCTCGAGGTGTTCGCGTTCACCTTGAAGCTGGTCGGTCACGCGACCATGTTAGGGTTCCACACGACGGACCTGGCCTTCGACGTCCAGACGCGCACCAAGGGTCAGCGCGGCACGTCGCACATCACCGGAGTGATGGACCTCGCCGACGACTTTCTCGCCTTTCCGCTCAAGATCGATATCGTCGTCAGCCCTGGGCGAGCACGGTCCGGGGCGAGGGTCACCTACGCGGTCGACGAGTTGAAGACCGATCTCCCGCCGGCCGATCGCTTTGCGGTACCTGCCGGCTATGCCGCCGGCACGTCACTCCTGGACGTCTTCATGCACGCGCCGGCGGCCCTGCCCGCGCCGACCGGGACTCCCGCGGCGGCGCCCGGCACGGTACCACAGCCCGTGCCGAGCGCGCGCCCTCGATAGCGAGAGTCCGTTCTACGGGATCAGGACGCCGTCGATGACGTGGATGACGCCGTTGGACTGGTAGACGTTGGCGATCGTGACGATCGCCGTTCCGCCGCCCGCGCCTGTCAGGACGATGTTCGAGCCGTCCATCTTCGCGGTGATCGGCTGGCCTTCGACGGTCGCGAGCTCGGCGGTGCCGCCGCCGGCCTTGATCTTCGCCGCGATGTCGGCGGCGGTTACCCGGCCGGCGAGGACGTGATAGGTCAGGACTTTCTTGAGTAGCGCCGGATCCGACGTCACCTTGTCGACCGTCGCCTTCGGCAGCTTCGCGAACGCTTCGTTCGTCGGCGCCAGCACGGTGAACGGACCGGGCCCTTCGAGCGTGGTGACCAAGTCCGCCTGCTTCACCAGCGAGACCAGGGTCGTGTGGTCCTTCGAATTGACCGCGTTCTGGACGATGTTCTTCGAAGCGTACATCGGCGCGCCGCCGACCATCGGGTTCTTCGTCGTGCCCATTTGACCCGACATCGCCGTTTGCGCGAGCGCCGGGGCCGCGATGGCGAGCAGGCACACGGCAGCGAGCGCCGTGATGCGATTGATCATGTCTGTAATTCTCCTCCGGATGCGTGATCCGTGAGGAGAACGGCCCTGGCGCCGCGGCGGATTGGTCGGTCAGTGCGGGACGAGGTGCAAGACCTTGTCGGTGAGGGTCTCAGCACACCACAGGCTGCCGTCGGCAGCGACCGCGAGCGACGCCGGCGTGGCCGGAAAGCCCTTCGCGGTGAGCCCCAAGTTGTACACCTCGAGCCGGGTGCCGTCGACCCGTAGCAGCATGCGGCCGCTGGTGTCGGCCAGCCATAACTTGCCGGTGCCGTCGAATGCCGCGTCGACGGGACTCGAGGTTCGGTGCGACCAGCCGTTGTCCGTAGCGGACCGCTTCCCGTCCGCACCGACGAGGATCGTGCCGGCCAGCACGGCCCGCTCGCCGCGCCGGCCCGCGTACCAGATCGCCCCCGATGCGTTCTGTCCGATCCAGTCCAGCGTCAACGGCTCCGGCCCCACCGTCGGGAAAATACTCGGGAACACCATTTGGAAGAGCTGCGTCCCGTCGGCGGCGAGTTGCACGATCTTCCCGCCGCTCTCGGCGACCCAGACGGTCCCGTCCTTGGCGGGGGCGACCCAGGCCGCGAAGCCGACCGCCGCCGCGAGCGGGATCTGGGTGATCGTGCCGTCGGGTGCAATGACGCCGATGGTGGCGGGGCCGTCGCTCGTTTCGGCAAACCACAACCGGCCGTCGGGGGCGGCAGCGATGGCCGTCGGGTGGCATCCGTTGCACGGCAGCGCGTACTCGTGCACGGCGCCGCCCGCGTCGATCATCCCGATCTTCGCGACGGCCGTCTCGGTGAACCAGATCGTCCCGCCCGCACCGGCCGCGACGAAGCGCGCCCCGGCATTCGGCGTCGGGATCGGAACCTCGCTGACCACCGAGCCGCGCTGCGGGTCGAGCCGCGCGAGACGGTTGCGATCCGTCTCCGTGATCCACGGCGATCCGTCGGAAGTGAGCGCGATCCCGGTCGGATTCAGCTGCGCCGGCAAACCGAAGTCACCCGCGAGCGTCGGCCGCTCCGCGGTGAGGAAGGTCCCGCCCCGTCGCCATTCCGTCCCGTCGGTGAAATGGACTGCCGTGACGAAGCAGGCGGCGGAGCCGTACGTGTTGCCCCACGGCACCGACTGGTAGAACGTTTGGTGGACCGTCACGTCCGGTGCGAACGTCCCCACGTCGTGCCATGCGATGTCCTGCGCTGGCCCCATGTCGCGCTCGAGGTAGAACTCGACCACGTCGGCCGTACGCGTGTCGCGCACGTTGAACGTGATGTCGAGTCCCACCGTCACCTTTCCGAGCAAACTGACTTGCGTGCTGGTGCGGCACAACTGCACGAAGACCGGTGCGCTCGCGGAGCTCGAGACGGCCGGCGCGTCGGCGGTGGCCGGCGCGGGCGCGAGCAACGCGAGGGCCAGGGCGACGTACGGGATACCCAGGGGCACGGCGAGGCCCCGCCAGAGAACGCGACGCATATCGGGTGGCTCGTTCGCCCCGCGCGGCGAGAGGGCCCGCCCCCTGGACCGCGGAACGACGCCGATAAACTATTTCCTACGGAGATTTTCGATGCGCCTGCTGTTCGCGGCGATCCGCCTCGCTGCCGCCGTCGCGCTCTTCGCCGGCCTCGGTTGGGTCACGAGTCATGCGCAGGCGCAAGAAGGCGCTGCGCTGCCCGAGCCGTTCGACGCCTCCGCGATCGACCGCACCGCCAATGCCTGCACGAACTTCTTCGATTTTGCGACCGGCGCGTACCGCAAGGCGCACCCGATCCCGCCGGCCTACTCCGAGTACGGCTACACCGAAGCGCTGATCGACCAGACGCGCGTGCTGGTGCGGGCGATGCTGGAGCGCGCGGAGCGCACAGCAGCTGCGCCGGGGAGCGTCACGCAGCAGATCGGCACGCTGTACGGCAGCTGCATGGATACGCTGGCGATCGAGCGGGCCGGGTTGCGGCCGATCGCCGGCGAGCTGGCACGCATCGAGGCGCTGCGCTCGCGCGGCGCGCTGACGGCCGAGATCGCGCACCTGCACGAGATCGGCGTCGACGCCGGCTTCTCGCTCTCACCGACGCAGGACTTCAAGAACAGCAGCTCGGTCATCGCCGAGATCGACCAGAGCGGGATCGGCCTGCCCGAGCGCGACTACTACCTGCGTGCCGACGCCGCGTCACGCACGCTGCGAGCGCAGTATCTCGTCCACCTGCGGCGGATGTTGTCCCTCTCCGGCGATCCGACCGCAGTCGGAGATGCGGCTGCGATCGTCGCGTTCGAGACGCAGCTCGCCCGCGGCTCGCTGCCGGCGGCCGATCTGCGCGATCCGGCCGCGGTCTACCATCCGCTGCGCGCACCCGCCGTCGCGGCGCTGATCCCGCACTTCGGCTTCGCCGCCTATCTGCGCGCGACGGGCGTCCCGGCGCGGGGCACGATCAACGTCGCCGAGCCGCGCTTCCTGAGCGCGTTCGATCGGCAACTCGCCCAGACACCCCTTGCGACCTGGCGCGCCTACCTGCGCTGGCGGCTGCTCGACGCCTATGCGACGACGCTGCCGCGCCGCTTCGACGACGAGAACTTCGCCTTCCGCGGCCGCATCATCGACGGCACGACCGCGCAGCTGCCGCGCTGGAAGCGCTGCGTCGAGGTCACCAACGCGTACCTGGGGATGGCGGTCGGCCAAGCCTACGTCGCCGCCGCCTTCTCCCCGTCGGCGAAGCAGAGCGCGCTGGTCATGACGCTGCGCGTCAAGCGCGCCTACCGCGCCGAGCTGGCCGGCCTCACCTGGATGACGCCGCCGACCAAACACTACGCGCTGGCCAAGCTCGACGCGATGGGTCTCAAGGTCGGCTACCCCGACCGCTGGCGCAGCTACGCGGGGTACGTGCTCACCCCAGCGACGTACTTCGCAAACGTCCAGCGCGGCCACGCCTTCGACCACGACTACGAGACGCGCAAGATCGGCCGGCCGCTCGACCGCAGCGAATGGGAGATGACGCCGCAGACCGTCAACGCCTACGACGACATCCAGCGCAACGAGATCGTGTTGCCGGCGGCGCAGCTCCAGCGACCGTTCTTCGACCCGGCCGCCGACGACGCGGCAAACCTCGGTGCGACCGGCGCCGGCACGATCGGTCACGAGATGACCCACGGGTTCGACGACGAGGGCCACAAGTTCGATCTGCACGGGAACGTGCGTAACTGGTGGACGCCGCAGGACCTCGCTCACTTCACCGCGCGCGCGAACTGCGTGATCCGGCAGTTCGATCGCACCGTCGCCGTCGGCGACGTCCACTACCAGGGGCGTCTGGTCGCCGGCGAGGCGATCGCCGACCTGGGCGGTGTCGTGATCGGCTATCGCGCGCTCGAGAGCACGCTGGGCGACGGCCCACGCCCGCAGGTCGACGGCTTCACTCCCGAGCAGCGCTACTTCATCGCGTTCGCGCAGTCATGGGCGGAGAGCGTGCGGCCCGAGGCGGCGCGCACCCAAGCGCTGACCGACCCGCACCCGATCCCGCGCGACCGCGTCAACCAGACCGTCGCGAACGTCCCCGCCTGGTACGACGCCTTCGACTGCACGAAGCCCCCGCAGCCGGTCTGCACGGTGTGGTAGTGGTCGCGGTGCGGCGCGTCAGTGTCGGCCGGCGCGCACGTCACGGACGAGTAGGAAGCCGAACAGCGCGAACAGGAGCGCGGTGAGCACGGCGTAGACGCCGAACACGTAGAGGACGCCGACGATCGCCAAGTCGATCCAGTCGAACACGACCAATCCGGTGCAGCACGAGATCAGGCCCACCAGCGCGATCCCCCACGGGACCAGCGGATACTGCGGGACGAGAATCGTGGCCAGAACCTCGAGCACGCCGGTTCCGATCGCCCAGGCGGCGACCACGACGACGACGGCCGGCGAGCCCGGCGCCCAGGCCCACACCATCCCGGCCGCCACCAGGCTGAGCAATCCGTCGGCGGTGAAGAGCGCCCGCGAGCGGTACGGCGTCCCCGCCGCGAAGGCGGCCAGCGCCAGGGCCAGCGCGGCGTCGGCCGCGAGATAGCTCCCAAGCACGAGCCGGCCGAAGGCGACCGAGATCTCGATCGCGGCGATCCCGACCGCGACCGAAGCGATGCCGTTGAGGATCAGGAAGAGCCAACGCCGGCGTAGGCCGCGTGGATCGTCGCGCATGATCCATTCTTCCGGCAAAGGAGGGCGCGCTCCCGGCCGCTGACAACGAAGAGCACGTGTCGCTCCGAGATCGTGTCGCCATCGTCGCCGGGGCCTCGGGTGGGATCGGCTCCGCCACCGTTCGCGCCTTCCTGGCCGAGGGGATGCGGGTCGTCCTCGCCGCGCCGCCGGACGCCTTGCTCGCCGCGCTCGCGGCCGAGGTCGCCCCGCACGGCGAGCGCGCGGCGGTCGTCCCGACCGACATCACCCGGCGCGACCAGGTCGACGCGCTGGTCGCCCGCACGCTGGACGTGTTCGGGCGCGTCGACGTCTTGGCCAACATCGCGGGGGTCGGCTCGCCGCCGTCGTTCTGCGAGACCTCCGACGCCGAGATCGAGCGCGTCCTGGCCGTCAATCTGCTCGGGGCAGCACGCACGATGCACGCCGTGTTACCCCTGATGGTCGCGCAGCGCTCCGGCGCGATCGTCAACGTCGGCTCGGTCGCGGGGGAGGTCGCGGTCATGGGGATCTATTCGGGTTCGAAGTTCGGCTTGCGCGGGCTCACCGACTCGGTCCGCCGCGAGATGCGGCGCCACCACGTCGGCGTCACGCTGATCGAGCCCGGCTTCGTCGACACGGCGATGAACGTTGGGATGACGAACCTGCCCAGCCCCGACATCGTCGCGCGTGCGATCGTGCGCGCGGTGCGCCGGCCGCGCCGTACGGTCGTCGTGCCGGCGAACTACCTCGTCCCGGTGCTCTTCTTTAAACTCTCGGCGGCGTTCACCGATCTGATCTTCGGCGACGCCCGCGTGCAGCGGCGGCTCAATCGCGAAGCGCGCGCGGCACGGGCGGTGGCACGCTGATGGCCACCGAGGCCGTCGTCGTCACCGGCGCGTCGAGCGGGATCGGTCTAGCGACCGTCGAGGCGCTCGTGCGGCGCGACTTCATCGTCTACGCCGCGGTGCGCGGCGAGACGGACGCGCAACGGCTCGGCGCGCTCGACGAGCGGATCCGTCCCCTGCGCTTCGACGTCACCGACGCGGCGGCGATCGCGGCGGCGGCCGACCGGGTGCGTGCCGACGGGCTGCCGCTGCGCGGCGTCGTCAACAACGCCGGCGTCGCGCTGGGCGGCCCGCTCGAGTACCTGCCGGTCGATCAGCTGCGCCGTCAGTTCGAAATCAACGTGTTCGGCGCGATCACGGTGTCGCAGGCGTTTCTGCCGCTGCTCCGCCAGTCGCACGGCCGGCTCGTCTTCGTCGGTTCGATCTCGGGTCGGCTGGCGGTCCCCTTTGTGGGGCCGTACAGCGCCTCGAAGTTCGCCTTGCGCGCGCTCGCCGACGCGCTGCGGCTCGAGCTGCGCTCGGCCGGCGTCGCGGTCTCGCTGATCGAGCCGGCCTCGGTCAAGACGCCGATCTGGGAGAAGAGCCGGCAGTCGCGCCAAACGTTGCTCGACGCGATGCCGCCCGAAGCGATCGCGCACTATGGCTCGAACCTCGAGCAACTCTTTGCCACGACCGAGGAGCAAGAGCGGACCGGGATGCCGGTCGAGCGCGTCAGCGACGCGATCGTGCAGGCGCTGACGGCCGCGAAGCCGCGGGCGAAGTATCTCTTGGGAGGGGCGGCTCGCGCCGGCAGCATCGTCGCGATCCTGCCCGATCCGCTGCGCGAGCGCGCAGTGCGCGCGGCGATTCGTCTGCCCTGACCATCGCCTTACAATCCCGCAACACTCCGCATACGCTCCCACAACAAATCACGCTGCGCTGTAGCATACCGTCGCTCGCTTTACGATAATGTAGCCGACGCCTGGTTGCCAGCCCTCACCTCGTTTGGTACAGTGCCTGCGAGGGTCGGAGGAAGCGCGATGTACACTCTATTGTATCGCCAGCAGCATGCGATGATTCGGCGTCAAGCAAAGGCCTTGATCGAAGGCGTGCACGGTGAAAAAGGCGCCTCGGAACTGCGTGTGGCGCTGTCCCGTTTGGCGGGAACGATCGTCATCCACTTCACGACCGAAGAAGAGTCGCTCTATCCGCGACTGCAGCGCTCCGGCGACTCTGCGGTCTGCGCGACCGCGAGCCGCTTTGAATCCTCGCTGGGTTCGCTGATGCGCTCGTTCAGCTCGTTCTTCGAGACCTGGAAGCCGTACGGTGCGATCGAACGCGATCGCGGTCGGTTCGCGGCCGAGGCGCGCCACGTGCTCGAGGGACTCACCAGTCGCCTCGACGCCGAGGACGAGCAGCTCTACGTGCTGGTCGACCAGCTCCCCGCCGCCAGCTAAGACGCCGGCGGCGCCGCGGCGCCGAGGTGGTACTTGCGCCGAATCTCTTCGAGATCGACGCTGGGCTTCGGGTAGCGCGGGTCGAGCTCGTCGAGCGTGTCGACCAGGATGCGCGAGACCGCGAGGTTGCGGAACCACTTGTGATTCGCCGGAATGACGTACCAGGGTGCCTCGTCGGTGCTGCAGCGTTCGAGGAGATCCTTATAGGCGCCCATGTACTCGTCCCAACGCGTGCGCTCGGAGTAGTCGGCCGCGCTGATCTTCCACTGCTTGTGCGGATCGTTGAGACGGTCCGTGAAGCGGCGGAGCTGCTCGTCGGGGCTGATGTGCAAGAAGAACTTGAGCACGACGGTCCCGCTCTGGCCGAGTGTCTTCTCGAAGTCGTTGATCCGCTCGTAGCGCTTGGACCATACTTTCTTAGGGACGAGCTGGTCGACGCGCTCGACCAGGACGGCCTCGTAGTACGAGCGGTTGAAGATCCCGATCTCGCCGTGCGCCGGTGCGGCGCGGTGTTCGCGCCAAAGGAAGTCGTGAGCCTGCTCCAGCGGCGTCGGCTCCTTGAAGCTATGGACGAAGGTCCCTTGCGGGTTGATCGCGGCGAAGACGTGTGAGATCGTCCCGTCCTTGCCGCCCGCGTCCATCGCTTGCAGCACGATCAGGACCGCGCGCGCGTGCTCGGCCCACAGGCGGTCCTGCAGTTGGCGCAGTCGTCGCGCGTCGTCGGCCAGCACGTCGGCGACGTCGGATTCGCTCGCGTTCTTGCCGGTGAAGCTGGGGTCGAGCTGCGCGAGCGAGACCCGGCTCCCGGGCTCGACGCGGAACTTTTTCCGATAATCCATCGCGCCGGCTCTTCGCCGCGGTAGGTCAGGGACCCGGACCAGGACGCCTGCCGCCGCGAAGCCCCCGGCCATGAAGGCGCTCGAGCTGCCCGGGTCGACCGGTCGCTCGCTGCACCTGCCCGAGTTCGATGCCGCGCCCCCTGGCGCCGCGACTCTGGGCGCGGTATAGTAGGTGGGTTCCCGCCGACCCCGTCCTTCGACCGGGTCGCGGCGGGTCGTGACGCCTCCGGGCGCCACGTATGTAGGGTCGGGCTCCATCCCGACCACTCACCACCTACATCACCACGAGGTCGCACCAACTCATGCCCCCACCCAAAGGCAAGCGCGCGGCGGCGAAAAAAGATCGCCGGCCCAAGCGCAAAGTCTGCACGTTCTGCGTGGAGCGTGTCGATACGCTCGACTACAAAGACACCACGCGGCTGCGCAAGTACATCAGCGAGCGCGGCAAGATCCTGCCGCGCCGCATTTCGGGCAACTGCGCTTCGCACCAGCGTGCGTTGACGACCGCCGTCAAGCGGGCGCGCATCATCGCTCTCCTCCCGTTCGTCGTCCAGTAGGAGTCGCGGCGTGAAGGTCATCCTCACCAACGACGTCAAGCCGCTGGGCACGCGCGGCGCCGTCGTCGACGTCAAAGACGGCTATGCGAACAACTACCTGCTCCCGCAGCGGCTGGCCGTCATCGCGACGCCGGGCGCGGTGAAGCAGCACGAGCAGCAGCTGCACGCCAAGAAGCGCAAGCAGGCCGAAGAGGTCGCCAACGCCCAGGACGTCGCCGACAAGCTCGAAGGAATGACGCTGCGCGTCGCGGCCAAGGCCGGCGGCAACGGGCGTCTGTTCGGCACCGTCACCAACGCCAGCGTCGCGGAAGCGATCCACGAGCAGCTCGGGGTGACGATCGATCGCCACAAGATCGAGTTGAAGGACGGGATCAAGGCGCTGGGGACCTACCCGGTCGAGATCCGTCTGGGCAGCAACGTCATCGCGAAGTCCGCTATACAGGTCGTCGCGCTGAAGTAGCGTGCGACTGAGCGCTGATGAGAAGCTGCGTCGCGAGATCGCAGCGCTCTACGACGTCCTGACCGACGCGCTGGGGACCGAGAAGGTCGTCATGCGTGCAGGCAAACTCGGCACGCTCAAGGAGATGCGCTCGCAGGCGATCCCCGATCGCCTGCTGGCGCTCCAACGGCTGGTCTTCGAGGATCCGACCCTCGAGACGCGGCCGGCGAAGGCGCAATACCGCAAGACCATCGCGCAGATCGAGGATCGGCTGGCGGATCTGGTCGCGCAGCGCACGGTCGGCGATCAGCTCGAGGCGCGGGTCAACGTCAAGATGGTCGAGCGCCATCAAGAGTACCTCAAGGAGCTGCGGCTCGAGGCGCTGCGCGAACAGACCGGCCCCGAGACCCCGGCGACGAAGCAGCGGCTGGCCGACCTCGAACGCCTCGACGGCCGTCGGCTCGCGCGCGCCGCGCTCGACGTCTTGCGCCCCAAGTCGCTCAACGAGGTCGTCGGCCAAGAACCGGCGATCAAGGCGCTGCTGGCGAAGTTGGCCTCGCCGTATCCGCAGCACGTCATCCTGTACGGGCCGCCGGGCGTCGGCAAGACGACCGTCGCGCGGCTCGCGCTCGAGCTGGCCAAGGCGCGCCCGCGCGCGCCGTTCGCTGCCGACGCGCCGTTCGTCGAGGCGGCCGGAACGACGCTGCGCTGGGATCATCGCGAGACGACGAACCCGCTCTTGGGCAGCGTCCACGACCCGATCTACCAGGGAGCGCGGCACGACTTCGCCGAGGGCGGCGTCCCTGAACCGCGGCTGGGTCTGGTGACCAAGGCGCACGGCGGCGTGCTGTTCATCGACGAGATCGGCGAGATGGACCCGGCGATGCAGACGCGCCTGCTCAAGGTGCTCGAGGACAAGCGCGTCACCTTCGAGTCGTCGTACTACGACGAGCACGATCCCAACGTCCCCGCCTACGTGAAGAAGCTCTTTCGCGACGGCGCGCCGGCCGACTTCGTACTGATCGGTGCGACGACGCGCGAACCGGAGGCGATCGACGCCGCGATCCGCTCGCGTTGCGCCGCGGTCTACTTCGAGCCGCTGACCGGGACGCAGGTCGCGCGGATCGTGCGCGAGGCCGCCCAGCGCTTGGGCGCGCGCAGCGTGCGCGCCGTCCCCGAGCTGATCGCTTCGTACACGATCGAGGGCCGCAAGGCCGTGCAGATCCTAGCCGACGCCTACGGCCACGCGCTCGAGCGCACGCCGGGGAATCGCGCGCTGGTGCGCGAGCAGGACGTGCTGGAGGTCGTGCAGGCCGGCCGCATCGTCCAGCACACGCCGGCCCGCGCGCGTCGCGCCAAGGAGATCGGCAAGGCGCACGGCCTGGGCGTGGTGCAGTACGTCGGCTCGATCATCGAGATCGAGGCCGCCGCCTTCCCGGCGCGCGAAGCGCGCAAGGGCACCGTGCGGTTCAACGACACCGCCGGCTCGATGGCGCGCGATGCGGTCTTCAACGCCGCCTCGGTGGTGCGCGCCGTGGCGGGGATCGACCCGGCCGACTGGGATCTGCACGTCAACGTCGTCGGCGGTGGGAACATCGACGGTCCCTCGGCTGGCCTGGCGTTCTTCCTCGCGCTCTACAGCGCGCTGACCCGCACGCGGCTGCCACAGGACGTCGCCGTCACCGGCGAAGTCTCGCTGGCCGGCCGGGTTCGGGCCGTCGGCGGGGTCGTCGAGAAGCTCTACGCCGCGCGCCAGGCTGGGATGCGCACGATGATCCTGCCGGCCGAGAACGCCCGGGAGATCGAGGCCGCGCCGGAGGGGATCGAGATCGTCCCGGTCACGACGGTCTTCGCGGCGCTCGCCGCACTGGGCGTGCGCGCGCCCGCGCCCCCGCCGGCGTTGAGCGCACGCACGCGCGCGCGGCGGGCCCGATGAGCATCGCCCCGCTCGCCAGCTCGGTCGACCGCATCCCGCCCAACAACCTCGAGGCGGAGATGGCGCTGCTCGGCTCGATCCTGGTCGACAAGGAGATGATGCCGGCGGTCAGCGAGATCGTCTCGGCGTCGGATTTCTACGCCTCGCTGCACGAGACGATCTACCTGGCACTCTACGCGCTCTACGAGCGCGGCGAGCCGCTCGACAAGGTCGCGCTGGCCGAGGAGCTGCGCGGCCGTGGGATGCTCGACAAGATCGGCGGGCTCGGCTATCTGGGATCGCTGATGGACACGGTGCCGACCGCGGCGTCGGCCGAGCACTACGCACGGATCGTGCGCGAGAAGGCGGCGCTGCGCGCGCTGATCCACGCGGGGACGCAGATCACGCAGCTCGGCTACGAATCGGAACACGACGTGCCGGGCGCGATCGACAAGGCCGAGCAGACCGTCTACGAAGTCGGCAACCGCAGCGAGCACAGCCAGTTCGCCGCCGTCCCCTCGTTGCTGCTGGGCGTGTTCCAGTCGCTCGAGAAGCGCCACGAGCAGAAGGGCGACCGGACGGGCGTCACCTCGGGCTACCGCGACATCGACGACTACACCGCCGGCTGGCAGCCCGGTAATCTCATCATCCTGGCGGCGCGCCCGGCGATGGGCAAGACCTCGCTGGCGCTCAACATGGCGGTCCACGCCGCGAAGGACGAGCGCAAACCGGTCGCCGTCTTCTCGCTCGAGATGACCAAACAGGAGCTGGTCGAGCGGTTCCTCTCCTCCGAGGCGCGGCTCGACGCCTCGAAGCTGCGCCGCGGCGCGATCGCCGACCGCGACTGGGAGAAGATCGGCAACGCGATGGGCGTCTTGCACGAGCTGCCGATCTATCTCGACGACGCCGGCTCGCTGACCGTGACCGAGATTCGCAGCCGCCTGCGCCGCCTCAAGAGCGGTCACGGCCTGGCCGTCGTCTTCATCGACTACCTGCAGCTCGTGCGCCCGGCCGCGCTCTCCAAACAAGTCAATCGCAACGAAGAGCTCTCGGAGATCTGCCGCATGCTCAAGGCGACGGCGAAGGACCTGGAGGTTCCGATCGTCGCCCTGGCGCAGCTCAACCGCGCCGTGGAGACCCGCGCCGACAAACGCCCCATGCTCTCAGACTTGCGAGATTGCTTAGCCGGTGATGCACTCGTGACGGATGCCTCGACCGGCGCCCGGGTGCCGATCAGCGAGATCGTCGAGCGCGGCCTACGCTTCGACGTGTGGGCCGTCGACGAGCGCCTGCGATTGGTCCGGCGTCCCATCGTCGACGCGTGGCTCGTCGGCAAGAAAACCGTCCATCGGGTGACGACCCGGAGTGGCCGCGTGATTCGCTGCACCGACGGCCACCGCTTCCGCACCGTCTCCGGCTGGTCCGAACTCAAGCATCTCGACCTCGGACGCTCGATCGCGGTCCCTCGGCGGTACGCTGAACCGGTAACGGCGCAGCCGGCCATTTCGCCCACGCGTGCGACCTTGCTGGGCTGGCTGATCGGGGACGGTCATCTTGGCGGGAGCGCAGCGTTGACCGTTGCGACACGAGCCGAGGCTGATCTCGCCGCCCAGATGGGAGCCACCGAGTTCGGCCTCCCCGCGACCATCAAGCCTGAGCGGGCCGACACGTCGGCGCTGCGCGTCATCTTCACGACCGGCCGTCTCTCTGGCGCGGGGAAGAACCCCCTGACCCGCTGGCTCCGCGAGCTCGGCATCTGGAAGAAGACTGGCGCCGCGAAGCGCGTTCCGGCCGCGATCTTCTCGCAGCCGGACGAGGTCGTCGCCGCGTTCCTGCGCGGTCTGTTCCACGCCGATGGGAGCCTGACGCGATCCGCGACGTCCTCGCGGGTGACCGTCCGTTTCTCGACGATCAGCCCGGGATTAGCGCAGGATGTCCGCCACCTCTTGCTGCGCTTCGGCCTCAATGCCATCGTGAGCTGCGAGCATCACCGCATCGGCGGGTACCGGACGCGGACTGCTGCGCTCTGGACGCTCGCGTTTATGCAACGCGGCGCGGTCTGCACGTTCATGGAGCGAGTCGGTTTTCTCGGGGAGAAGGACGCGCGCGCACGGGCGAAGATCGTGCCGGCGAAGGAAAACGACGCAGCGCAGTTCGACCGCATTCCGCTGGAGGTCAATCCGCGCGTGCGGTCCCTGCGTGCCGAACGCGGACTCTCGCATGCGGCGCTCGGCTGGCGCGAGCAAGGGAAGGCGATGTCGCGCGAGACTTGCGCGATGCTGGCGGAGCGCCTCGACGACGAGCTGCTCGACGTGCTCGGGACCTCGGATGTCCTGTGGGATCCGATCGTCTCGATCGAGCCAGAGGGCGTGGAGCCTGTGTACGACCTGACGGTCGGTGATCTGCACAATTTCTGCGCCGACGACGTCGTTACGCACAATTCAGGGGCTATCGAACAAGAGGCGGATATCGTTACGTTCTTGTACCGGGATGTCTACTACAACAAGGAGACCTCGGCCGAGCCGGATGCGACGGAGTTGATCATCGCGAAGCACCGGAACGGGCGGGTCGGGACCATCAAGTTGCGGTTCCAGCCGGAACATACCCTATTCGTGCCATACGGAGACGAGTCGCACTACAGTGCCCCCTAGGAGTGAGGACATGCACGCGACAACCGGGATCGTTCCGGCGCAACTGACGCTGGGCGTCGCCGATCTGGACGCGACCGAGCGCTTCTATCGGGACGTCATCGGCGTCACGCCGAGCCGGCATGGGGACGCGGTCCGGTTCACCTTCGGCGAGTTCACGATCGTCTTCGAGCACGCGCCGCCGACCGAGCGGGCGAAGTTCGAGTTGGGCTTGCGGGTCATCGACGCGGCCACGCTCGAGGCGATCGCCGCGCGCGCGGGCACGGCCATCTACGACCGCGACGGCGGCGGCCGCGCGCTGTTCGTGATGGACCCCGACCACTACACGATCGAGATCTTCGTCCGCTGAGCTGCGGCCGGTGAGCACGCGTCGGGTCGTCCTCACGACATCCGTCGACGAACGTGGCGCGGAGTATCTCGACGCGCTGCGCGAGGCGGGGTTGGAACCAGAGCGGATCGACGCGCACGTCGTCGACCTCCCGCTCGCCGACATCGGCGGCGTCGTGCTCGCCGGCGGCATCGACGTCGATCCGGCGACCTACGGCGCTCCGGGCACGCCGTTCATCGGCCCAACCGAGCCGGAGCGCGACCTGTTCGAGGCGCTGCTGCTGAAAACGGCCCGCGACGAAGGGATACCAACGCTCTGCATCTGCCGCGGTCTACAGCTCGCCAACGCGGCCTTCGGCGGGACGCTGATCGACGACGTGCCCCACGCGCTCGGCGCGAAGGCGACGGTCCCGCATAGCGTCGAGGGTCCCGACGGGAAGGTCGAGCGCGGTCTGCTCGACGCCCACCTCGTCCGTATCGATCCGGACACGCTGCTGGAACGGATCGTCGGGACCCGCGTGCTCCTCACCGGCTCGCGCCATCACCAGGCCGTCGACCGCTGCGCGCCAGACTTGCAGATCGTCGCGAAGACGGACGACGGGATCGTCGAAGCGCTTGAGGCCCGCTTCCCGTCACCCTTCTGGCTGGCGGTGCAGTGGCACCCCGAGTCGACCCGAACGCTCGACAACGGCGCGAGCCGCAAACTGTTCGCGGCCTTCGCCGACGCAGTCCGCGGCTGAACGGTTACGACGCGGCGTGAGACTCGGCGACCTCGTGCATCTCGGGGTCGCCGATGCCGTGCTGGAGGTACGAGCGCGAGAGGTGGACGTACTCGGGTCCGGCGATCTCGATCCAGCGCACCGCCTCGCCCTCGAGCGGCTTCTTGACGACGGCGGGCGCGCCCGCGGCGACGACGCGATCGGGGATCGTGGCCCGCGCCCCGACGACGGAACCGGCGGCGATCACGCTCTCCTCACCGACCGTCGCATAGTTGAGGATCACCGCGTTCGAACCGATCATCGCGCCGCGCTTGATGCGGCAATCCTCGAGCACGGCGCAGTGCCCGATCGTGACGTCCTCCTCGATCACCGTCGTACAGTGCTCGCTCACGTGGATGACCGAGTTGTCCTGGACGTTGGCGCGCGCGCCGATGCGGATCGGCCCGTTGTCGCCGCGGATCACGGTCCCGAACCAGACCGACGCCTCCTCGCCGATCTCGACGTCGCCGATCAGGACGGCGGTCGGGGCGACGAAGGCGGAGGCCGCCACCTTGGGGCGCTTCCCACGGTACTCGATGATCATCGTCTAGTCTCCACGCGGCGAGGTCGGAGCGGTCGGGGCCCGAAGCCTGCTCCGGAGGCGCATTCCATTGAGCGAACACCGGCATCGTACCCCCTTGCGGGGGACGAAGGTCGTCCCCCGGCCACAGCCCGACCAGGCCGACTACACGGCGGTCAACTATCGCTATGCCGGGCAGGTCGGGCACATCCACGAGGTCGTCGTGATCGGCGGCCGCGAGCTGGCCAAGGTCGGCTTCGACGACCGCAAGATCGTCTATTACTACTTGGACGACCTGGAGCGCGAGGAAGCGGCCCCCAAGCGGACCTTCCACGACGACCCTGGTGCTTGACGAACCACGCGGGTTTCTGCTAGCGTCCTGCCCATGACCCGGAATCGCGCGGCGATGATGATGGCGATGTGCTGCTGCCCCCTGCGAGGGACGGTGTAGCTTTTCGTCGCCCGACCGGGCACCGATTCGACTGCAACGGCCCTCGCCAATCGGCGGGGGCTTTCTACTTCCCCGACGTCTACGCTCCACGCATTCGTGAAGGAGACCCACGATGAGCACCACTCTCGATCCAGCCGCGCAGCGCGGCTTCGACACCGTCGCCCTGCATGGCGGCCACGACGGCGATCCGACCACCCACGCGCGCGCCGTGCCGATCTACCAGACCACCTCGTACAACTTCGACGACACCGCGCACGCAGCGCGCCTGTTCGCGTTGCAAGAGTTCGGCAACATCTACACCCGGATCATGAACCCGACGACCGACGTGCTCGAGCAGCGGCTGGCCGCACTCGAAGGCGGGGTCGGCGCGCTGGGCCTGGCCAGCGGTCAGGCGGCGGTGATCTACAGTATCCTCAACATCGCGCGCAGCGGCGACCACATCGTGAGCGCGGCCTCGCTCTACGGCGGGACCTACAACGCGTTCGTCCACACGCTGCCGCGCTTCGGGATCGAGGTCACCCTGGTCGACGCCGCCGATCCGGCCGCCTTCGCGGCGGCGATCCGCCCCAACACCAAGGCCGTCTTCGCCGAGACGATCGGGAACCCGAAGGTCGACGTCCTCGACATCGAGGCGATCGCGAAGGTCGCGCACGACGCGAAGGTCCCGCTGATCGTCGACAATACGCTGCCGACGCCGTACCTGTTGCGCCCGATCGAGCACGGCGCCGACATCGTCGTCCACTCGGCGACCAAGTTCATCGGCGGCCACGGGACGACGATCGGTGGCGTCCTGGTCGACGGCGGGAAGTTCGATTGGGCGGCCTCGGGCCGCTTCCCCGACCTGACTGAGCCCGACCCGTCGTACCATGGGGTGAAGTACGTCGAGGCGTTCGGCCCGGCGGCGTACATCCTCAAGGCGCGAGTGCAGTTGCTGCGCGACGTCGGCGCGGCGCTCTCGCCGTTCAACGCCTTCCTGCTCATCCAAGGGCTGGAGACGCTGGCCCTGCGGATCGAGCGCCACAGCGCCAACGCCCTCGCCGTCGCGGAGTTTTTGCAGGCGCACCCGAAGGTACGCTGGGTGCGGTATCCGGGACTGCCGGCCGATCCGGCCTATGCCAAGGCGCAGAAGTACCTGCCGAAGGGCGCCGGCGCGATCGTGACCTTCGGCGTCAAGGGCGGCGCCGAGCAGGCGCGCGCGCTGATCGACCGTCTGCAGCTCTTCTCGCTGCTGGCCAACGTCGGTGACGCCAAGTCGCTGGTGATCCACCCGGCCTCGACGACGCACCAGCAGTTGACGCCGGCGGATCAGATCGCCAGCGGCGTGAGCGAGGACCTCGTGCGCCTCTCTGTCGGGATCGAGTCGATCGACGACATCCGAGCCGACCTCGCGCAGGCCCTCGACGGGGTGTGAGCTCGGTCGTGGAGGTCGTCGAACAAGACGTCGCGATTGGCGCGCTGGAACTAGCCTCGGGGAGCGTTCTCCCCGAGGTCGTCCAGCGCGTCACCCGCTACGGGTGCGAACCCGCGGCCGACGGTTCGAACGTCGTCTTCCTCCCGCATGCGCTGACCGGCTCGTCGCGCGTCCTCGAGTGGTGGGCGGGGATCGTCGGGCCCGGTGCGCTGTTCGATCCCGCGCGCTGGTGCATCGTCGGCGTGAACGTGCTGGGCGGCTGTTACGGCTCGACCGGACCGCCGACGCTCGCACCCGACGGCACGCGCTGGGGTCCGCGCTTCCCGGTCGTCACCGTCGGCGATCTCGTCACGGCGCAGCGGCGCGCGCTCGCGCAGTTCGGCATCGAGCGGCTGGGCGTCGTGATCGGCGGATCGCTGGGCGGGTTCCAGGCGCTGCAGTGGGCGCACGAGCACGGCGAGCAGGTCGCGCACGCGATCGTCGTCGGGGCGTTCGACCATCTGCGCGCGCAGGGAATCGCGCAGAACGGCGCCGCGCGCGATGCGATCGCGCTCGATCCGGCGTTCC
>JBEKLD010000042.1:0-20460 GCA_050010375.1 Vulcanimicrobiaceae bacterium
CGGCGAGCGCGAACGGCAGGAGGCTCAGGCCGAACTCGCCCGAGCGCGAGCACACATCGCGCGAACGCAGCCGATTCTCCGCCATGCACGTGCGCTGCTCGCGGTGATCCAGACGAGCAAGTTCTGGAAGCTGCGCAACGCCTGGTTCTCACTGAAGCGATTGGTGCGACCGCACGGGGTTGGCCCGCTGCCCTTCTGGGTTCCCGAGGTCGACGAAACGGACGGGGTGTGGGAGCGCAACGCCCACTACGATCGTTGGTTGCTCGAGCATCGCGTGCGTCGCTCCGACCTCCAACGCCTGCGCGATCTGCTGCCCTTGCTCGACGGGCGTCCGACGTTCAGCGTGCTCATGCCCGTCTACGAGGCGCCGGAGAAGTATTTGCGCGCGGCGATCGAGTCGGTGCAGCTTCAAGCGTATCCCGACTGGGAGCTGTGCATCGCCGACGATGCCTCGCGGACCCCGCACGTGCGCGAGGTGCTCGAAGAATATGCCGCCGCCGACTCGCGGATCAAGCTCGTCTTTCGGGAGACGAACGGGCACATCGCCGCGGCGAGTAACAGTGCCCTCGCCCTCGCGACGGGCGACTTCGTGGCCTTGCTCGATCACGACGACCTACTCGCCGGCGACGCGTTGTTCGAGAATGCCCTGGTCATCAACCGATATCCGGACGTCGGCATGATCTACTCCGACGAGGACAAGATCGACGAGCGCGGTTGGCACCGCGATCCTTACTTCAAGCCGGATTGGTCGCCTGATTCGCTGCTCTCGCGTAACTACGTATCGCACTTAGGCGTATACCGCCGGAGCTTGGTCGAGGAAGTCGGTGGCTTTCGGCTCGGATTCGAGGGAAGCCAAGATTACGATCTCGTGTTGCGCGTGACGGAGCGAACCGAGCGCGTCGAACACATTGCGCGCGTCCTGTATCACTGGAGAATCCACAGCGAGTCGACCGCATTCTCCCGCCGGCAGAAGGGCTATGCCTATGACGCGGGTGAGCGCGCCATCTCGGAAGCCATCGAAAGGCGCGGTGAGCCGGGAACGGTCGAGCGCAGCAAGCGCATTCCCGGCACCTACACGGTGCGCTACGAGTTGCGGGCCGCCGGCCGAGTGAGCATCATCATCCCGACGCGCGACCACGGCGAGGATGTGGACCGCTGCCTTCATTCACTCTTCGAGCGTTCAACGTATCAAGACATCGAAGTCGTCCTGCTCGACAATGGCAGTACCGATCGCGAGTCCCTCAGCGTGTTTTCGGCGTGGGTCGAACGCGAACCGAAGCGCGTCAAGCTCGTACCGTATGATATCCCGTTCAATTTCTCGAAGATCAACAACTACGCGGTCCGCCATGCCACCGGATCCTATCTGCTCTTCCTCAACAACGATACCGAGGTCATCACGCCGGATTGGATCGAGGCGATGCTCGAACAGGCGCAACGCCCATCGGTCGGTGTGGTCGGGGCGAAGCTGCTCTACGAAGACGGCACCGTGCAGCACGGAGGGGTCATCATCGGCCTGGGGAGCGTCGCCGGTCACTCGCACAAGTTTCAACCGGGAGATGCGCCGGGCTATTTCGGCACGTTGCAAACGGTCAACAACTTCTCGGCGGTAACCGGGGCGTGCTTGATGGTGCGACGTGCGCTCTTCGAGGAAGTCGGTGGCTTCGATGAACAACTGGCCATCGCGTTCAACGACGTCGATCTGTGCCTCCGCATCCAAGCGGCCGGCTACTTCAATGTCTACGTGCCGCACGCAGAGCTCTATCACTATGAATCGAAGAGCCGCGGCTACGAGAACACGCCCGAGAAGATGGAGCGCTTCGCGCGCGAGGCTCGGTACATGCGAGAGCGATGGAAGACCGCCGACGTTCCGGACCCTCACTATAACCCGAATCTGACGCTCGCGACCGAGGACTACGCGATCGGGCCGTAGGCACGTTCGTCCCGAGCTCCCCTAAGGGCGGCCGAAGGAGAGGCGCCTCGGGCTGCGGCACTACTTCGTCGGAGCCACGATGCGATCGACTTTGAACGAGCAGCCCGACGTGACGGCCCCGGGAGTGGCCACCACGGCACCCGCCGCGATTGCGCTGGATGGCGTCACGCTGGTGCGCCGTACCCAGGAAGAGCTGCACTACGATCTCAAGCGGAGCATGCTGCGACTGCTGTCGGGACGTGTAGGCCGAGTACGCCGTCGGACGGTGCTCGAGCGGGTCTCGCTGAGGATCGAGCACGGTGAAAAGGTCGGCATCATTGGCCCAAACGGCAGTGGCAAATCGACGATGCTGAAGGTCATCGCCGGCATATTAAAGCCCACGAAGGGTTCGGCGTCGGTTGACGGGACGATCGCCCCGCTGATCGAACTCGGCGCCGGTTTCGACGCCGAGCTGTCGCTGGTCGACAACATCCTGTACTATGGCGTCTTGCTCGGGCACTCCGAAAGCGTCGTTCGCCAGCACGTCGACGAGATTCTCGACTTTGCCGAGCTTCGCGAGCACCGGGACGAGCCGACGAAGACGCTCTCCTCTGGGATGGGGGCGCGGCTGAGTTTCGCAATCGCGACGGAGTTCCGGCCCGACATTTTACTCGTCGACGAAGTGCTCTCCGTCGGAGACGAGCGCTTCCGCCGGAAGTGCGTTGCACGGATCGACCGGTTCTGGGACGAGCAAAGCACGATTCTGTTGGTCAGTCACGATATGTTGACGATCGCGCGCACCTGCAGCCGGGTCATTTGGATGAACGAAGGGCGGATTCAGTACGACGGTCCCTCCGAGCAAGCCGCCGGCATGTATCTCTCGACTATCCCCACCACCGCCGATTTTCGAGCGGGTGAGGAATTGATCGAGCAGGCCGTTGCACACGAACGAGGCGAGCTACTCGTTCGTGGTACGTCGGGGCGCCCCCAATTGTATCTCATCCGAAATGGCCATCGCCACGCGATCAGTTCGCAGCAGTGGTGCGAGAGCAACTTCTATGTCGGCTCCGACGTCCTCATCGTCACCGACGCGGTGATCATGCAAGTGCCGGAAGGGGACGTCCTCTAGCGCTTGCGCCCGATGAGCAAGTTGATCGCGGCGAGCTGCTCGCGCGCGGAGTACGGTAGCTCGCTCGCGAAAGGCTGGCTCATCAGCGCGACCGGATCGGCGATGAGATCGCTGACGTGCATCTGCTCGAACGACGATGCAGTTCCCGCCGGCAGCGCATCGCGCCACGCACGCAAGATCCAGCTGAGCACGAACGCAGGATGACCCGAATCGGGAACGTCGAGGCGCTCGACGTCGCAGCCGAGGAAGAGGTTGCGTAAGCCGGCAGCGGTCATGTTGTAGTAGTGATCGGGGTACGCGTGGTATGGCTGGAGGAACGGAACGGCAGCAAAGACGCGCCCGCCGGGCCGCAGGATACGCTCGATCTCGCGCGCAGCAGCGAACGGATCGCGCACGTGCTCGAGGACCGCGACGCTTATCACCAAGTCGAACGTATCGTCGGCGAAGGGGAGGTACTCGCTTGCCGCGACGACGTCCGTCGTCGCGTACGGCACGATTTCGACGTTGATCACGTCTTCGCGATACTCGGGCCGCAGGCCGGCCCCGATGTCGGCGATCGGTCCGTCGCACTGTGAGATCAAGTCGACCAGCGTCGGATCGTAGCCATGTGCGGAGACGTTCGAGGTCGGAACCGCGCCGACCCGACGCCGCGTTTCGTCGTCGAGGAAGTCGAAGTTCTGCTCGGTCTGCCGAAAGGCGTGATCGCTCGCGCAGCGCAGCTCGGCGTCGACCGTCGCACCGCAGATCGGGCAGCGGAGGAGCGGGCGGATCCGTTCGAGCTTGCGCGCTTTGATGCTGGCGAACGCCTCGATGCTTCCATTGTCGGCAGCCAACGGCATCTCGAGGTCGAACGGCGTCCCATCCAACTCGAAGCGGATGCGCCACGGCAGCTCTGCAGCGGCGCCGCTCCCGATGCAACCGCTGAAACCAATCGTCGCGCGGCCCGGGAAGACCGCCTGAACGTCCGGGCGGGTGATTGGCGCAAGCGGAATCACCCGGCCTTCCGCGCCGACCAGGCTGAGGGCGTCGAATCCACCCTGACTGTCGACAGCGATCCAGCCCTGAATCTGCGCCGCCGGGGCGATGATGAGACCGCCTGCCGGCGAGTCGAGATGGACGATCGGAGGCGTCGGTTGAGTCGCGGTCATGGGTGTCCGGCAATCCTTTGCAGATCGCCGCAGAGTACCCTCCGGACAGGAGCGACACTCCGCGCGTGAGGAAGAGAATGCCGATGTCCCTCGCCGCCCCCACCGCCGGACAGTTGCCTTCGACACCTTCTCGCCGACACGTCGAGCTGGTTCGTATGTCGGCGATCCGGCTGCTGAAGACGCGCTATCGAGGCACGTCGCTGGGCATCCTGTGGTCGTTCGCAAATCCGTTGCTGCTCACCGGTCTCTACACGCTCATCTTCGGGACGGCGTTCGCCTCGTACTACGGCGGATCGATCTCCCGCTACGTCTTCTCGGCGTTCGTCGGCGTCGCGGTCGTCATCTTTTTCTCCCAAGCGACGACCGAAGCGTTGACGACGGTCGTGGGCAACGGCGCGCTGCTCAACAAGATTGCGCTCGACCCGGAGACGTTTCCGATCGCGGCGATCGCCGCAAACGCGTTCCAGCAGCTCACGACCACCTTTCCGGTCGTCCTGTTGTTGTCGGCGTTCTTGACCCACGACCCGATCCGTGTGCTCCTCGTCCCGGTCGTCTTCGCGGGCGTGCTGCTGCTGTGCGCGGGGTTCGGTCTCACCTTGGCCACCCTGTACGTCTTTTTTCGCGATCTGCTGTATCTGTGGGGTGTCATCGGATTCATCATCTGGATGACGTGTCCGGTCTTCTATCCGGCCGCGCTCGTGCCGGTCGGCGTGCGCCCGTGGCTCACCATGAATCCGGTCGGGATGGGTATCGGCGCGCTGCGCGAGGTGGCACTCGGCCGCGGCCCGATCGATTACGCCCTGGTCGGTCAGTTCCTCGTGGTGGCCGTGGCCTGCGCGTCGATCGGGCACGCGATCTTCCGAGCGCTGCGGCGCGATTTCATGGATCTGCTCTGAGCGGAGGCGACCGCACCGGCGAGGAAACGTGGTTCGTGGCTCTGACCGAAGGATTGGGTTCCATCGACGGGATCGAGTCGGTCGTCGACCGGCACGACGACGGCGCGACGGTCCGGCAGGGCGATGTCCTCTTCGTGCGTGGCTGGGCGCTGAACCCGGAGCGTGTGCCCGCAGATCGTGTCTTCGTCGCAATCGACGACGGCGATCCGGTCGAAGGCGTCGTCGGTCTGCCACGCCCCGACGTCGTCGCAGCGCTGGGATCCGACGGCGCGCTCGGTGCGGGATTCGCCGCCGCGCTCCCGATCGGCTCGATTCCGCTCGGTCGCCACGTCGTGCGGGCCTCTTTCGCCGTCGACGATCGCGTGTTTCGCGTCCCGGCCGAGGCGTTCGTCGAGGTGGCCGTGGCGAACGATCCACTCGCCGGGCTCGTCCCTCGCGCCGACGGGTGGGCCATCCACCTCGACGGCGTCTTCGTCGGCACCGATCGCGTCGCCGCGGCTTTCGGCGAGGCGCCTGCACTGACGTTTGGGATGCCGGCGACACTGCGCGGCTGGGCGGTCGACGTCGACGCGCGGCAACCGGTCGGCGGCATCCTGGCCGACGACGGGAACGGCCTGCGTCCCGGTGTCGTCGGTTTCGAGCGGCTCGATGTCGTCGACGATCTCGGGCTGACCGGTGTCGAGCGGTGCGGGTTCGCGGTGCCCATGTTGCCGCCGTCGGCCGGTGAAGAAGCCGTGCGGTTGGTGCTGCTGAGCGCGGATCGTAACGCGTACGTCGAGACGGAGGTACGCGTTCGGCGTGCCGTCGCGGACCGAACGACCGGACTGCCGCGCCTCGATGCAGCTGTCCGGGTCACGATCGACGACGTCCTCGCCGGGACGACTCCATATCCGTGGGAGTCCCGCGACGCCGACGCGTCTCTGCGCGGTGACGAGTTGCTTTGGGTCCGCGGCTGGGCGATCGACCAGGTGCGCGGCGCGCCCGCGGCCGCCGTGACGTTGTGTGTCGACGAGCGGCTCGAATTCACTGCCCAGGCCGGTCTCGAACGGCCCGACGTCGCCGCCGCGCTCGGGGATCCCGCGCTCTCGCCCTGCGGCTTCGCCGCCAACGTTCCGCTGGCGGGATTGCAGCTGGGTGACCACCACCTCGCGGTGCGCGTGATCGCCGCCGATCGTTCGGGATATTTCGAGAACGACCACCCTCTGCGGCTCCAGATCCGTGGCTGAAGTCAGCTCGAAGGACGTAGCATAGCGATGGAGATGACCGGCGAAAGATTCGTTCCCGAATTGCGGGGCCAGATCGCGTACGAACACCTTCACCGCTACGAGATCGCTCGTCGTTTTGCCGGCGGTCGCGACGTCCTCGACGTCGCCTCCGGCGAGGGGTATGGTGCTTCGTATCTGGCGCAGGTTGCGAAGTCCGTCGTCGGGGTCGACATCGACGCCGAGTCGGTCCGTCACGCCGCTGGCCGCTACGCGGCGATGAACCTGCGCTTTCGGGTCGGGAGCGCATCGCAGCTCCCGCTGGCCGACGACAGTTTCGACCTCGTCGTCTCGTTCGAGACGATCGAGCATCTGGTGGAGCAAGAAGAGATGCTGGCCGAGATCGGCCGGGTGCTTCGAGCCGACGGAAAGCTGCTGATCTCGTCGCCAAACAAGCTGGTCTACAGCGACCTTCCGAACTATCAGAACCCGTTCCACCTGCGCGAACTGTACTTCGACGAGTTCCGGGAGCTGTTGTTACGCCACTTCTCGTCCTGCGCGATCTTCGGTCACCGCATCTTTGCGGCCTCGGCGGTTACCCCGCTGGGCGGCGTCGCGAAACGACCCGGTTGGCTGGGGATGAGCGATCTCGACGGCGGGAGTGGATTGCCGGCGCTCCCCGCGCCGACCTATTTCCTCGCCGTGTGCGGACGGGAGGAGACCAAGCTCGGCGACCTCGCCTCGATCTACGTCGATCCGCACCACGACCTGCTGACCCGGCTGTGGGACTCCATTCCCATCGCAGCTGCCGCACCGACGGAGTCGATCGAGGGTGGCACGGGTACGGTCCTGGCACTTCAGTCGAGCGACGAAGCCGAGCTGCTGGCGGAACAATTGCTCGCCGAACGAGACGCGCGCGAAGCGTTGCAGTACGCCTTGGCCGCCAACGACGAACGGCACGAAGCCGTCCTTGCCGAAAGCCGATCGCTGGTGGCGTTCTTGTCGAGTCGGCTCGCGGCGCTCGACGCGGCCCAGACGGCCGTGACGGCCGAGAGGACGCGTGCGGAGGTCGCGCTGCACCAGGCGCAACTCGAGGTCGAGATGCTCAACGCCGCGCTGGCCTCGACCGCGGCTCGGCTGGCCGAGGTGGAGGCGGAACGCAGCCGCTTGGCGTCTAGCCTGCACGAGCGCGAAGCGGAGCTGCACGCCGTCGTGACGTCGCGCTCGTGGCGCATGACCTCCGCCTTGCGCACATCGGCGGCCGCCTTGCGCCGAAGACCGAAGTAGCATGCCGACGGGAGAGCGCGCCGGGGGCTTCGAACGTGCCAATCTCGTGGCACAGCGGCGATGGCTCGTGACCGGCGGGCTCGGATTCATCGGCTCGGCGTTCGTTCGGCAGATCTTCGGCGAGCGCGCCGACGTTGCGATCACCGTGCTGGACGCGATGACCTATGCGGCGAATCCGGCCAATCTCGCCGCGGTCGCGGACGATCCCCGCTACCACTTCGTGCGCGGCGACGTCGCCGATCCGGCCGCCGTCGAGCAGGCCATCGGCGAAGGCGTCGACGCCATCGTCAACTTCGCCGCCGAGACGCACGTCGACCGGTCGATCCTCGAACCCGAAGCCTTCATCCGCACCGACGTGATGGGGACGCACGTGCTCCTTGAGGCGGTTCGCCGGCACGGGATTGCGCGCTTCTTGCAGGTCTCGACCGACGAAGTGTACGGTCACGTCGCGACCGGAGCGTCGAGCGAGGACGACCCACTCCGCCCGCGCAGCCCGTACGCCGCGTCGAAGGCCGGCGGCGACCTGCAGGTCCTCGCCTATCACACCACCTACGAGACGCCGGTGCTGATCACGCGTGGCTCGAATACGTACGGGCCCTACCAGTATCCGGAGAAGCTGATCCCGCTGTTCGTCACCAACCTGCTCGACGAGCAGTCGGTCCCCGTCTACGGCGACGGGCTGCAGGTCCGCGACTGGCTGCACGTCGACGACCACGCGCGCGGGATCGCTCACGTCTTGGAGCATGGCCGCCCCGGCCACGTCTACAACCTCGGCGGGGGAAACAGCCGGACCAACCTCGAGATCACGCGGCGCCTCGTCGAGCTGACCGGCCGGTCGTTCGAAAGCAGCGTGCGGCACGTCGTCGACCGGGCCGGGCACGACCGTCGCTACGCGCTCGAGTGTTCCAAGGCGCGCGCCTTGGGCTGGAGTCCCCGGGTCGGCTTCGACGAAGGCCTAGCCGAGACAGTCGCCTGGTACCGGACCCGCGAACCGTGGTGGCGGCCGATCAAGTCGGGCGAGTTTCGGGCCTACTACGAGCGCCAGTATGCGCACCGCTAGGAGATGACGTGAAGGGAATCATTCTGGCCGGCGGTCTGGGCTCGCGGCTGCGACCGCTGACCAAAGTCACCAACAAGCATCTGCTGCCGATCTACGACAAGCCGATGATCTACTATCCGTTGGAGACGCTGTGCAAGGCCGGTGTCAGCGAGATCATGATCGTGACCGGCGGCAACAACGCCGGCGACTTTCTGCGGCTGCTCGGGAACGGGCGCGAGTTCGGACTGCCCCACATCGCGTACACCTATCAAGAGGGCGAAGGCGGGATCGGCGCCGCGCTCAAACTGTGCGAACACTTCGCCGGCGGCGAACGGGTCGTGGTCGTGCTCGGCGACAACATCATCCAAGACGACATCAGCCCGCACGTGCAGCGCTTCGCCGCGCAGAGGTCGGGCTGCCGCTTGCTGCTCAAGGAAGTCGATGACCCGCAGCGCTTTGGCGTCGCCGAATTCGCGGGCCAACGCATCGTGGGGATCGAGGAGAAGCCCGAGGTCCCCAAGAGCCGCCATGCCGTCACCGGCATCTACATGTACGACAACCGCGTGTTCGACTACGCCCGCGATCTGAAGCCGTCGAAGCGCGGCGAGCTCGAGATCACCGACGTCAACAACGCCTATATCGCCGCGGGAGATTGCTACTACGACGAGCTCGCCGGCTGGTGGACCGATGCCGGTCAGTTCGAGTCGCTCTACCGCGCTACGCAGCTGGTCGCGGAGGAGCGGCTCAAGAAACTGGCGCGGACGTGACGCCGCGGCGCGTCGCGATCATCGGCGCGTCGGGGCAACTCGGCTCCGCGCTGGTCGGCGCATTCGAGGGGCGCGAGGTGATCGCGCCGTCGCACGGCGAGGTGCCGTTCGAGCAGCCTGACGCGGTCGCGAGGCTGCTCGAGGAATCGCAGCCCGACGTCGTGATCAACTGTTCGGCGTTCCATCACGTCGACACCTGCGAACGGGAACCCGAGCGCGCCTTCGCGCTCAACGCAATCGCCGTCGACGGTGCCGCGGCCGCCTGCACCGCACGCGACACGGCCTTCGTCACCATCAGCACGGACTACGTGTTCGACGGGACGCTCGGCCGCGCGTACCGCGAGGACGATGCGCCCAACCCGCGGACCGCCTACGGCACCTCGAAACTCGCCGGCGAGCTGCTGGCCCGGCGCCACGGACCACGAATCTTCATCGTGCGCACCAGCGCGGTCTTCGGGACCGCCGGCACGTCCAACAAAGGCTACACCCTCATCGAGAAGGTTTTGCAGCAGGCCGAACGCGGCGAGCCGACCCGCATGGTCAGCGACATGATCTTCTCCCCATCCTACGCGCCGGACGTCGCGCGCGCGATCCGAGACCTCATCGACGTCGAAGCCTACGGGACGCATCACGTCACCAACGCCGGCGCCTGCTCGTGGTACGAGTTCGTGCGGACCGCCTTCGCCAAAGCGGGACTCGCTGGGGCGCCCCTCGAGCCGATCACCTACGCGTCGTTCGGCAACCCGACGCAACGGCCGATGTACTCGCCGCTGGAGAACACGACGTTCGCGCGCGCCGGGATCGCGCCGCTGCGGTCCTGGCAGGACGCGCTCGACGCGTACCTGCAAGCGCGACGCTCCCGGGCAGCTTCGGTACCGTCCACGGTTGGGTAGCTAACCGATACAGCTAGGGATGGTGGCGCGGGCCACGATTGGGTAACGACCGGCCGCCGGCCGGGGAGTTCCTGCTCTTGAGCGCCAACCCTAGCTGGAATGCTCCCCGAGCTGCTCGCGTGGTTCACCGGCAAAGAGGTGAACCGGCGCAAGTTCCCGCGGAAGAAAAAACCCTACCGCGCGGCCTATAGCCTCGATGGGAAAGCGACGCGTCCGGCGATCGGCCTCGACATCAGCGGCGGCGGGTTGTGCATCCTCACCCAGGAGGCGGTCCAGCGCGACGAGTTCGAGGTGCGCGCGCAGATCGACGAGCGGCAGGTCCGCTTGCGGGCGAAGACCGTCTGGCAGGACAACGTCCAGCACCAGGGCCGGACGGTCTGGCGCTACGGCATGCGCTTCACCGGGATTCCGGCCGACGACTGGGACGCGATCATCCGCTATACGACCGACAAACCGGTCGCCGACACGAACAAGGCGCAAGAAGAGCTGACGACGGTGCGGATGACGCCCGACGACACGGCCCGCCTGCTTCCGAAGGAGCTGCAGACGCGGCTCTTGCAGTTGCTCGTCGACCGGCGGCGGCTGGCTCCGCTCGACCCCAAGGTGACGCCGCTCGTCCAGTACTTCTACTCGGGGATCGTCCGTCACAACGAAAAGCTGATGCACCGCTTGGTCATTCAGTCGAAAGTGGTCGGCCCCGAGAGCGACGAGCTCTTCGAGACACGTTTCGTCTTCGATGAGAACGGCCAGCACGTCCAGATTCTGAACTGAAAGGTCCCGCGTGCCCCAGCAGACCGCGCTGATCACCGGCATCACTGGCCAGGACGGCTCGTACCTGGCCGAATTGTTGTTGGAGCGCGGCTATCACGTCGTCGGCATGACGCGGCGCACCTCGACCGAGGTCCACGAGCGGATCGAGCACTTGGTCGACCGCATCCAAATCGTCTCGGGCGATCTGCTCGACCAGAGCTCGATGAGCTCGATTTTGGCCGACGTCCGCCCGCGCGAGCTCTACAACTTGGCCTCGCAGTCGTTCGTCCCGGCCTCGTGGGCGCAGCCGGTCCTGACCGGCGAGTTCACCGCGCTGGGCGTGACGCGCGTGCTCGAGGCGATCCGCTCGGTCGATCCGACGATCCGCTTCTACCAGGCCTCGAGCTCCGAGATGTTCGGCAAGGTGCAGGCGGTGCCGCAGGACGAGTCGACGCCGTTCTATCCGCGCTCACCCTACGGTGTGGCGAAGCTCTACGGCCACTGGATCACCGTCAACTACCGCGAGTCGTATGACCTCTTCGCCGCCTGCGGGATCCTGTTCAACCATGAGTCCCCGCGCCGCGGCAAGGAATTCGTCACCCGCAAGATCTCCGATGGGGTCGCGCGGATCAAGCTCGGCCTGGCGAAAGAGCTGCGGCTGGGGAATCTCGACGCACAGCGCGACTGGGGCTTCGCCGGCGACTACGTGCGCGCGATGTGGCTGATGTTGCAGCAGGATCGCCCCGACGACTACGTCATCGCGACCGGTCGCACGCACGCCGTGCGCGAGTTCGTGCGGCTCGCCTTCGAGGCGGCGGATCTGGATTGGGAGCGGTACGTCGTCGTCGATCCGCGTTACTACCGGCCGGCCGAGGTCGACCTGCTCGTCGGCGATGCGACCAAGGCGAAGCGTGCCCTCGGGTGGACGCCGGAGGTTTCGTTCGAACAATTGATCGAGCGGATGGTCCGGGCCGACCTCGACCGGCTGCGCCCGCTCGCGCGAGTGTAAGGCGATGCGCGTGCTCGTCACGGGCGCGCACGGTTTCGTCGGACGGCATCTCGTCGCGACCTTGACCGGGCGCGGGCACGAGGTGCTTCCGGCGGACCGTCACCCCGCCCCTGAGGGGATCCCGCTCGACGTGACCGACGCATTGAGTGTGCGCGGCGTGCTCGAGTTGGCGCGCCCCGATGCGGTGGCGCACCTGGCCGGTCAGGCGTTCGTCCCAGCCTCGCTCGAGGATCCGGACGCGACCTTCGAGGTCAACGCGCACGGGACGCTGCACCTGCTCGACGGCCTGCGGGCGCTGCGCGCCGACGGCGTCGCGCCGCGCGTCCTCATCGCCAGCAGCGCGGAGGTCTACGGCGAACAGCCGCTGGCCGCGTATCCGCTGCGCGAGACGGCGCCGGTGCTGCCGCGCAATCCGTACGCCGCCAGCAAGGTCGCCGCCGAGGCGCTGACGCTGGCCTACGTGCGCTCGTTCGGCCTGGACGCGGTGGTGACGCGCGCCTTCAATCACATCGGCACCGGCCAGGACGAGCGGTTCGCCGTGACCGCCTTCGCGACGCAGCTCGCCCGCGTCGCCGGCGGCGGCGAGCAGAGCGTGCTGGTCGGGAACCTCGACGCCAGCCGCGACTTCCTCGACGTGCGCGACGTGTGCGAGGCCTACGCCGCGCTGCTCGAGGGCGGTGGGAAGGCCGGCGAGATCTACAACGTGTGCAGCGGGCAAGCGACGACGATGCGCGAGCTGCTGCGCCGGCTGATCACGATCGCAGCCGTGCCGGTCGAGGTTCGCGAAGACCCCGAGCGGATGCGGCCGGCCGACGTTCCGGTCAGCGTCGGTGACGCGACGAAATTGCACGCCGTGACCGGCTGGATACCCCGCATCCCGCTGACGGCCGCGCTGCGCGCCGTCTACGACGACGCGCGTGCGCGACTGGTGGTCTCGTGACCGACGACTCCCTGCGTTCCTTCGTCTTCGGGCGCCGCGGGACGCTGCTCGCATTGCCGGCCGTCGTGCTCGCCGCGTTCGGCAAACCGACTGCGTTCTCGGTCGCGACCGGGTTGCCGCTGGCGTTTCTCGGCGAGGCGGTGCGGATGTGGGCCGTCGGCTACAGTGGCGTGACGACCCGCGGTGAGAAGGTCACCGCACCGCGGTTGGTGACCGCCGGCCCCTACGCCTACGTGCGCAACCCCCTCTACCTCGGCAACCTCTTGACCGCGGCCGGCTTCGCCTGGGCTTTTACCGGCGCGAACCAGCCGGCGAGCCGCGTGGTGCTGGTCGGCGGTGCGCTGGCCGCGATGCTGGGCGTCTACGCGATCGTCGTCCCGCACGAGGAGGAGTACCTGCGGGCGACCTTCGGCGCGGCCTTCGACGACTACGTGGCGCGGGTACCGCGGATCGTTCCGCTGGTGGAACCGGCCGAGCCGCAAGCGGGATCGTACGATCCGGACGTGATCGCCAAAGCTGAGTCCCGCACGTTTGTCACCTTCGGCGCGATGCTGGCCGTGCTCGCGTTGAAAGCCGCGCGCGCGTGAGCCACGACCACGCTCACCCGCGCGATAGCGAGCTGACGGGTTCGCCGGCACGGCTGCGGATCGCGCTGGCGGCGACGGCGGCCGTCGCCGTGCTCGAGTGCGTCGGCGGGATCCGAGCCGGATCGTTGGCGCTGCTCTCCGATGCCGCGCACGTCGTGATGGACGTCGTCGCGCTGGCGATCGCGCTGGCCGCCGCCGTCCAGGCGAAGCGTCCGGCGACCCAGCGGCAGACGTACGGCTTCGCGCGGTACGAGATCCTCGCCGCGCTGGCCAACGGCGCGCTGCTGACGGCGGTCACGATCCTGATCGCGATCGAGGCAGTCAGGCGCTTCATGCACCCGGAGCTGCCGGCCGGCGGGCTGATGGCCGGGATCGCCGGGATCGGCTTCGCGGTGAATCTCGCCGTCGGGCTGGTCCTGCTGCGCGGCGACCGCGCGAACCTCAACCTGCGCGCCGCGCTGCTGCACGTCGGCGGCGACGCGCTGGGCGCGTTCGGCGTGATCGTCGGCGGCTTACTGATCCTGGCGACCGGCGCCGCCTGGATCGATCCGCTGCTCTCGCTGTTGGTCGCGGTGATCATCGTCGCCGGCGTGGTGCAGATCGTGCGCGAGGCGACCGACGTGCTGTTGGAGAGCGCGCCCGGCCACGTCGAGGTCCCGGCGGTGCGCTCGCGGATCGGCGTCGTCGACGGCGTCGTCGGCGTGCACGACCTGCACGTGTGGACGATCGGCTCGGGCGCGCATGCGTTGTCGGCCCACGTCGTGCTCGACGACCGCAAGCTCAGCGAGGCCAGCCTGATCATGCGGGCGATCGACGCCGCGATGCACGACGAGTTCGCGATCACCCACGTGACGGTGCAGTTCGAGTGCGAGAGCTGCGATCCGGACACGACGATCGTCTGCACGCAAGTAGGCTCCGCGTCGGGCTGAAAACTTCGCCGACGCCGCGAAGTTGGGAGGATCATGAAGCCCGGTACCGTCGTCCTTGCGACCGCGCGCACGCCCTTCGGGCGGCTCGGCGGCGCCCTCGCCGCCCTCGTCGCGACCACCCTTGGCGCTGAGGCGATCCGCAACGCGCTGGTGCGCGCCGGCATCGATCCGGCCGACGTCGAGCACGTCATCATGGGTGAGGTGCTGCAAGCCGGCGTCGGGCAGGCGCCGGCCCGCCAAGCCGCCTTCAAGGCGGGCCTCGCCAAGACGACGACCGCCGAGACGGTCAACAAGGTCTGCGCCTCGGGGCTGCTCGCCATCGCGTCCGCGGCGCGCACGATCGCCGACGGCGATCATCGCGTCGTCGTTGCCGGCGGCATGGAATCGATGTCGAACGCGCCCTACCTCGTGCCGGGGGCGCGCGCCGGCTACCGGTACGGTGACGGCGTCCTAGTCGACTCGATGATCCACGACGGGTTGTGGGACGCCTACTTCGACGAAGCGATGGCCGCCCAGGGTGCGCGCGTCGCCGCCGAGCTCGGCGTGACACGTGAGGTCCAGGACCGTTTCGCCCAGCGCAGCCATGCGCGGGCGCACGCGGCGCACGAGGACGGCCGGCTAGCCGCCGAGATCGTGCCGATTCGGGTCGCGACCAAGGCCAAGGGGAAGATCGTCGTCGACGTCATCCCGACGGTGGCGTCGGCCCGCGTCCCGGCGTTGGTCGGCGGCCGCTCCTCGGTCTGGGACCACACCCCGCCTGCCGCGATGGTCGCCGACCCGGCGCTCTTCGGTCCCTACGTCAGCGGCGACGTCCCGGCGGTGCTGGTCGAGCGGGACGAACCGGTTCGGCCCGACGCCTCGCTCGAGGCGATGGCGAAGCTCAAGCCGCTCGACGCCGGCGGAACGGTCACGGCCGGGAACGCACCGGGCGTCAACGACGGCGCCGCCGCGCTCGTCCTCGCCTCGCCCGACTACGCGCGGGCGAACGGGGTCGATCCGCTGGCCGAGATCGTCGATCACGCCGGCGTCGCCTGGGACCCGCCGTACTTGGCGCTCACCCCAGCGATGGCCGCGCAGAAACTGCTCGACCGTCACGGCCTGACCGCGCGCGACATCGCCGTCTGGGAGATCAACGAGGCGTTCGCGGCGGTCGCGCTGACCGCGGCGACGCGGCTGGGTCTGGACCCCGAGGTCATCAACGTGCAAGGTGGCGCCGTCGCGTTCGGTCATCCGATCGGAGCCTCGGGGGCCCGCATCGTCGGCGCCGTCATCCATCAACTGCGCGCACGCGGCGGCGGCTACGGCATCGCGGCGATCTGTTCGGGTGGCGGGCAGGGCGACGCCCTGCTCGTGCGGGTCGGCTGATGGCGCGGTGATCGGCGCGCGCCCCATCGCCTTCGAGCTGAGCGCCGAGCAGCGCGCGATCGGCGCCGTCGCCCGTGACGTCGCGGAGCGCGAGATCGCCCCGCACATCGCGGAGTGGGACCGTGGGCACGTCTTTCCGCGCGCGCTCTACGCGAAGCTCACCGCCGCCGGGCTGATGGGGATGCGCGTCGAGGAGCGCTACGGCGGTGCCGGCGCCGACTTCATCTCGTATGCGCTGGCGATCGAGGAGCTGGCGAAGGTCGACGCCGGGACCGCGGTGACCGTCTCGGTCCACTCGATGATCTGCGGCGCGATCGGCGCGCTCGGTACCGCGGAGCAGAAGGAGCGCTGGCTCGCCGCGCTCGCCGCCGGCGACGTCATCGCCGGCTTTGGGCTGACCGAACCCGACGCGGGTTCCGACGCGGCCGCGATCCGTGCCACCGCCCGTCGCGACGGCGATACGTACGTGTTGAACGGCCGCAAGCAGTGGTGTACGAACGGCGGCTACTCGGGCGTGGTGATGGCGATGTTCCGCACCGGCGAACCGGGGCCGCGTGGGATCAGCGCCTTCTTGGTCGACTCCGCGACGCCGGGCGTGCGCGTCGAGCGGACGACCGAGAAGCTCGGCATCCACACCTCGAACACCGTCGACCTCGCGTTCGACGATGCGCGCGTTCCGAGCTCGGCGATGCTCGGTGAGCCGGGGACGGGGCTCTCGTCGGCGCTGGCCGCGCTGACCGCCGGACGGATCGGGATCGGTGCTCAGGCGGCCGGGATCCTCGCTGCGTGTTTGGACGCGTCGGTGCGTTTCGCCAAGGAGCGCATCGCGTTCGGCCGGCCGATCGGCGCGTTCGAAGGCGTCTCGTTCAAGCTGGCCCAGATGGCGACCGATCTCGACGCGGCGCGACTGCTCGTCTATCGCGCGGCGGCGCTGGCCGACGCGGGCAGCCCGTACGCGGTCGCTGCCTCGAAAGCCAAGCTGTTCGCCTCGACCAAGGCGCGCGAGCACGCGGCGGAGGCGGTGCAGATTCACGGCGGATACGGGTATACGACCGAGTTTCCGGTCGAGCGCTACTACCGCGACGCGAAGATCACCGAGATCTACGAAGGGACCTCGGAGATCCAGCAGATCATCATCGCCCGCGACTTGCTCGGCCGGCTCGATTAGACGGTGACTGGCCGCAGTCCGCGCGCGCGCACGGTGACGCCGCGCGCGACGTGCGCCAGTGGCGGCGTCGTCGGCGGCGTGAAACCGGCCGCGTCGAGCAAGAGGTTCGCCTCGGCGCGCACGGTCGCGTCGCGCAGCGTCCACGGCTCGTGCGTGACGTCGCCGCGCAGCGTCCGGCCGCGCCGGTCGACGGTGAAGAACGCGTAGCGCTCGACCAGCCAGTGCGCGAGCGTCCCCGGCGTGGCGGGCGCTTCGGCCGGGCCGAAGCGCGCTTCGGCCCCGTAGCGCACCTCGGTCTCACCCGCGCGCGCGGCGAAGTAGGTCAGCCGCGCATCGTCCCATTGCGCCAGGACGTCGGCGCGGTGATACGGCAGGGAGCATGCGGCGCGCGCCAGGTTGACCGCGACCGCGCTGTCGGCATCGAGGCTGAAGAACCACACGCCGGCGCTGCCCCTGCCGGCGACGTACGTGCGCAGGTTGATCTCGCCGAATGCCGGCCAGCCGAGCGCCGGCGGGAAGCCGCGCGGGCGCGCCGCGACGATGCGAAAGGCGACCAGGCTGATCCAGCCCTGACCCTCCCAGGTGTCGAGGGTGAGATCGGGCGGCAGCCGCGGCTGCAGCGCCGCCGGTGCGCAGGGCCAATGGACGAACAGCGCGTCGCGCCAGTCCATCGCGACCAGCCACGGCCCGCTCACGCCGGCTCGCGCGCGGTCGGGTCGTCGATGAAGCGCTCGCGCAGGCCCGGCGGCGGCGACGGGCACGCGTCGCGGCGGCCGAACCAGGCGTAGCGGTTGCGGGCGACCCAGTCGTATGCCGCGTCGCGCAGCGGCCGGGGAACGAGGATGGCGGCGAAGCCCAGCGGCCACGGCGGTTGGAGTTCGAGCAGCAGGTGCAACACCGCGTCGCTGCGCTCGTAGCGCCGGCCGCCGGCGAGCAGGACGATCGTGTCGGCCGCGCTGACGCCGGGCGCGCCGACGAGGCTCGCCGCGCGCGCCGACTGCAGCGGGACGAAGCGCACGCGGCCGCCGGGATCGGTGGCGTAGACGAAGCGTACCAGGCCGTTGCAGAGCGTGCAGACGCCGTCGAAGGCGAGGATCGCGGCGCTAGCGGTTGGCAAAGGTGTCGCTGACGAGGCTCGCGATGAGCCGCGCGTTGGTCGAGACGTACTGATCCGAGCCGACGGTGTGCCGCGAGACTGCGGACAGGTCGTAGCTGAGCGGGCACAGGCGAGCCGTGTCGTAGCGCGCCGTCGCGGTGTCGCTCTCGTCGTAGCCGCGCGGTCCGGTGACGGTGCGCGTCGTGACGATCGCCAGGGTCGCCACGTTTCCGTCGATGCCGGTCACCTTGTAGGACCCGTCGCCCTTCGTCCCCGGTGGGGCGGGGACCGTCCAGGCGGAGCCCAGCGAGACGTCACGGCCGGCGACCAGCCCGCGCGCGAGCAAGGGGAGAAGGTAGACCGACTCGAGGCTGACGGTGGCGTGCGGATCGACCGAGAGCCGGCCGTCGGGAAAGATCGCGAAGCGCAGCTTCGGCTGCACGCTCGTCTTCCCGGTGTACGTCGCGTCGACGACCAGGCCGCCATCGGCGGTCGCAGCGACCACGTCGATGGTCAGCGTCCCGTCGTCGCCGACGTCGGAGGTGCGCGTGACCACCCCACCGGCCGTCCCCGCACCGCCGCCGTTACCGGTGAAGCCCGACGTCTGCTCGTCGCTGCGGTTCCGCGCGGTGTACTGCACGCTGTAGACCAGCGTGCGCAATGGTTTGGTCGGTTCAGCGGCGTGCGCCGTGCCGCCGGCGGCGAGCGCGCAGGTGATGGCGATGGCGAGCGAACGGTTGAGCATGAAGGGCACCCTCCTGGACGAGGAGCGATTCGCCGGGTGCGGCAAGCGCCGCCTTCGTCGCCTACGACTCTTGTCGTCCAGGGCTCCTGGTGAGGGGCGCGGAACGCTCGGGCCGCCATGAAACTGATGGAGTACCAGGGCAAGGACCTGTTCCGGCGGGTCGGGATCCCAACGCCGTCCGGCGTGTTCGCCACGACCGCCGGCGAGGTGAAGAGTTTCATCGAGGGTCACCCCGGTTCGTGGGTCCTCAAGAGCCAGGTCCTGATGGGTGGCCGCGGCAAGGCCGGCGGGATCAAGTTCGCCGACGACGCCGCGCAGGGCGAGACGCTGGCGCGCGAACTGCTCGGCAAGGTCCTCAAGTCGGTCCAGAATCCGGAGGGCGAGGAAGTCCGTTCGCTGCTGGTCGAGGAGAAGGTTGCGATCGCGAGCGAGGCCTACGTCTCGATCGCGATCGACCGCGGCGCGCGCAAGCCGGTCGTCCTGGTTACCGCGCAGGGCGGGATGGACGTCGAAGAGGTCGCCGAGCACGACCCCGACGCGATCAAAAAGTATTGGATCGATCCGGCCGCCGGCTATTCGCCGTTCATCGGCCGGCTGTTGGCCTTTCACGCGAAGCTCCCCGAGGGCTACCGCAAGGCGTTCCCGGCGGTCCTCGGCGCGCTCTACACGCTGTTCATGGACTACGGCGCGAACTTGGTCGAGATCAACCCGCTCGTGCTGACCAAGGACGGCCGCGTCATCGCCAGCGACGCCAAGGTCGACCTCGACGACAACGGCCTCTACAAGCATCCCGATATCGCGCAGTGGAACAAAGCGCAGCCGACCGACGAAGACCAGGCCGCGGCGGTCGCGATCGGTTTGGGGATGTCGAATTACGCGAAGTTCACCGACGAGCCGGGTGCGGTCCCCAAGACGATCGGCACGATCGCCAACGGCGCGGGCCTGGGGATGGGGACGATGGACGCCGTCAAGAGCGCCGGCGGCGGCGCCGCGAACTTTCTGGATATCGGCGGCGGCGCACAGGCCGAGCTGGTGAAGAACAGCTACAAGCTGGTGACTGCCGATCCGCGCGTGAAGGCGATGTTCATCAACATCTTCGGCGGCATCACCCGCGGCGACCAGGTGGCGCTGGGGATCGTCGAAGCGCTCAAAGGTGACGACGTGCGCAAGGTGCCGCTGGTGATCCGGTTGACCGGCACCAACGCGGACGAAGGCCGCAAGATCCTCGCCGAGGCGGGCTTCTTTCCAGTCGAGACGATGGACGAAGGCGCGGCCAAAGCCGTCGCGCTCGCGAGCGGGGGCAAGTAACGCGTCATGTCGATCTTCTTGGATAAGAACTCGAAAATTATCGTGCAGGGCATCACCGGGCGCGAGGGGGCGTTTCATACGGCGCGGATGCGCGCGTATGGGACGAAGATCGTCGGTGGCGTGACGCCCGGCAAGGGTGGCCAGAGCGCCGAGGGCGGGATCCCGGTCTTCGATACCGTGAAGGACGCCGTCGAAGCGACCGGCGCGACCCACTCGATCATCTTCGTCCCGCCCTTCGCCGGCGCCGACGCGCTGTGGGAGGCGCACGACGCCGGGATCCAGCTCGCAGTCTG
>JBEKLD010000043.1:0-20377 GCA_050010375.1 Vulcanimicrobiaceae bacterium
CGCGCAGCCTACGCGAGATACTTCGCGAGCGGCTCCCAGTAGTTTACATGCCAGCCCTGGGCGAGTTCGGCCCCGTCCCCGTCTGGGAAACCCGCGTGGTCCAAGGTGAGAGTGGTCCCGCCTCCGCGTGGCGCGAGGGTGAACGTCACGATCGAATACGCCCCCGGTGGCCAACCGCCCGATCGCCATGCCTGCACGAGGCGCCTGTTCGGCACGAGTTCGAGCGTGCGTCCGCTGATGTAGCCGCCGAAGAGCGTGAAGGCGCCGCCCGGCGTCGCGTCGACGCGGGTTGGCACGCGGCTCGAAACCATCCCCAACCGCATCGCCGCGCTCAGCCGCACCACGTGGTCGAACTGCGCGGTCGTGGTGAGGGCCCGGTAGACGCGCGCCGGGCTGGCCGCAAACTGGACCTGCTGGTGAATCACTTCGCAGGCGCGAGAGATCTCGCCGGCTGCGCCGGCTGGACCGGCGAGGCCGAGCCCCGCCAGCACCGCGCCCGTGCTGCTGGCGAACGTTCGCCGAGTGAGGAGGCTGGGCATCATCGAGGTGCTCCTTGCGGACGAGCTCGCGCTACAGCGGGATGTTGCCGTGTTTGCGGTGGGGGCGGTCGACGCGCTTGTTCGCCAGCACGTCGAGGGCGCGGGAGACGGCGCGGCGGGTCTCGCTCGCGTTGATCACGTCGTCGACGTAGCCGCGCGACGCGGCGATGAACGGGTTGGCGAAGTGGTCGGTATACTCGGCGGCCAGTTGCGCGGCGGCGGCGTCCTTGTCGGCGGCTTCGGCGATCTCGCGGCGGTTGAGGATGCGCACGGCGCCCGACGCACCCATGACCGCGATCTCCGCCGTCGGCCAGGCGAAGTTGAAGTCGGCCCGGATGTGCTTGGAGGACATGACGTCGTAGGCGCCGCCGTAGGCCTTGCGGGTGATCACGGTGATCTTCGGGACGGTCGCCTCGGCAAACGCGTAGAGCAGCTTCGCGCCGTGCTTGATGATCCCGCCCCACTCTTGACTGGTCCCCGGCAGGAAGCCCGGCACGTCGACGAAGGTCAGCAGCGGGATGTTGAAGGCGTCGCAGGTGCGCACGAAACGGGCGGCCTTGATCGACGCGTTGATGTCGAGCACGCCGGCGAGGAATTTCGGCTGGTTGGCGACGACGCCGACGCTGCGGCCGCCGACGCGCCCGAACCCGACCACGACGTTCTGCGCCCAGAGCGGCAGGATCTCGAAGAAGTCGCCGTCGTCGAGCACCGGGACGATCGCCTCGAGGATGTCGTAGGGCTTGTTCGGCGCGTCCGGCACGAGCGTGTCGAGCTCGGGCGCCAGGCGCAGCGGGTCGTCGTCGGTCGGCACCAGCGGCGGGTCGTCGAGGTTGTTCGACGGGAGGAACGAGAGCAGCCGCCGGCAGTGCTCGTTCATCTCGTCCTCGTCGGCGGCGATCAGCGAGGCGACGCCGCTCTTGGTCGCATGCGTCAGCGCGCCGCCGAGCTCTTCGAAGCTGACCTCCTCGCCGGTCACCGCCTTGATGATCTCGGGACCGGTGATGAACATCTGCGAGATCCCCTCGACCATCACCGTGAAGTCGGTGATCGCCGGCGAGTAGACCGCGCCGCCGGCGCACGGCCCGGCGACCAAGCTGATCTGCGGGACGACGCCCGAGGCTTGCACGTTGCGCCAGAAGATCTCGGCGTAGCCGCCCAGGCTGACGACGCCCTCTTGGATGCGCGCGCCCCCGGAGTCGTTGATCCCGATCACCGGCGCGCCGGTCCGCACCGCCAGATCCATCACCTTGCAGATCTTCTCGGCCATGACTTCGCCGAGCGACCCGCCCAGCACGGTGAAGTCCTGCGAGAACAGGAAGACCGTGCGGCCGTCGATCCGCGCGTGTCCGGTCACGACGCCGTCGCCGAGAAACTCGCGTTCGCCGAGGCCGAACTCGTTGGTGCGGTGGACCGCGAAGCGGTCCAGCTCGACGAACGAGCCGGGATCGACCAGCGCCTCGACCCGCTCGCGCGCGGTGCGTTTCCCGCGCGCGTGCTGCTTGGCGTTCGCGTCCTCGCCGGCGGGGGCGAGCGAGGCCGCCCGCATCTGCGCCAGGCGCTCCGCCGCGCGGTCGTGGGCCGAGTCGAGAGTGGACATCGCTCGGGCCCTTCGGCGCGGCGCGGCCCGACCGCTCCCGGCGCGCGAGCCGGCCGCTAGTGGTAGGTCGAGCTTCCGACTAGGATGTAGCCGGGCAGGTCGGCCGAGACGCGCGTCTGGTCGATCCACTCGGCGCTGGAGCCGGCCCGGTGGTAGACGCCGCGCACGACGACTTGCTGGCCGGCTTGGAACGCCGGCGCCCCGGCGCCGTCGTAGACGACGGCGATCGGCTCGGTGCCGTCGACGTCGAGCGCGAAGCTGCCGGAATGCGTCGTGCCGCTGGCCGGGACGGCCAGGATGCTCCCGCAGACGGTCACCGGGTAGTGGACCGGCGTATCGATCGAGCGATACGAGAGGAAGACGTCGTCGGCGCACGAGTCGGCAGCCGACGCGAGCATGACCGAGATCGGCGGCGCTTGCAAGCCGAAGAACGGGGTCGGCGCCGGGATCGGATCCGCCATGTTGGCCGTCGGCGGGTCGGGGACGTGCGTCGCGGCGGCCGGGCCGCCCGTCGCGGCGAGGGCGACGAGAGCGACGGCGGCGACGAAGGCGAGGCGCGAGGCGATGATCTTCACGCGGTCCTTCTACCCGCCCAGTGGCTCAGGAGAACTGCGCCCGGGCGGCGCCGGCGTTGGCCCGCCGCATGATCATCGCCCGGACGGCGTCGAGGACGCGCTGGATCGGCGCCTTGCGGTAGGCGTACATCGGGTCGTCCTTCGGCGGCAGGATCACCATCGTCGCGTTGGCCTCGAAGACCGCCAAGCGGCCCTGCGCGTCGAAGGCGAAGTCGACGCCGCCGTAATCGAGCCCGAGCTCCGCGCCGATCGCCTGCAGCGCCGCGACCGCCGGCGCGCCGAGCGTCCCCGGCATGTCCTCGAGGAAGGCGCGCTCGGCCTCGCGGAACGCGACGTCCTCGTCCATCGCCGAGGTGAAGTAGTGGACCTTCCACTCGCGCGAGATCGCCAGATGCAGTGGGAACAGCTCGCCGTCGACGAACATCGCGCGGTACTTCGCCCACGTCCCGTCGGCGCGGCGCGTGTCGAGGTACGCGATCGCCAGCAACTCGTCGCCGGGCAGCGGCGCGACCGCCTCGGCCAGCTCGGCCGGCCCCGCGATGCGCACGAAGTGGTTGCCGGTGTGATAGCCGGGGCTGCGCACCAACAGCGGCCACGCGAAGCCGTGCGCGGCGAGCGTTGCGGCGGCGTCGTCGGCCAGCAGCGCGGCGCGCGGAAAAGCGACGATGCGCGGCACGACGACGCCGGGGAGCGCACCTAGCCGGTCGGCGTTGGCGGCCCGCCCCGAGCCGCGAATGCGGTCCGGCGGGTTGATGATCTGCGCGTCGACGCGCTCGAGCAGCAGCTCGGCGTGGTCGAGCGCGCGCGCGCACTTGTCGGCGTCCCCGATCGCGTTGAAGAGCACGCTGTGCGGTGGCATCGTCATCGAGGGCGTGTAGGACTCCGCGATCAGCGTCGCCCATTGGAAGATGCGGTCGTCCAGCACGTGCTGCAAGGGGATGTTGCCGCCGATCGCCGAGGTGACGAGCAGGACGCGGATCGGTTCTTTGGGGCCGCGGAAAGGCGAGATCGCGATCGAGCCGTCGGGGAAGCCGGCGCGCCAGGCGCGGTCGGCCGCCGCGACGTCGCCGGCGCGCTCGAAGATGATCGCCAGACCCCGATGGGCCTCGCGATGCTCGGGATCGGCCCGCAGCGCGGCCTCGAACGCCGCCTGCGCCGCCGGCGTGTCGCCGACGTCGAGCAGGACGTTGCCCAGGCACGCGTGCGGCGCCGGCCGGTCGGCGTGGTGTATCGCGGCCTCGAGGAAGACGGCGCGCGCCGCGTCCTGTTTCCCGCCGACGGCGAACAGCGCGCCCAGGCGCATCATCGCGTCGTAGTGCCAGGGGTGCACGACCAACACCTGAACGTAGGCGGCCGCGGCCTCTTCGCGCAGGCCGAGATCTTCCAGCAACTGGGCTCGCTCGAGCCGCAGCCCGACATCGTCGGGGCGAACGGCGAGCTGCTCCTCGACCCGGCGCAGGGCCGCCGTGCGGGCGTGCCACTGCTTGGCCCAGGGGCCGACGGTCACCAGATCCCGAGTGCCAGCTTGACGTCCTCGCTCGCCATCGTCTTCGGGTCCCAGGGGGGCGTGAAGGTGATCTCGACGTTGGCGGACTTGACGCCCTCGACGCTCTCGACCTTACTCAGCACGGCCTGGCGGAACATCGGACCGACCGGGCACATCGGCGAGGTCAGCGTCATGACGACGGTGACCTCCTGCCCCTCCGGGCCCTCGCAGGCCACGTCGTAGACCAAACCCAGGTCCAGGATCCCCATGTTCAGCTCGGGGTCTTCGACCTCTTTGAGCGCTTCGCGCACCGTTTCGGGCGTCACCATACGTCTGCTACGATACGCCGAGCGCGGCAGAAGTTCCAGAGCGGCAAGCGGGCGAGCCCCTCAGACCGCCAGGTAGCGCTGCATCATCGCCTCGTCGGCGCGCAGCTCGGCGATCGTCCCCGAGCCGACGATGCGGCCGTTGGAGAGGACGTAGCCGCGGTCGGAGAGGCTCATCGCGACGTGCACGTTCTGCTCGACCAGCAAGATCGTGTTGCCCTCGCTGCGGATCGTGCGCACGACCTCCTCGACGTTGCGTGCGATCAGCGGCGCCAAACCCTCCATCGGTTCGTCGAGCAGGATGATGTCGGGATTCGCGACCAGCGCGCGGGCGATGGCGAGCATCTGCTGCTCGCCGCCCGAGAGCTTCGCCGGCTTGTCCTTGCGCTCGCCCAGCACGGCGAAGTACTCGTAGACGCGCTTCTCGGTCCAGACGCCCTTGCGACCGGCCAGCGCCGCCAGCCGTAAGTTCTCGCCGACGGTCAGGTTCGGAAAGATCCGCCGGTCCTCGGGGACGAAGGCGATCCCGGCCTGCGCGATCGCGAACGGCGTCCGGTTCGTGACCGGCTTGCCGTGGAAACGAATCGCGCCGGTCTTCACCGCGACGAGACCCATGACGGCTTTGCAGGTCGTCGAGCGGCCCGAGCCGTTGCGCCCGAGCAGCGCGACGACTTCGCCCGCGCCGACTTCCAGCGAGACGTCCTGCAGCACGTGGCTCTTGTCGTAATACGCGTTCACCCGGTCCAACTCGAGGAGCATTAGGCTAACTCTCCCAGGTAGGCGCGTTGGACGGCTTCGTTGGCGCGGATCTCGGCCGGCGTTCCGATCGCCAGCACCGAGCCCGTCTGGAAGACCGTGATCGTGGTCGAGATCGACATCACCACGTCGATGTCGTGCTCGACGAGCAAGATCGTGCGGCCGGGGGCGATGCGGTTGATCAGCTCGACCGTCGCGTGCGTCTCGGTCGGCGACATCCCCGCCAGCGGTTCGTCGAGCAGCAGCACCGGCGGATCGCTGGCGAGCACCAGGCCGATCTCGAGCCGCCGCTGGTCGCCGTGCGAGAGGTTCTCGGCGCGCATGTCGCGTGCGTCCCACAGGCCGACGTCATGCAGCACCGACTCGGTCTTGGTCGGCAGATCGGTGAAGCGCCCCCCGGGAAACAGAAAGCGCGCCTTGCCGTCGAGGACGGCCTGGACCGCGAGCCGGACGTTCTCGTAGACGCTCAGGTGCCCGAAGATGTTGGTGATCTGGAACGAGCGCGCGATCCCCAGGCGCGCGCGTTGATAGGCGGGCAGCGAGGTGATCTCGAGGCCCTTGAACCAGATGCGACCGGCGCTGGGCGGCAGCATCCCGCTGAGAAGATTGAAGAAGGTCGTCTTGCCGGCGCCGTTTGGCCCGATGATCGTACGCACGCCGCCGGCGGGGATCTCGAGCGAGACCTCGTTCACCGCGGTGAAGCCTGAGAAGGTGCGGGTCAACCCGTCGGTTTTGAAGACGTACTCCACGCTATTGCACCGACCGGGTGACGGCCGCGGCCTCGTCGACCGGCGGCAGCTCTTCGTGCAGCTCGATCTCGACCCGCGCCCGGCGCGAGAGCAGTCGGCGCACCGTGCGGGCGAGGCCGTAGTGGCGGATGTCGTCGACCAGGCCCATGATGCCGCGCGGTCCGACCAGGACGAAGAAGACGAAGACGATCCCGATCCAGGCTTCCCAGTACTTGGTGAGCTGCGAGACGTTGTTTTGGATCTCGTAGTAGATCGATGCGCCCAGGATCGGCCCGAGGAAGGTCTGCATCCCGCCGAGCATCGACATCATGACGACGTTGCCCGAGTACTCGACCGATCCGGCGTCCGGATTGATCGCCTGCTGGTAGTAGGTCCACAACCAACCCGCGACCGCCGGGAAGGCCGCCGAGAGCACGAAGGCGTTGACGCGAAACTTGTCCACGTCGTAGCCCAGGAAGCGCGCCCGCTGCTTGTTCTCGCGGATCGCGTGCAAGACGCTGCCGAACGGCGAGGCGACGACCCAGTACAGCAAGCACAGGGCAAGGAAGACGATCGTCGCCGCGAACCAGTAGAAGTGATAGGTCTCGTTGAGCATGGGGGCGCCGAAGATCGTCGGCCGCGCGATCCCTTGCAGGCCGTCCTCACCGCCGGTCAGCTCGCTCCACTCGTAGGTGACGAAGAAGACGACCTGCGCGAACGCTAGCGTGATCATCGAGAAGTAGATCCCGCTCGAGCGCGGGACGATCAGCCGCGCCAGCAGCCAGGCCCACAGCACCGCGATCAGCAGCGAGAGGAGCAGCGCGACGAAGAGGTTGTCGGTCGGCGCGTGCACGATCGTGGCGCCGAAGAGGTGGATGGTGAACCCATTCGAGTAGAGGGCCGTCGCGTAGGCGCCGATCGTGAAGAACATCGCGTGCCCGAACGAGAGCTCGCCGACGTGCCCGAAGAGCAGGTTGAAGCCGCTGGCGAAGAGGGCGAAGATCACCATCGTCGTCGCGATCCCGACGAAACCGGTCCACTGGCCGGCGAACGGGTTCGCCCCGGCGATGACCGGGAGCACGGCGAACAGCAACCCTGTCCACAGGAGCGGGTGCAACATCACGGCTGCCAGCGGGGAGCGCTTCTTCACTCGAACAGGCCCTCGACGCCGAACAGGCCGCGCGGGCGGATCAGCAAGATTATCCCCATGATAATGTAGCCGCTCAGCTCGATCGCCGGCGGCCAAACCAGCGCCATCAGGCTGGTCACGATGCCGATCAGCAAGCCGCCGACGATCGCGCCCCAGAACGAACCGATCCCGCCGACGATCACGATGACGAAGGTCAGCACGATCCACTGCGAGGCCAGCTGCGGCTGGACCGCGTAGATCGGCGCCGCCAGCGCGCCGGCCAGCCCGGCCATGAACGAGCCGATGCCGAAGACCAGCGTGAACATCAGCGGCATGTTGATGCCGAGGATCTTGACCATCTCGGCGTCACGCGTGCCGGCCCGGATGATGATGCCGATGTTCGTCTTGTTGAGCAGCAGCCAGACGACCGCCAGGATCACGATCGTGATCAGCACCAGCAGGAAGTCTTTGTAGAACGGGAACTGCACGTTGCCCAGCGCGATCGAGTCGGGCATGTAGGCCGGGGTGTTGACCCGGACCGCGTCGTCGCCCCAGATCTTGCGGACCACCTCGGTGAAGATCAGCGCCGTCCCGAACGTCAAGAGCAACGTGTACTCGGGCATCCGCCGGTAGAGCGGCCGGACCAAGGTCGACTCGAAGGCCATGCCCAGCAGACCGACCAGGAGTGCGGCCGCCGGGATCGCCGGCCAGAACCCTAGCCGCGGCGCCAGCGCGTACATCACATAGGCGCCGAGCATGAAGAACGCGCCATGGGAGAAGTTGATCACCCCCATGAGCCCCAGGATGATGTTCAGGCCCAGGGCGACGAGGATGTAGAGCATACCGAGGGTGATGCCGTTGACGAGCTGGTCGAGCAGCTCCGGCACGGAGACCAGGCCAAGGAGGTAAATTGCGGCGTCCTCTGTGGGCGGCGGAAAAGTCGGACTCACCGTTCGCCCTCGCGGTGCCTGCTTCCATGCTACCTTCGGCCAAGGGTTTGAAACTGAACGAACCCGTCGAAGGTCTAACCAGCACCTAGGCCGCACCGACTTCCAGGGATTCCACCCGTAGGAGGCAGGGAGCGGCCGGGCCGCTCGGGGAGTTTCGAACCGTCATGTCAATGTGGGAACCGTTCACTGAACGCGCACGGCGCAGCATCGTGCTCGCTCAGGAAGAGGCGCAGCGTCTCGGGAACAACTACATCGGGACCGAGCACATTCTGCTCGGGATCATCTCCGAGGGGGAGAGCCTCGCGGCGAAAGTCCTCGAGACCCTGGGCGTCAACCTGGCCAAGGTGCGCCAAGAGGTCGAGGCGATCGTCGGGCGGGGCGGGCAGACCGTCCAGCAGGAGATGGTCTTCACGCCGCGCGCCAAGCGCGTGATCGAGCTGGCCTTCGAAGAGGCCCGGCAGCTGAACCACAACTACATCGGGACCGAGCACCTGCTCTTGGGCCTGATCCGGGAGGGGGAAGGCGTCGCCGCGCGCGTCCTGACCAACCTCGGCGTCGACCCGGCCAAGGTCCGGGTCCAGACGACCTCGCTGCTGGGTGCCGAGGGACAGCCGCCGGCCCCCAAGGGCAAGTCGAAGACCCCGACGCTGGACGCCTACGGCCGCGACCTCACCACGCTGGCCCGCGAGAACAAGCTCGACCCGGTCATCGGCCGGGCCACCGAGATCGAGCGGGTCATCCAGATCCTCAGCCGCCGGACGAAGAACAACCCGGCCCTGATCGGGGAGCCCGGCGTCGGCAAGACGGCGATCGCCGAGGGCTTGGCGCAGCGCGTCATCAAGAACGAAGTCCCCGAGCCGCTGCGCGACAAGCGCGTCATCACGCTCGACCTGGCCGGCCTGGTCGCCGGGACGAAGTACCGCGGCGAGTTCGAAGAGCGGATGAAGCGCGTCATGGACGAGATCCGCGGCGCCGCCGGCGAGATCATCCTGTTCATCGACGAGCTGCACACGCTGGTCGGCGCCGGTGCCGCCGAGGGTGCGATCGACGCGTCGAACATCATCAAGCCCGCGCTGGCGCGCGGCGAGCTGCAGTGCATCGGGGCGACGACGCTCAACGAGTTCCGCAAGCACATCGAGAAGGACTCGGCGCTCGAACGGCGCTTCCAGCCGGTTATGGTCGGCGAGCCGACGGTCGAAGAGACGGTCGAGATCCTCAAAGGCCTGCGCGACCGCTACGAAGCGCACCACAAGGTCACCATCACCGACGAGGCGCTGGTCGCCGCCGCGAAGCTCGGCGACCGCTACATCAGCGATCGCTTCTTGCCCGACAAGGCCGTCGACCTGATCGACGAAGCGGCCTCGCGCGTGCGCTTGCAGGCGACGCTGCCGCCGCCGGAAGTCCGCGAGATCGAGAACCAGATCCGCCAGGTCAAGCAAGAAAAAGAGTCGGTCGTCAAGTCGCAAGAGTTCGAGAAGGCGGCCGCGATCCGCGACCGTGAGGAGAAGCTGCGCCTAGAGAAGCAGCGGCTCGAGGCCGAGTGGGCCGACAAGCGCGCTGCGGCCGACAAGACGCTCAAGGTGACCGAAGCGGACGTCGCCCACATCGTCTCGTCGTGGACGAAGATCCCCGTCTCGAAGCTGGCCGAACAAGAGACGGCCAAGCTGTTGGGGATGGAGGAGCAACTCCACAAGCGCGTCATCGGGCAGAATCAGGCGATCGGCACGGTCACCCGCGCCATCCGCCGCTCGCGCGCCGGACTCAAGAACCCCAAGCGCCCGATCGGCTCGTTCATCTTCCTGGGCCCGACCGGCGTCGGCAAGACCGAAGTCGCGCGCTCGCTGGCCGAGTTCATGTTCGACGACGCCGAGTCGATGATTCGCATCGACATGTCGGAGTACATGGAGAAGTACTCGGTCTCGCGTTTGGTCGGCGCGCCGCCCGGCTACGTCGGCTATGAAGAGGGCGGCCAGCTCACCGAAGCGGTGCGCCGCCGGCCGTATTCGGTCGTCCTGCTCGACGAGATCGAGAAGGCGCATCCCGACGTCTTCAACTTGCTCTTGCAAGTGCTGGAGGACGGGCGGCTGACCGACTCTCAGGGCCGCGTCGTCGACTTCAAGAATACGGTCATCATCATGACCTCGAACGTCGGCGCGACCGGGATGACGACGACCAGCGACATCGGCTTCCGCCCGCAGAAGGACACCGGTACGACCGATGCCCAGCACTACGAGCGCATGAAGAATCGCGTCCTGGAAGAAGTGAAGCACGCCTTCCGGCCCGAGTTCCTCAACCGCGTCGACGAGATCGTCGTCTTCCACCAACTCAGCCGCGAGGAGATCGCCGAGATCGTCGGGCTGGAGCTCGAGAAAGTCATCCGCGAGGTGCGCGCTCAAGAGATGTATCTCGAGGTCACCGAAGACGCGAAGCAACTGCTCGCCAAGAAGGGTTGGGACCCGCAGTTCGGTGCGCGTCCGCTGCGCCGCGCGATCCAGCGCGAAGTCGAGGACGAACTGGCCGAGGAGATGATTCGCGGCACCTTCGGGAGCGGCGACCGCATCCTCGCCGAAGTCAACGCCGACAATCCTGAGAAGCTGCGCTTCTCGAAGATCCCGAAACTCGAACCGCCGACGCCCCCGCAGCCGGAGGTCCAGTCGGCTTAGCCGAACCACCTCAGGTTGACGCCCTATGGCCTCTGGCGATCGCGCCTCCCGGCGCAGATCGGCACCTGGTTCGCTCGTGACCTAACCCGCGATGCGCTCGCCCTCGTCGAGGGTGAGCGCGTCGTCCTGCGCTCGGTCGAGCCCAACCGGATCGAGGCGACGGTCCGCGACCGTACCACCGTGCAGACGACCGTCGAGTGGGCGACCGGGACCGGGCCGCAGGCGCTGCGGGCCGTCTGCACCTGCGGCGCGACCGGGGTCTGCCAGCACGTCGTCGCGACCCTCGAGGTCGTGCGCGTCGCCGAGGACGCCTCCGCGCCGGCGCCGGCCGGCGAGGGGCCCGAGGTCGACCTGTCGTGGATCCCCGACACCGAGACGGAGAACGGGCGCACGCGGGCACGCTCGGTCTGGCCGGTCCTGTCCGTCTCGAACGGCGGGACGCTCGGCGGTTCGCTCTACCTCGACACGCCGCGCCTGCGCGGCGTCATCCGCGACGCGGACGCGATCCTGGCGATGATGGACCAGACCCCGGCCGACGACTGGGACGAGGTCGATCGCTCGCTGTTGCGCGACGACGCGGTGAACGAGGCCTTCGGCGCACGCGCCTCGCCGAAGGCGCTGGCCCGAGCGCTCTTCCGACTGGCGCGCCACCCGCGGCTGCGCTTCGAGGACGCGCCCGGCGAGAACCGGCACCCCTCGGAGCTGCCCCCGTTCGCCGTCGAGTCGCGCGGGATGCGGCTGCGCGCGGTCCGCGCCGGCGCGTCGTTCGTGCCGGTCGTCGAGAACGCGGACGGCGCGCCGGTCGCGCTGGGCGAGGCGCTGGTCCTCGACGGTCCGCCGGCCTGGCTGATCGCCGAACGCACCGCGTACCTGCTCGACGGGGCCTTCGACGCACGCAAGGTCATCGCGGCTGCCCGCACCGCCGCGGAGGTGCCGGTCGAGGCGGAGCGCGCGCCCTCGACGCGCGCCGTCGCACGCGTCGCGCCGTTCCTGACCGACCTCGAGCGCGCGGCGCTGGGTGTCGACGACGCGGCGCGGCCGGCGCTGGTCGTGCGCGCGGGCTGGCGCGACTCGGCGCTGGTCGCTCGGCTGACCTTCGCCGACCGCGTCACGGGCGCGTTCGCGCCCTTCAACGCCCACGGTGCGGTGACGTCGAGCAACGGACGGTTCGTGCGCTGGGCGCCGGACATCGCGCGCGGCTTCGCGCGGCGCTTCCTCGAGACCGGGTTCGTCCCGCGCGGCGCCGACGTGTTCGCGTTGCACGATGCCGACCGGGCGGCCGAGATCGTTCGCGTGACCTGGCCGTCGTGGGACGACGTCGAGATCCGCCTGGACGAGTCGCTGGCCTCGCTGCTCGGCGGCGGGGTGATCGACGTCGCGATCAGCGCCGCGGCCGTCGAGGGCGCCGGCGATTGGTTCGATCTCGACGTCTCGGTCTTCGTCGGCGACGGCCAGCCGCTGACGCGCGAAGAGCTGCGCGCGTTGCTCGGCGCCAAAGGGCGCTACGCCGAAGTGCGCGGCAAACTGGTCGACGTCGCCGACCTGCGCTCGCGCCAGCACTTGCTCTCCGAGTTGACGGATCGTCGCCGCACCGGCTTAGCGACGCTGGTCGCGATGCGCGACGAATTACATGACGCCTTCGGCGACGTCGTGCTGCCCGAAGAAGTCGAGCGCATCCGCGAACGGTTGCGCAACTTCGAGGGCGTGGAAGAAGTGCCGGTTCCGAACGCGTTGGTTGGCACGCTGCGCGACTATCAGCGCCGCGGGCTGGATTTTCTTTCCTACTTGTCGTCGTTCCGTTTTGGTGGGATTTTAGCTGACGATATGGGGGTCGGTAAGGCCGGGTCGGTGCATATGCGCGTCATCACGCCGACGGGATTGCGTCGTTTTGGCGATCTGCAGGTTGGCGACGACGTCATGGGACGCGATGGATTGCCACACAAGGTCATCGGCGTGTATCCCCAGGGCGTGCTTCCCGCGTATCGCGTTACGTTCAGCGATGGATCGTCGACTCAGGTGTCCGACGATCACCTTTGGGCGGTGAATTCGGCCGTGCGTAAGAAGCGCGGACTCCCGTACCGCGTGCTGACGACTGGCGAGATTCGCGAACGCCTCTTCGACGCGGCGGGGAATGCGCGACACTACATCCCGATTGCCGATCCGATGCACTTCGGACAAGCGCCGACGTTGCCGATCGATCCGTATCTGCTCGGCTGTCTCCTGGGTGACGGATGTCTCATCCGGAAGAGCGGTCTAGAGTTGACGACCGCCGACGACGCACTCCTCGAGGAGTGTCGGTCGCTGCTACCGACCGGAACGGAGTTCGTTTTTCAACGAGAGTACCACCATCGCGTTCGCCCGACTGTTCGGGGAATCCACCCGCTTTGGAGCGCGATCGAGGACCTTGGACTCCATGGCTTCGGTTCAAGCCAAAAGTTCGTCCCATCGGTCTATAAGACGGCTGCGCTTTCGGACCGATTGTCCATCTTGCAAGGGCTGCTCGATACCGATGGGACTACGCAGCCTCGGAATGGGAATGTCGAATTCACGAGCACGTCCGATCGGCTGGCGGAGGACGTCGCATTTCTCGTTCGCTCGCTCGGTGGCGTCGCGCGGATGCGATATAAAGCCGAGCCGAAGTACACCTACAAAGGCGAGCAGCGGATCGGGAAGCCCGCCTATCGGGTGGGGATCTCGTTGCCGCCGGAGTATGCGCCGTTTCGGTTGGCGCGGAAGATGGCGCGGTACACGCCGCGCACCAAGTATCTGCCGACCCGGGCGATCGTCGACGTGCAGTACGAGCAGGACTGCGAGATGATGTGCATCGCGGTCGATGCGCCGGACCGGCTGTTCCTGCTCGACGATTTCATCGTCACCCACAACACCGTCCAGGTCATCGCCCATTTGTTGCGGCGCAAGGAGACCGAAGGTGAGGTCCCGGTGCTGGTCATCGCGCCGACCTCGGTCACCCACACCTGGGAGAACGAGCTGAAGAAGTTCGCGCCTTCGGTGACGTCGCTGCGGCTGCAGTCGGGGAGCGATCGTGCCGCCAAGTACGAGACGATCCACGACTACGACGTGGTGATCACCTCGTACGCGCTGGCCCGGCTCGACGCGCACCAGCTCGAGCGCTTCCGCTTCCGCACGCTGGTCCTCGACGAAGCCCAGAACACGAAGAACCCCGCCTCGCAGATCGCGCGGGTCGTGCGCGGGCTGCAGGCCGACCATCGGCTGGCCCTGACCGGGACGCCGGTCGAGAACTCGTTGCGCGACCTGTGGGCGATCTTCGGCTTCGTCGAACCGGGGCTGCTCGGCTCGGAGGCCTCGTTCCGCCGCCGCTTCGAGATACCGATCGCCGACGGTGACGAGCGCGCGGCGCTGGTGCTGCGCTCGCGCCTCGAGCCGTTCGTCCTGCGGCGCACCAAGGAAGACGTCGCGCGCGAGCTGCCCGAGCGGACCGAGGCGGTGATCGAGTGCGAGCTCTCGCCGCTGCAGCGCCGGCTCTACCGCGGGATCGTCGAGGCGGCGCGGCGCGACGTCTTGGCCAAGCTCGACCGGGAAGGCGGCGAGGCGACGACGCTGCACGTCCTCGAGGCGCTGACCCGGCTGCGGCAGGTCTGCGCGCATCCGGGCCTGCTGATGCCCGAAGCGCTCGACGATGCCGAGGCGAGCGGGAAGTTCGAGGCGTTCCTGGAGACGGTCGACGAGATCCTGGACGGCGGCCACCGCGTGCTGGTGTTCAGCGCGTTCGCCTCGATGCTCAAGATCATGCGCCGCGCGCTCGATAAGCGCGAGATCGCGTACGGCTACCTCGACGGAGCGACCAAGGACCGCGACCGCCAGGCCGAGGTCGATCGCTTCATGGCCGAGGACGGCCCGCCGGTGTTCCTGTGCTCGCTGAAGGCCGGCGGCGTCGGCCTGACCCTGACCGCCGCCGACTACGTGATCCTCTACGACCCGTGGTGGAACCCGGCCGTCGAACGTCAGGCGATCGACCGAACGCACCGGATCGGGCAGACGCGCCCGGTCACCGCGTACCGGATGGTGACGGCGGGCTCGGTCGAGGAGAAGATCCGCGCCCTGGCCGAGCGCAAGTCGACCCTCTCGAAGGCCGTCGTGAAGGCCGACAGCGCGGTGGCCAAGACGCTCACCCGCGACGATCTCGCCTTCTTGTTCAGCGACCCAGACTAACGGATTGCGCGGCGCGCGCTGCGCCAGCGACGCACGTCACACCACTCTCCGCCGCCGTACGATTGTGTGATCGCGGCGGCTGCGCTCGTCGCGCGGCGTTGCCGATGATTGAGATACGCGATTCGTCTCCTCGACGTACCGCCCTCGCCGCATCCCCCAACAAGGACGTTCCCATGAAGCGGATCCTTTTGGCGTTGGTTCTGGCCCTCACGTTCGCGGCACCCGCCTTCGCCGTGACGTCCAACGACCTGGCCCCCGCCGATCGCTACTTCGGACGGCTCAAGATGAGCATCTTGGGCATCCGCAACTCGATCAAGGACCTCTCGGCGCGCGCCGACGCGTTTCCAACCGACGCCGACCACATCTTCGACAAAGCCGTCCTGGTCGAGGACGCGTTGCGCGATTGGCAAGCGAAGTTCCCCCGCGATCCGTGGATCCCAAAGTACACCTATTCGCTGGCGCAGCTCTACGCGAAACTCGACCTCGACGACGCGCGCACCCGGCGCGACGACATGCTCGACTGGCTCGACGCGACGTACCCTGACAGCGAGTTCGCCGGGCAGCCGCGCGAGTAGCGGCTAGGGGGCCAGCGCGCCGCTGAGGTCGGCGCGTGCGGCCCCGACCAGCTCGGCGCGGGTTACCGGGCGACAGTCGCGCGGGGTACGGTCGTCGTCGTGACCGGCGCACCAGCGGGCCGCCCGTAGATCGATCCCGTGCAGGTCGACGCCCCGCAGATCCGCGCAGCTGGTATGTGGCTCGTCGTTATCCCAGCTCTGGCTGCACAGGATCGCGTCACCGATCGTGGCCCCGCCTAGGCGCGCATCGCGCAGATTTGCGCCGGCCAGGTTCGCGCCTTGCAGATCGGCCGACGAGAGGTCGATCTCCCGCGCGTCCATGCCGACCAGATCGGCGTCGCGCAAGACCGCCCCGTGCAGGTTCGCCTGCTTCAAGTTCGCGCCGACGACCCGAATCCCGCGCAGGTCCGCCCCGTGCAGGTCGAGCCCCTCGAGCGAGCAGCCGGTGCAGTCGCGCACCACGATCCGCTGCGTCTGGGTGTTGGTCGACCGATCGAGCGAGATGCCGACGAAGCGGACGCCGTCGACCTGCGCGCCGGTGAACGAGACCTCGCGTATCTGGACGCCGACGAAGCGCGCCTGACGCAGATCGGCCCCGTCGAAGCGCGTCCCGTCGAGGTCGTCGCCGGTGAACGTCGCCCCGCGCAGGTTCGCGTGCGAGAAGTCGACATCGCGCAAGTCGTCGCCGACGATGCGCACCCCATGCAGGTCCAGACCGCGCAGGTCCTTGGGCAGGCGGCAGCCGACGCACGACCCGATCAGCTGCCGGGCGACGTCGGTCTGCGCCTGTCCCACCGCCGGCAGCATCAGCAGCAGCGCTCCCAGCGCGCAGGCGAGCGAACGAATCATCAGCGGGTCTCCTTCAGAAGAACTATGGAAATAAGACAACAGCGGAAAAAAAGGGCGGCTTACTCGCCCAGGGTCGTCCCGCTCAGGTGGAGCCCAGTGGTCTGAGCGCCGCTGAGGTTCGTGCTGCTCAGGTCGCACCCGTCGAGGTGCGCGTAGCTCAGGTCGGCCCCGGCGAGGTTCGCGTGCGAGAGATCGACACCGCTGAAGTGCACGCCGTGCAGATTCGCACCGCTCAGGTTGGCGCCGCGCAGGTCGGCGCCGCTGAGCTTGATCCCGTGCAGGTCTTGCCCGTGCAGGTCGAGTCCGTGCAAGTCGCAGCCGACGCAGTTGCCGACGACGCTGCGCAGCGCCGTTCCGCGCAGGCTGACCTCACGCAGCTCGACCCCGATCAGGCGCACGCCGTCGAGCTGCGCGCCGTCGAAGGTCGCGCCGCGCAACTCGACCCCGTTGAGGGACGCGCCACTCAGGTTGGCGCCGCTGAGGTTCGCGTTGCGCAGCGAGACGCCGATCAGTTTCGCACCGGCGAGGTTCGCCCCGTGCAGGTCGGCGCCGCCCAGATCGTCGCCGTTGAGGGTGAGGTCGTGCAGGTCGAGGCCGTGCAGGTCGGCGCCGCGCATCGAGCAGCCGACGCAGGCGCCGATCAACTCGCGGCTGAGCCGCATACCGTCAAGGCGCTGGTGATCGGTCTCCGGATCGTCGTCGGCGACCCGGCGCGGCAGGCTCTCGTGGATCGACTCTTGGACGTCCTCCGCAAGCTGGATGGCCATGGCCTTGATGGAGTCGCCGGACGGCACCGCGTGCCCCGACGGGAGCGCTACGGGGACGCGAACGATGACGGGCGCGACGTGCGGCAGCGGAGCGAGGTGCGGCACGGGGAGCACGCGCGCAGCGGTCAGCGGCTGGGGATGGGCCGGCGCGCCGGCGACCCGTTCGGTAGCGGCGTGCGCAGCCGGCTGCGCCAACCGGACCGACACCGCGTGCGCGACGTGCATCGTCTGTTGCGCCGCGTGGACCGCGGTCGGTGGTGCCGCCACGGCGGCCATGGCCGCCGCGGACGGGAGTTCGACGGCCGGTGCGGCGGTCGCGACCAGCGCGACGGCGGCGCAGCCGGCCAGAGTGATGGCCAGTGCGGCGGCCGGAGAACGGTGCAGCCGGGCGCGATTCTTGTCGAGCAGCCGCTCGATCCGCACGCTGATCTGCTTGCGGGTGAGCAGCGCGCCCGGTGCGACCACAGCGTGTTCGGGCATCCGCATCTCGCGCGCCAGCTTCCAGAGCGAGGTCGCGTAGCGGTGCGGGGCGCCGGTTCGCTCGACGACCGCGTCGTCGGAGGCGATCTCGCGTTCGAGCGCGATCCGTCGCCCGACCAGCCAGACGATCGGGTTGAACCACAGCAGTCGCTCGATCGTGCGCTGGAAGAGGTTCGTCCAGTCGTCGTAACGGCGCAGATGCGCGTACTCGTGCAGGACGAGCTGCTCGATCGCGGCCAGCCCATCGCTGGTCGCCAGTTCGGTCGGGATCAGAATGACGGGGCGGCGGAAACCGATCGCGACCGGCGTCTCGATCTCGTAGGAGAGGCGCAGGTAGATCTCACGGCCCGGACCGACCTCGGTCAGCCACGGTAGTTCGTCGGCCAACGGGCTGTCCAGCGGGCTCGAGCGGCGGCGCAGGCCGCGCACGCGCAGCAGGCTGCCCAGCAGGCTGCCCAGGCCGATCGCCGCGCCGACCAGCCAGACGGCGATCAGTCCCAGCGCGACGTTGCGCGAGAGCGTCGGGGTGCTGGAGGCGACGATGCAGCGGAAGAACGCGAACGCCATGACGGGCAGCGGAACGTCGTTCGCCACCGCGGGCGCGGCGTGGGTCGCTGGGGCGGCGGGGTGGGGCTGCGGCGGTGTGGCGCGCTGCATCGGTGTGGAGTCGGTCGACCGGGTGACGATGTCGGGCGTTACCTTCATCGGCACCGCGGCGGTCGCGTGCGACAGCGAGGTTCCGATCGCGAGGAACGGCATCAGCCCGGTCGCGACCAACGCGATCGTCCAGAGCAGATGCCGGGTCGCGGCGGTCAACGCGAGCGCGCGGGTCGCCACGAACACGCAAGCCGCTAAGATCGCACCGAGCACGATGCTCGCGACGACCGCGTAGACCGCGACGCCGACGATCGCCTCCAGCACGGTTACTTCTCCTTGGCGCGGTTGAGCAGCTCGCGCAGGCGCTCGATTTCGCTGTCGTCGACGGCCTCGGTCTCCAACAGGTTGAGCACCAGTTCGCGTGGCGAGCCGTCGAAGAAGCGCGAGAGGACGTGCTGGACGACGCTGCGCTGTGCCTCGTCGCGAGCGACGATGGGGCGATACAGAAACGCTCGCCCGACGGCCTTGTGCCGGACGTAGCCCTTTTGCTCGAGGATGCGCAGGGTGGTCAGGACGGTGTTGTAGGCGAGCGGCGGATCGCCGATCGCGTCGACGACGTCGGCGACGGTCGCCTCGGCGCGGTCCCACAGGACCTGCATCAGTCGGTACTCGGCTTCCGTCAGGGTCGGCGACTTCTTACGCGGCATGCGACGACGCTACCATGCGCCGCCCGGTCTGTCAACTAAGGTTTTAAGATCGCCGCCCCGGCAAGCGGCCCAAGCAAGCCTTGGGCCGCCCGCCGGGCGCTAGACCGCGATGGGGGAGTAGTTCTCGCGGGTCGGGAGCTTCTCGGAGCTGATGACGGCCGCTGCGGCGGCGTTGTCCTTGTTCGCGCACGACTGGGCCGCGAATTCGCCACCGACCCGGTCGGCGATGGTGAAGTACTCGTTGGGCGCGGCGCGCTTCTCCCGCGGGACGATCACGCCGGCGTACACTTCCTGGATCGCCTGGTGGTCGCACTTGCGGAAGTAGGTCGGTCCGGCCTTGCCGCCGTCGTAGTGGTAGTCCTCGAAGGCCTCGACCAGCTTCTCGGCGTCGGTCGTCCCCGCGTGCTCGAGCCGGTTGATCAGGTTTTGCCCGGTCATCAGGCCCAGATACTGGCGCCAGTCGACGTTGGGCGTGCGGGTCTTGAGCGCGGCATAGTATTTGGCCGCGTCGCCGCCGGCCTCGGGTCCCCAGACGTAGCCCCACAGCGAGCCGACCAAGTCGTCGACCGGCATCCCGACCGCGACGTCGTTGCCGCACAGGATCCCACCGAAGAGCATCCGCTTGTTGAGGCTGAGCGCGACCGCGGCCTTGGTCGCGTTGATGCAGTCCGGACCGTAGTTGCAGAAGACCAGGACGTCGGCGTCCGTGTTGCGCGCCTTGGTCAGGTACGAGGAGTAGTCGGTCGCGCCGAGCGGGTGCAGGTCGGCGCCCACTTCCTGGCCGCCGTGGGCGAGCAGGATGCGCTGGAACCGGGTGTGGGCATCGGTTCCGAACGCGTAGTCGGCGACCAAGAAGTACCACTTCTTGCCGTGCTTGAGCAGCTCGGGGCCGACCGCGTTGGCGAGCATCGCGTTCGAACAGGTCTGGCGGAAGGTCGCGCGGTGCGCCTTCGCGCCGGTGATGTTCGTGTCGTGGGTCCCGATCGCGACGAACAGGATCCCTTGCTCCTCGGCGAGTGCCGAGTCCGCGAGGCCGACGGCCGAGCTCAGACCGCCGCAGAGCACGTCGACCTTTTCCTGCTGGATCAGGCGCTTGGACTCGGTCTCGCCGATCGCCGGCTTCGTCTGATCGTCGCCCTGCACGATGACGTATTGGATGCGACTATTCTTCTTGTTGGCTGTATCGATCGCCAACTGCAGGCCGAGCTGCTGCGAGGCGCCTGCGTTGGCGTAGACGCCGGAGAAGCTGTCGACGTGGCCGATCTTCACCGTCACCGAGCCGCCGGCGGCGATGATGTCGCGGGCCGGAGCGAGCGGAGCCGCGCCGGCGGCGCGGGTCTCCAAGAGGGGGAACCCGAGGGTCGCTGCGCCGGCCAGCCCGAGGGCACCGGTGCGGCGGAGAAACTCCTTGCGGTCGACGGCGGTGTCCAAGCGATGATCGTCCATGGTGCTCCTTGCCGGA
>JBEKLD010000044.1:0-20251 GCA_050010375.1 Vulcanimicrobiaceae bacterium
AGCACGTTGGCGCCGGCCTGCACCGCGCGCTCGAGGTTCTCCAGACCGATCCCCCCGTCGACCTCGATCTCGGCGGCGGGATTGACCTCGTCGAGCAGCGCGCGCACTTCGGCGATCTTCGCCAGCGCGTGCTCGATGAACGACTGCCCGCCGAAGCCGGGGTTGACGCTCATCACCAGCACCCGGTCGACTTCACCGAGCAGGTCGACCAACATCGCGACCGGCGTGCCGGGGTTGATCGCGATCCCGGCCTTGGCACCGATCGAGCGCAGGTGGCGCAACAGCCGGTGCTGATGCACCGTCGCTTCGTAATGGAAGGTGATGACGTCGGCGCCGGCTTCGCGAAACGCGTCGACGTAGCGCTCCGGCTCCTCGATCATCAGGTGGCAGTCGAAGGGCAGCGCGGTCAGCCGCCGCAGGTCCTTGACGATCTTCATCCCCCAGGTCAGGTTGGGGACGAAGCGGCCGTCCATCGAGTCGAGATGGAGTTCGTCCGCGCCGGCCGCTTCGACCATGCGGATCTGCTCGGCGATCGCGGCGAAGTCGGCCGAGAGCAGCGAGGGCGCGAGCTTGACCGGCAGCGCGCTCACCGACCGACCGGCGTCGGTTTTGGCGACGGGCTCGGCGACTCGGCGCCGATCTGGGTCGTGTTGAGCAACTCGCCGTCGACGTAGGTGTCGACCTCCGCCGTGCCGATCGCGGTGACGTTGAAGTCGAGCTTCTGCCCACCTTGCGCGTAGCCGTCGTAGACGTTCCAGGTCCCAGTCTGGTCGCGCACCTCGATGCGCACGTTCGCCGCGTCGTCGCGCGGCGGGACGGTGGCGGAGAGATGGACTTGGCGCACCAGATATCCGTACTCGCCCGGCCCCGCGCTGACCTGGAGCGAGACGCCGTCGAACGGATCGATCTCTTCGCCCGAGGCCGGCTTCTGGCGCACGACGACACCGCGCGACGGCCCACCGACGCCGAACGGCGTCCAGACGACTTGGCCCAGATGGATCCCCGACTGCGCCGCGAGCGCGCGCGCGTCGTCGATCGAACGCCCGGTGAAATCGGGGACGCGCACGCCGCTCGGCGGCCCTTTGCTCAGCGTCAGCGTGACCTTCGTCCCCTCGCGCACGCTGGTCAGCGGCATCGGGTCCTGCGCGACGACGTGGTTGGCCGGGACGTCGTCGTCGGCGATCGTCGTCGTCTTGCTCAGCTGCAAACGCAACCGGTTGAGGTCGAGCCCGGCGTTGCGCAGCGACTCGAAGCGCAGATCCGGCATCGACAGGATCGTCACCCCGGTGCTCAGCACCAGCGAGACGACGCGCCCGGCGCGTACGTGGGAGCCCGACGGCGGTGCCTGGCTCATGACGACGTCCTTCGGAAAGCGGTCGCTGGGCTGCGAGGCGATCACGGTGCAGCGCAGTCCGAGCTGGGTGCACTCGCTGGTCGCGTCGTCCTGCGTCTGTCCGACCATCGCCGGGACGAGGACGCTTTGCGCGCTTGGCACGAAGAAGTCTTGGACCGAACGGCCGAACCACACCACGACGCCGACGGCGAAGGCGAGCGCCAGCGCGAACGTCCAGTCGCGATCGAGCAACCACGGCCGCCAGTCGCGCCAGCCGCGCCGCGAGGCGGGCGCGCCGGTGCCACCCAGCGCCATCAGGCCAGCGCCTCGAGCTGAGCCTCGTCGAAGTCGGCGTTGCTGTAGACCCGCTGCACGTCCTCGTGCTCCTCGAGCGCATCGAGGAAGGTCAGCACCTTCTCGGCCTGATCGTCGGCCGGCCGCGTCGTCTGCGTCGGCTCCATCGCGAGCTGGGCCGAGCGGACGTGCAGCCCGGTCGCCTCGAGCGCGTCCTTGACCGCCATCAGCGCCTGCGGTTCGGTGACGATCTCGGCCGGCTCGCCGGCGCCGCCGTAGCGCACGTCGATGACGCCGTCGACCAGCGCGCGCTCGGTCAGCGCGTCCTCGTCGAGTCGTCCCGGATCGACCTCGACGATCCCGCGCGCGGCGAACATCCAGCCGACGCTCCCCGTCTCGCCGAGGTTGCCTTCGCTGCGGCTGAACAGGAAGCGCAACTCCGAAGCAGTGCGATTGCGGTTGTCGGTCGCGGCGTCGACGATCACCGCGACGCCGGCCGGACCGTAGCCCTCGTAGCGGATCTCCTCGATCTCCTTCTCACCCGCGCCACCGCTTGCGCGCGCGATCGCTCGCTTGATGTTGTCCTGCGGCACGTTGTTGGCGCGCGCCTTGTCGACCGCCATCTTGAGCCGGTAGTTGGCCTCCGGGTCGGGCGAGCCGTTCTTGGCGGCCAGGATGATCTCTTTGCTCAGCTTGGTGAAGAGCGCGCCGCGCTGTGCGTCAGCCTTCCCCTTGCGGAGCTTGATGTTGTGCCATTTCGAATGACCGGACATACCGTCGAGCTACCGGGCCGTCACGCCTGGGCGCGCGCCGTCTCGCGCACGAGCGCGCGCACGCGGCCGCCGCGATCGATGCCGGCCCGTTCGGCCAGCGCGTCGAGCGACGCGAAGGCGGCGACGCCGAGCGCCGCGTAGGCACCGGCGCGCTCCGGCGCGGCCGCGGCGGCGAGCGCACCCAACCGGCAGGCGACCGCGCGCAACGCGGTCGGCAACGCACCGAGCAGGTCGAGCCGGCCGTGCGCGATCGCGCGCGCGCGTCCGTCGCTGGCGGCGAGATAGGCTTCGTGCAGCGCGCGCATCATCGCCAACGTCCGCTCCGGCGGACCCGCCGGGTCGTCGGCGAGCGCGAGACACGCGACCGCGCCGAGCGCGTCGCCGGCGTTGATCCCGTGCGCGATGCCGAAGCGCGCCCAGACCGTCGGCCGACCGCCGCGTTCGGCGACCTGGGTCGAGAGATCGGCGTGGACGCGCGCCGCGGCGGCGACGATCGTCACCGCACTCGCCGCGTCGAGGGCGAGCGCCGGCGCGCCGCCTTCCTCTTGCGCGACGGCGACGACCAGCTCGCCACAAGTGCGCTCGCTGCAGGGCCGCTCGCCGAAGGCGAAGTGCTGCCGAATCTGTTCGCTCGTCGCCGAGGCGTCACCGAGCCGCGTGATGGCGCGCTCGAGCGCCGCGTCGAGCGTCTCAGCCGCCGGCGGCGAGGACATCCATGCGGTCCGCGACCTGCTCGACCAGCCACCCGGGCGTCGAGGCGCCGGACATCAGCCCGGCGGTCGCGACGCCGGCGAACCAATCGGCCTGGAGATCGTCCGGACCTTCGATGTGGAACGCGCGTGCGCCGTTCATCGCGGCCAGCTCGGCCAAGTGCTTGGTGTTGGCCGAGGTCTTGCCGCCGACGACGACCATCACCTCGACCTCGCGCGCCAGCTCGACGACTTCGCTCTGCCGGTTCTTCGTGTCGGTGCAGATCGTGTTGACCGCGCGGACTTCGTAGTACTTCTCGCTCAGCTTGCGCACGATCTCCGAGAAGCCCGGGCCGTTCCAGGTCGACTGCACGACGACGCCGACCCGGCTGGCCCGCGGCAGCGCGTCGATCTCGTCGACGCTGCGAATGCACCACGCGCCGGGGACGTGCGAGAGCGTCCCCTTGACTTCGGGGTGGCTCGCGTCGCCGATGACGATGATCTTGTAACCCTCGGCGCGGAGCTTCTCCGCCTGGACGTGGATCTTGGTGACCATCGGGCAGGTCGCGTCGATGATCGTCAATCCCTTGGCAGCGGCCTTCTCGAAGGTCTCGACCGGGAGCCCGTGGGCCCGCACGAACATCGTCCCGCTCTCGATCTCGTCGACCGAGTGCGCGTTCTTGAGTCCCTGGGCTTCGAGCTGCGCGACCATCTGGGGGTTGTGCACGACGTGGCCCAGCGTGGTGACGTCGGCCCCTGTCCGGGCGACCGCCTCCTCCGCCTTTTTGACCGTGATCGCGACCCCGAAGCAGAAGCCTTGGGTCTTGGCCCGCTTGATGATCACCCTATGCTCTCCTCGAGCTCGTGGATACGCTGCATGATCTCTGCCGCACCCTTCTCCAAATCGTCCCCATCCGACTGCCGGTTCCGCTCGATCCGTAGCGGCAGGCCGAAAACGACCGTGACCCGGTGGAACAGGCGCAGCCGCCGGGTCCCGACGATCGCCGCCGGGACGACCGGGGCGCCCGAGGCCGCCGCCAGGAAGGCCGCCCCGGCTTTGGTCTCCTTCTCTCCCTCGACGTTCCGGCCGCCCTCGGGGAAGAGGCCGACGCACTTCCCTTCCTTGATCAGCCGCAGCGAGGCCCGCAAGGCCGCCGTCCCGCCGGCCTGTCGGTCGACCGGGAAGGCGTTGAGGTGGGCGATCAGCCAGCCGAGCCCCGGGATCGCGAACAGCTCCTTCTTCGCCATGTACCAGACCGGCCGCGGGAGCGAGACCCCCAGGATCGGCGGGTCGAAGTTCGACACGTGGTTGCAGGCGACGATCAGGCCGCCGGCGCGCGGGACGTGCTCGCTGCCGACGACCCGCAGCCGCCAGAACACCCGCGCGATCGCGCCGACCAGGACGTAGGCCAGGCCGAACAGGTTCACGCCCGCGCCGCCGCCATGCGGGCGCGGATCTGGGCGACGACGTCCTCGGCCTGGAGGTCGGTCGAGTCGATCGTGATCGCGTCGCTCGCGGCGCGCAGCGGCGCGGTGGCGCGCGTCGTGTCAAGTCGGTCGCGATCCGCGATCTGATCGCGCACCTCTTCGAAATTGAGGTCGAGCCCGCGCTCGCGGAACTCCGCCAACCGGCGCCGTGCGCGTTCCTCAACCGAGGCGGTCAGGAAGAACTTGTGCCGTGCGTCGGGGAGCACGACGGTCCCGATATCGCGGCCCGCCATCACGACCGGGCCGCTCTCCGCCATCGCGCGCTGGCGCGCGACCAACTCCGCGCGGATCGCCGGCCAGGCGGCAACCGTCGAGACCGTCGCTGCGACGTCGGGGTCGAACAGCCGCTCGTGAACGTCGCTGCCGTCGATCAGGACGCGGTATCCGGCACCGCGTCCCGCATCCGGCACGATCACGATCGTATGGTGGGAGAGCATCGCAAGCAAGCCATGCTCGTTGTCGACTTCGACGCCGTTCATCAACGCCAGGTAGGCGACAGCGCGGTACATCGCGCCGGTGTCGAGGTAGAGGTGCCCGGTCTGCGCCGCCAGCAGCTGGGAGACCGTGGTCTTCCCGCTCGCGACGGGTCCGTCGATCGCGACGTGGTCGTTGGCCATGCCGGACCGGCACGTTCGCCGCCCGCAATGCCAGGCGCCTGTCACCAGCGGGCGCGAAGATCGTCGGGTGGCGAAGGCGCGTTCGGTTTTCTTCTGCACCGGCTGTGGCTTCGAGTCGGCCCGGTGGCTCGGGCGCTGCCCGGCGTGCGAGGCGTGGAACACCTTCGCCGACGCACCGGTCGTCAAGCCGGCGAAGGCGGCCGCCGCCCGCGCCGCCGCGCTCCCGCCGCGCATCAGCGTCCCGGTCCCGCTGAGCGCGATCGAGGATCTGCGCATCGGCCGCCGCCGCACCGGGATGGCCGAGTTCGACGCGCTGCTCGGCGGCGGGATCGTCCCGGGCAGCCTGGTCCTGCTCGGCGGCCCACCCGGCGCCGGGAAGTCGACACTGCTGCTCCAACTGGCGACCGCACTCGCCGGCGCGGGGGCGCGCGCGGTCTACGTCTGCGGCGAGGAATCGGCGGCGCAGACGAAACTGCGCGCGCAGCGCATCGGCGCGGCGCCGGGGCTGTTGGTCTTCCCCGAGACGAACCTGCGGGTCGTCCTCGACGCGCTCGAGCGCGACGTCCCCGAGGTGCTCGTCGTCGATTCGATCCAAACGACCTGGCTGCCCGACACCGACTCGTTCGCCGGCAGCGTCGCGCAGATCCGCGACTGCACGCAGGTGCTGATGGAGTTCGCCAAGCGCACCGGCTGCGCGACGTTCTTGGTCGGCCACGTCACCAAGGACGGCGCGATCGCCGGGCCACGACTGCTCGAGCACCTGGTCGACACCGTGCTCTACTTCGAAGGCGACGCGTCGGGTGAGTACCGCATCGTGCGCGCCTACAAGAACCGCTTCGGCGGGATCGACGAGATCTGCGTCTTCGCGATGGACGACCGCGGGCTGCACGAGGTCGCCGATCCCTCTGCGCTGTTCCTGCACGGCCGCGGCCCGCGGCCAAGCGGCTCGTGCGTCGTCCCGACCCTGGTCGGCCAGCGCCCGGTGCTGGTCGAGATCCAAGCGCTGGTCGGTGAGGCCGCCTACGGCACGCCGCGACGGCTCGCCGCCAACGTCGACGCCGCGCGCTTGGCGATGATCATCGCGATCCTCGAGCGCCGCGCCGGGCTGCGCCTGGGCGGCCACGACGTCTACTGCTCGGTCGCCGGCGGCCTGCGCGTCGCCGAGACCGGCGCGGACCTGGGGATCGCGCTGGCGATCGCCTCGGCCTTCCGCGACGTCGCGCTGACCGAGGGGACCGTCGCCTTCGGCGAGCTGGGCCTTTCGGGCGAGGTGCGCGCCGTTGCGCAGCCGCTGCGCCGCACCGCCGAGGCGACGAAGCTCGGCTTCACCCGCCCGATCGCCCCCGACAACGCGCGCGACCTGACCGCCGCGCTGCGCCTCGCCTTCGACTGATCCGCATGGCGGCGGAGTTCGAGATCGTCCCGAACGTCAGCGAGGGGCGCGATCCGGCGATCATCGAGGCCTGCATCGCGGCGTTGGAAGACGCGGGCGCGCGCGTCGTGCACCGCACCAGCGACGCCGTGCATCACCGCAGCGTCATCACCGCGGTCGGCAGCGGCTCGCAAGTCGTCGCGGCCGCGGTGGCCCTGGCCGGCGTCGTACGCGAGCGGATCGATCTGCGCGCGCACCGCGGCGCCCACCCGCGGATCGGCGCGCTCGATGTGCTGCCGTTCGTCCCGCTAGCCGACGCGACGCTGCCGGATGCGATCGCGCTCGCGCATCGCGCTGCAGACCGGATCTGGCGTGAGCTGGGCATCCCCGCCTACCTCTATGGCGCGGCAGCCAGCGCGCCGCATCGCGTCCAGCTGGCCGACGTGCGGCGCGGCGAGTTCGAGGGGCTCGGCGCCCGCCTCGCCGATCCCGGCTGGCGCTTCGACTACGGCGATCTCCCGCATCCCGCCGCCGGTGCGATCGCGATCGGCGCGCGACGGTTCCTGATCGCCTTCAACGTCGAGCTCGCCACCGGCGATCTGGGGCTCGCGCGCGCGATCGCACGCACGCTGCGCGAGCGCGGCGGTGGGCTGCGCACCCTGCGCTGCTTGGGACTGCGCCTCGCGCCCGATCGCGTCCAGGTCTCGTGCAACGTGACCGACGTCGACGCCGTCCCCCTGTACCGGGTGACGGAGCTGGTGCGGCGCGCCGCCGCACGCGCCGGCGTCACCGTCGCGCGCAGCGAGCTGATCGGCCTGGCACCCCGGCGCGCGTTCGACCGCACGGCGCGCGCCTATCGCGCCGCGGAAGGTTGACCTACGCTCGCGATTGCCGTCGCTTTATCTGCTGCTGATGGGTCCCGAACACGTAGTCCCAGAAAGAGGTGGTCACTCCGAAATTGCTTTGGTCGATGCGATGATGGACGCTATGGAACGCCCATGTCTTCTTCAGCCATCGAAATGGAAGCTGGTTGATCCGGGTCGTGTGCTCCATATGGTGAAGCGTGTCGAAGTAGAAGTAACCGCCCGATAATCCCATCAGGAAATACGACGCCTGCGCAAAGTGCAGCCACGTCAACAGAAACCAAACCGGCATGAGCAGCACAAGGCTGGTGGGGAAGAGGAAGGCCGAGGTCTTTTCGGGATCGTTGTGATGCGCATCGTGCAGGTAGAAAAGAGCGCTTCTCAGATCGTGCAGGAGCCAGCGATGGACGGCATATTCGATCAGGCTGAAGACAAACAGTCCAAACAACGCACTGACGATGATCGCCGGCCAGCTCGATGCATGGTGCGTTCCAAGATACGCAAAGATGCAGACGCAACTGAAATCGGTCGCGTAGGCCGCCCAGTAGTTGACACGGCTCTCGCAGATGGCCTCGACCAGCGCGCGCGTCGTGCTCCCAACCTGCCTGACTCTCTCGGCCATGCGTACCATCGGCGTCGACTCAGCCGAGCGCCGCGATGCGGCGTAGCCCTTCGGCGACGTCGTCGATCGGCGCGACCCAGCTGAGGCGCAACCAGCCTTCGAGCGTCGGACCGAAGATGCGGCCGGGGATCGCGGCGACGCCGCGGCGTTCGACCAACTCGAAGGCGGCGGCCAGCGAGTCGCCGCCGTGGGGCAGCCGGACGCAGACGTAGAACGCGCCGTCGATCGGCGCGAATTGCAGCCCGCTCGCGTCGAGCGCGGCGAGCACGAGCTCGCGCTGGACGCGGTACCATGCCGACTGCTCGGTGAGCGCGCCCGGCTCACCGAAGATCTCGTAGGCGACCCGTTGGCCGAAGGCGCTGGCGGTCGAGGTGGCCCAGGTGTGCATCTTCACCAGCGCGTCGATCGCGACGTCGGGCGCGAGCAGCCAGCCGATGCGCATCCCGGTCAGCGCGTTCGACTTCGAGAGCGAGTTCGCCACCACCGTGTACGGATAGTAGCGGGCCAGGTAGCCGGGATCGCCGACGTAGGTGAGCTCGCGGTAGATCTCGTCGTGCAGTACCCAGATCGGCTCGCCGCCGCGCGCCAGCAAGGCCGCGGCGAGCCGGCGGGCGCCGGCCTCGCGCAGCACGCTCCCGGTTGGGTTTGCCGGCGAGCCGATCACGATCATCCGGGTGCGCGGACGGAGCCCCGCCAGGATCGCGTCGACGTCGTAGGCGTAGTCGTCGGCCTCGCGCAGGCCGACCGCGCTGTGCGCGATGCCTTCGAGCTGCGCGATCTTCGCATAGGCGGGGAAGGCGGGCTCGACGACGAGCAGCTCGTCGCGAGCGGGATCGAGCAGCGTCTTGATCGCGACGTAGACCGCCTCTTGCGACCCGGTCGTCATGCAGACGTTGCGCGCCGTCGCCATCCCGGGGTAAGCGTAGTGCGCCGCGATCCGCTCGCGCAGCGCCGGGTCGCCCGCGTTGACGGTGTATTTCACGCCGTGTTCGGCGGCCCAACGCGCGGCCGCCTCGATGAAGCGCTGCTGCGGCAAGAGCACCGGCTCGCCCAGTCCCAGGTCGATCGTCCCCGGCTGCTTCTTCGCGGCGATCGCGCGGATGACCGACGGCTCGATCGCCAAGACCGCGGGGTTGAGTCGTACCGCCGGCGACGAGGCGCTTCTCACACCGCGACCTCGAACTCGCGCAACGCGGCGTTGAGCGAGGTCTTGCGATCGGTCGCCTCGGTGCGCTCACCGATGATCAGCGCGCAGGGCGTGCCGAACTCGCCGGACGGGAAGTGCTTGGGGAGCGTCCCCGGGATGACGACCGCGCGCGGTGGGATGACGCCCTTGGTCACTACCGACTTCGCGCCGCGCACGTCGACGATCGGCGTCGAGGCGGTCAGCACGACGCCCGCCCCGAGGACGGCCTCGGCACCGACGCGCACGCCCTCGACGACGATGCAGCGCGAGCCGACGAAGGCGCCGTCCTCGACGATCACCGGCAGCGCCTGCGGCGGCTCCAAGACGCCGCCGATGCCGACCCCACCGCTCAGGTGGACGCCCTTGCCGATCTGGGCACACGAGCCGACGGTCGCCCAGGTGTCGACCATCGTCCCATCGTCGACGTACGCACCGATATTGACGAAGCCCGGCATCAGAATAGCCCCACGTCCCAGGTACGAACCGTAGCGCGCGACGCCCGGCGGGACGCAGCGCGCGCCGAGCTGCTTCCAGTTGCGCTTGGTGGGCAGCTTGTCGTAATACGAGGGCAGCATCCCTCGCGCGGTGAGCGGGTCGTCGAGCGCGCGTCCACGCAGCGCGACGTCCCGAATCGACTCGTTCTCAAAGCGCGCGAACGACAGGAGGATCGCTCGCTTCACCCAGGCGTGGACGACCCACTCCCCCTCGACCGGCTCGCAGACCCGCAGCCGCCCCTCGTCGAGGGCGGCCAGGACCTCCTCGACCACCCGGCCGGGCTTCTTGCGGATCGCGTCCGGCTCGCTGGCCAGCAACCCCTCCAGCGCCACGATCCGCTCTTCCCACGTCGGTTCCATTGGGACAGCCCTTTCGCGCCGCATACGCCGCTTCCGGCTACGGGTATCTGAAGGTGGAGGCGGAGCGGTGCCCTAACGCGCCTTCCCCCGGCTTGGAGCGACTTGGAGAGACGATGAACACGACGGCTGACGAGCTTCGCATCAACGCAATCCGGTTTCTCGCGGTCGACGCGGTGCAGAAGGCGAATTCCGGTCATCCCGGTTTGCCGCTCGGGGCCGCCGCCGCCGCCTACACGCTGTGGACGCGCCACCTACGCTTCGACCCGGCCGATCCGCACTGGTTCGATCGCGACCGCTTCGTGCTCAGCGCGGGGCACGGCTCGGCGCTCCTCTACGCGCTGCTCTACCTGACCGGCTACGACCTCACGCTCGACGACCTGAAGGCGTTCCGCCAGCTCGGCAGCCGGACGCCCGGGCACCCGGAGTACCACCACACCCCCGGCGTCGAGGTCACCACCGGCCCGCTCGGCCAGGGGTTCGCCAACAGCGTCGGGATGGCGATCGCCGAGGCACAGCTCGGCGCGACCTACAACCGGACGCAGCGCATCATCGATCACTACACCTACGTCCTGGCCGGCGACGGCGACCTGATGGAAGGCGTCGCCTCGGAAGCGGCCTCGCTGGCCGGTCACCTCGCGCTGGGCAAGCTGATCGTCCTGTACGACGACAACAAGGTCTCGCTGGCCGGCTCGACCTCGCTGACCTTCACCGAGGACGTGCGCGAGCGGTTCGAGGCCTACGGCTGGCAGACGATCGAGGTCGGCCCTGAAGAGGCGAACGACGTCGAGACGATCGACCGCGCGATCGCGCTGGCAAAGTCGGAGACCTCGCAACCCTCGCTGATCGCGATCCGCTCGACGATCGGTTACGGCTCGCCCGAAGCCGGGACGTACAAGACGCACGGTGAGCCGCTGGGCAAGAACATGGAGGCGACGCGCGAGGCGTTGCACTGGACCGAGCCGCCGTTCACCGTCCCGGCCGACGCGCTGGCGTTCTTCCGCGAGGTCGGCGCGCGCGGTGGCGGGCTTGCGCGCGACTGGCAAGCGCTGTACGCGCAGTGGAAGGCGGCGAACGGTGCGCTGGCCGCGCAGTTCGAGCGCGCCCGCGACGGGAAACTCCCGGCCGACCTGCCCTGGCCGACCTTCACCGCCGAGAACGGCAATATCGCGACGCGCGATGCCGGCGGAGCGGTGATGAACGCGATCGCCGCCGCGCTGCCGGAGCTGGTCGGCGGCTCGGCCGACCTCGACCCGTCGACCAAGACCTACCTCAAGGATCAGGGCGACTTCCAGCCGGCGACGCCGGCCGGGCGCAACATCCATTTCGGCGTGCGCGAGCACGGGATGGTCGCCGCCTGCAGCGGGATCGCGCTGCACGGCGGCCTCTTGCCGTTCGGCGCGACCTTCTTCAACTTTCTGGATTATTGCAAGCCGGCTGTCCGGCTCGCCGCGATGAGTCGGATCCGCGAGATCCTGGTCTTCACCCACGACTCGGTGTTCTTGGGCGAGGACGGCCCGACGCACCAGCCGATCGAGCAGCTCGCGATGCTCCGCGCGACGCCGAACGTGATCGACGTGCGCCCGGCCGACGCGCTCGAGACGCTCGAAGCCTGGAAGTATGCCGTCCAGCCCGGTGTCGGACCGACCGTGCTGGTGTTGACCCGCCAAAAGGTCCCGTTCCTGGGCCAGCGTCGCGCCGACGTTTGGCGCGGAGCCTACGTCCTGCGGGAGCCCGACGGGCGGATCGACCTGATCCTGATCGCGAGCGGCTCCGAGGTCTCGCTCGCGGTCGACGCGGCCGCGTTGCTCGCGCAACGCGGGACGCGCGCCCGGGTCGTTTCGATGCCGTCGTGGAAGCTCTTCGACGCGCAGGACGAAGCGTACCGGGCGAGCGTTCTGCCACCCGAGGTTAAGGCGCGCTTATCGATCGAAGCCGGCGCGACGATCGGCTGGTCCAAGTATGTTGGGGACCGCGGGCTCGCCTTCGGCATCGACCATTTCGGAACGTCGGCCCCGGCCGCCGCGATCGCCAAGGAGTACGGCTTCACGCCCGAACACGTCGCCGAGCTTGCGGCCGGCCTGTTGGCCAACGTCTAGACCGTCACGAACAGCACGACGTCACGAAGCGCACGCTAGAGAGTAAGGACGAACATGGGCAACCAGCTGAGAGAGCTTGCCGCGGTCGGGCAGAGCATCTGGCTCGACAACATCCGCCGCTCGATGTTCGCGTCGGGCGATCTGCAAAAGCTCATCGACCAAGGCCTGCGCGGGATGACCTCCAACCCGACGATCTTCGAGAAGGCGATCGGGTCGGGGACCGACTACGACGAGCAGCTGCGCATGCTGCTCGACGAGCACGATCCGGTCGCGGTCTTCGAAGCGCTCGCGATCCGCGACATCCGCAGCGCGTGCGACGCCTTCCGGCCGGTCTGGGATGAGACCCAGGGGCTCGACGGCTACGTCTCGCTCGAGGTCTCGCCGACGCTCGCGCACGACACGCAGGGGACGATCAGCGCCGCCCGGCGCCTGTGGCGGACCGTCGAACGGCCGAACCTGATGATCAAGATCCCCGGGACCGCCGAGGGCGTCCCGGCGATCCGCGCGACGATCGCCGCCGGGATCAACGTCAACGTCACGCTGCTCTTCTCGGTCGACCGCTACGAGGACGCGGCCGACGCGTACGTCTCGGGTCTGGAGGACCGCGCGGCGCGCGGCGAGCCGATCGACCGCATCGCCTCGGTCGCATCGTTCTTCGTCTCGCGGATCGACACCGCGATCGACAAGCGCCTCCAAGCGAAGATCGACCGGGGCGAGAACCTCGAGTTTCTGCTTGGCCAGGCCGCGGTCGCGAACACCAAGTTGGCCTATCAGCGCTTCATGAAGCTGTTCGGCGGCGAGCGTTTCGCGCCGCTGCGCGCGGCAGGGGCGCACGTGCAGCGCCCACTGTGGGCGTCCACCTCGACCAAGAACCCGGCCTATCCGGACCTGCTCTACGTCGAACCGCTGATCGGGAAGGACACCGTCAACACCGTCCCGCCGGCGACGCTCGACGCGATCCTCGATCACGGCCACGTCCGCCCCGAGACCGTGCTCGAGGACGTCGACCGCGCGCGGGCGACGATCGAGGCGCTCGCGCAGGCACAGATATCGCTCTACGACGTGACCGAAGAGCTGGTCGCCGAGGGCGTCAAGTCGTTCGCCGACTCGTTCGAGACGATGCTCGCCGCGATTCAGACCAAACAGCAGCAGCTGCGCGGTGGCGCGCCGCCGAAGGTGCAGCTGGGGCTGGGGACCGCCCAACAGGACGCCGAGGCCGAGCTCGACCGGCTGGCCGCGCTCAACTTCTTGCGCGCACTCTGGACGCTCGATCCGACACCGTGGTCGAGCGCGCCCGAGCACGTGTCGATCATCGAGCACGCGCTGGGCTGGGTGACGATCCCGCAGCGAACGCACGCGCAGAGCGGCGAGCTGCGCGACTTCGCGCAGGCCTGCGCCAAGCGCTTCGATCACGTCGTCGTGCTCGGCATGGGCGGCAGCTCGCTCGCACCCGACATCCTGCGCGCGACCTTCGGCCGCACCCCCGGCTTTCCGCAGATGCACGTGCTCGACTCGACCGACACGCAGCAGATCCGCGCGCTCGACGAGAGCCTGGACATCGCCAAGAGCCTGTTCATCGTCGCCTCGAAGTCCGGGACGACGACCGAGCCCGACGCGTTCTTCCGTTACTTCTACGGTCGGGTGCAGCAGACCGTCGGCGGGCACAACGCCGCCGATCACTTCGTCGCGATCACCGATCCCGGCTCGCCGCTCGAGAAGGAAGCCCAGGCGACGGGCTTCCTGCGGGTCTTCGCCAACGATCCCAACATCGGCGGCCGCTATTCGGCGCTCTCGTACTTCGGGATGGTCCCGGCGGCGCTGGCCGGCTACGACGTCGCGACGATCCTCGACCGCGCGATCAACGCGATGCACGCCAACGACCAGAGCGTCGTCGTGCAGGATGCGCCCGGCGTGCGCTTCGGCGCCGCGATCGGGGCGCTGGCGAAGCGCGGCCGCGACAAGCTAACGATCATCACCCATCCATCGGTCAGCGCGTTCGGCGATTGGGCCGAGCAGCTGATCGCCGAGTCGACCGGCAAAGCCGGGACCGGGATCATCCCGATCGCCGACGAGCCACTGGGCGAGCTGCGCGCGTACGGCGAGGACCGCGTCTTCGTGTACGTCGGCGCCGGCCTGCCCGGCGACGAGGCCACGGCCGCCCGCATCGACGAGCTGGAGTCGGCCGGCCACCCGGTGATCCGCCTGGTCATGCACGACGCGCTCGACGTCGGCGAGCAGTTCTACGTCTGGGAGGTCGCGACCGCGGCGGCCGGCGCGGTGCTCGGCATCGACGCCTTCGACCAACCCAACGTCCAGGAGTCGAAGGACAACACGAAGCGGCTGCTGGCCGAGTACGCCGAGAAGGCCGCCTTCGCCGAGCCCGAGCCGCGCGTGCGCACGCCCGCGGCGCTGGTGATCCCGTTGGCCGGCTCGCACGCGGCCGCGCTGGGCAACGATCTGCCCAGTGCCGTCGCGGCGATCGCCGAGCAGATCGTGAGCGGCGACTACGTCGCCTTCAACGCCTACGTCCCGATGGACGCGGCCAACGAGGCGGCGCTGACGCGCATCCGCACGACCGTGCGCGATGCGCTGCGCGTCGCAACCACCGTCGGCTTCGGGCCGCGCTTCCTGCACTCGACCGGGCAGCTCCACAAGGGCGGGCCGAACTCGGGGGTCTTCTTCCAGATCACCTACGACGCGCCGTTCGACATCGCGATCCCGGGGATGGTCGGTTTCCGCACCTTGCAACGCGCCCAGGCGCTGGGCGACTTCGAGTCGCTCGACAAACGCAACCGCCGCGGCGCCCGCTTCCACTTCCCCGGCGACGTCCGCGCCGGACTCGAAGCCCTCGCGTCGGCGCTCGAAGCGGCCGTCAGCGCGAAGGCGTAGGAGCAGCATGCAACTGGCGATGATCGGCCTCGGGCGCATGGGTGCCAACATGACGTCGCGGCTGGTGCGCGGCGGCCATCAGGTCGTCGCCTACGATCGCGACCCGGCCGCCGTGCAGCGCTGCGTCGGCGACGGCGCCGGCGGCGCGAGCTCGCTCGCGGAGCTCGTGCAGAAATTGCAACCGCCGCGGGCGGTGTGGATCATGGTCCCGGCGGGACAACCGACCGACGACACGATCACCCAGCTGCTCGGCCTGCTGCAGCCGGGCGATGTCATCATCGACGGCGGCAACTCGAAGTGGACCGACTCCAAGCAACGCGCGCTGCGCTGCAAGGACAAGGGCGTCGCCTTCGTCGACGCCGGGACCTCGGGCGGCGTCTGGGGGCTGGCCAACGGCTACTGCTTGATGGTCGGCGGTGACGACGCGGCGGTCAAGCGGGTCGAGCCGATCTTCCTCACGCTCGCGCCGGAGGGCGGCTACGCGCACGTCGGGCCGAGCGGCGCCGGGCACTTCGCGAAGATGGTCCACAACGGGATCGAGTACGGGATGCTCGCCGCCTACGGCGAGGGCTTCGAGATCCTCGAGAAGTCCGAATACGACTACGACCTGCACGAGTTGGCCTCGATCTGGCGCTACGGCTCGGTCGTGCGCTCGTGGCTGCTCGAGCTGCTCGAACTGGCGCTGCGGGAAGACCCGGAGCTGACGCGGATCCACGGCTGGGTCGACGACTCGGGCGAGGGCCGCTGGACGGTCGAGGCCGCGATCGACGAGAACGTCCCGGCGCCGGTCATCACCCTCTCGCTGCTCTCGCGCTTCGTCTCGCGCCAAGAGGAGTCGTTCAGCGCGAAGGTGATCGCGTCGCTGCGCAATCAGTTCGGCGGCCATGCGGTGAAGGACGAGAACGGCGTCGCGCCGGCGGCGAAGACGGGAGCCTAAGGCGTGACGACGACGGCGTCGGCGCCGCGCGACGGCGCGGCGGCGAATCCGCTGCGGGCCGGCCTGGCGGTCGACCGTATCACCGACCCCTGCAACGTCGTCTTCTTCGGCGCCAGCGGCGACCTGATGAAGCGGATGCTGCTGCCGGCGATGTGGAACCTGCGCTTGGGCGACATCCTGCCGGCTTCGTTCGGCATCATCGGCTTCTCGCGCGCGAAGTTCAGCGACGACGAGTTCCGCGCGGACATGCGCCAGGCCGTCGACGAGTTCTCGCGCAGCGGTCCGGCCAAGGAGCCGCTGTGGAGCGATTTCGCCAGCCACATCTCGTACGTCACCGGCGCGTTCGACGACCTGGCCGCCTTCAAGCGGCTCAAGAAGCAGCTCGACGAGAACGACCACAAGCTCGGGACGTGCGCCAACCGGATCTTCTACTTGAGCACGCCGCCGGCGTGCTTCGCGCAGATCGTCGAGCAGCTCGACGCGGCGGGACTGGGGCAGCGCGCCAACACCAAAGGCTGGACCCGCATCCTGATCGAGAAACCGTTCGGCACCGACATCGACTCGGCGCGCGCGCTGCAAGCCGAAGTCTCGAAGGTCTTCGACGAGAAGCAGGTCTATCGCATCGATCACTACCTGGGCAAGGAACCGGTCCAGGACATCATCGCGCTGCGCTTCGCCAACGTCATCTTCGAGCCGATCTGGAACCGCCGCTACGTCGACGCGATCCAGATCACCGCCGCCGAGACGGTCGGCGTCGAGCTGCGCGGCGGCTACTTCGACAACGCGGGCACGCTGCGCGACATGATCCAGAACCACGTCATGAACCTGATGGCGCTGGTCGCGATGGAACCGCCGATCTCGCCCAGCGCCGAGGCGATCCGCGACGAGAAGTTCAAGGCGCTGGCCGCCGTGCGGTCGATCGAGCCCAACCGCGTCTTCCTCGACTCGGCGCGCGGTCAGTACGACGCCGGAGCGATCGCCGGCAAGGCGGTCCCGGCCTATCGCGATGAGCCCGACGTGCGGCCCGATTCGAACACCGAGACCTACGCCGCGCTCAAGCTCTGGATCGACAACTGGCGCTGGGCCGACGTCCCGTTCTACCTGCGCTCGGGGAAACGGCTGGCGCACAAGAACTCGGAGATCGCGATCCGCTTCAAGTCGATCCCCCACCGGCTGTTCGGCGAGCTGGGCGACTCGATCGACAACAACGTGTTGGTCATGAAGATCCAGCCCGAGGAGGGCATCTCGCTGCGGTTCAGCGCCAAGGTGCCCGGTCCGAAGATGCACATCCGCTCCGTCTCGATGGACTTCAACTACGGCACCGGCTTCGGGGTCGTCTCGGCGCCGGCGTACGAGCGCCTCATCGGCGATGCGATGCGCGGGGATGCGACGCTCTTCACGCGGTGGGACGCGGTCGAGACGGCCTGGAACGTGGTGATGCCGGTGCTCGATCGCTGGACCAACACGGTCGACGAGAGCTTCCCGAACTATTCGGCCGGGAGCCAAGGGCCGCCGTCCGCCGAGCGTCTGCTGATCGCCGACGGTCGAGAGTGGCGGAAGATATGAAGGTCCGCTCGACCGTCGCCGCCTCGATCGAGGCCGTCCGCGGCGAACTCGCCGGGACCAAACTCTCGACCTCGACGATGAACCTGGTCGTCTGGCTCGACGACGCCGAGCGGCGCGGTTGGGTCCTCGAGCGCGCCGACATGCTCGGCGAGAAGCATCCGTCGTTCACCCTGATCCTCGACCGCACCGGCACCGTGCCCGGCGCAACCGTCACCACGGCCGACCGGAACGTCGACGTCCACCTGAGCGTCCAGGGCGAGCACGTGCTGGTCGACGTCGTCGGCCTCTCGCCCGCCCAGATCGCCGAGTACGTCACGACGCTCTGCCCGCGCGGGGTCCCGACCGAGCTGTGGTGGAGCAGCTCGACCTCCTCGGCAAGGCCGGTCTTCGACGCGCTCCTGCCGCACATCGACGCGATCGTCGTCGACTCGTCGGGCGCCTTGCGCGACGCGCGCACGCTGCTCGAACTGACCCACTTCCGCGCCGCCAATCCGTCGGTCGGGCTGCGCGACCTGGCCTGGCTACGGCTGCGGCCCTGGCAGGAGATGATCGCGCACTTCTTCGACGACCCGAACCTGCTGGGCGAGCTGTACGCGCTGCGTTCGCTGACCATCGCCAGCGGCTCCGATGCGGAGGCGTTCTACCTGGGCGGTTGGCTGGCCAGCCGCCTCGGTTGGCGCGCGCGCGGGCGCGACGCCTTCGCCGACCGCGAGGGCAAAGCGATCGCCTTCAAGCGCGAACGGACGGGCGAGATCCGGCGCGTGCGCAGCGTCGAACTGGCCAGCGCGAGCTCGGCGTACCACGGCGAGGTGACCGACGACCCGCAAGTCGTGCGCGTCTGGGTCTCCGGTGAGCACGCGCGCGACGTGCGGCTCTTCACCCTGCAGGCGATCGACAACGCCTCGTTGCTCGAAGCGGCGATCCTGCAACGCGGCACCGACGAACTGTTCGCGACCGCGCTCTCCAACGCCGCGACGCTGCTCGGCGACGAGGCGCCGGCGCCCACCGCCCCCGCATGACGCACGCGCGCAACGTCGTGGTGCTGCCCGACGCCGTGGCGCTCGCGACAGCCGCCGCCGATCACGTCGTCGAGGTGCTGCAGGCCACCCTCGCGCAGCGCGAGCGGGCGCATCTCGTGCTGGCCGGCGGCTCGACCCCGCGCGCGATGAACGCCTTGCTTGCGATTCCGCCCCGGCGCGACCGGGTCGCGTGGGAGCGGGTCGTCTTCTGGTTCGGCGACGAGCGATGCGTCCCGCCCGACGACCCCGAGTCCAACTATCGGATGAACCGCGAGACGCTGCTCGACCGCCTGCAAATCCCAGCCGATCGCGTCCATCGCATGCGCGGCGAGGACGACGACCCGACCGCCGCCGCCGCGGACTACGCGGTGATCCTCGAGCGCGAGCTCGGCGAGCACCCGCGTCTCGACCTGATCCTGCTCGGCATGGGCCCCGACGGTCATACCGCCTCGCTCTTCCCCGGGACGCTGGCCGGGATCCAAGCGAACCGCCTGGTCGTCGCGCACTACGTCGCCAAGCTCGACCGCTGGCGGATCACACTGACGCCGACGACGATCAACCTGGCGCGCCACGTCGCGATCACCGCCGGCGGCGCCGAGAAAGCCGACGCCTTGCACGCCGTACTCGACGGTCCGCGCGACGTCGACGTCTATCCTTCGCAGGTCGTCCAGCCGCGCGAGGGCGAGCTGCGCTGGTTCGTCGACGCCGCCGCCGCGTCCAAACACCTCGCCTACGAAGCGAGCCCCTAACTAGATCCGCGCGAGCGCGTTACTGGTGCGGTAAGCCGCGGACCGGCGGCGCGGTCGCCGCGGGTGCCGGCGGCAAGACACTGGTCGAGCCGGCGGCGTCGAGGGTCTGGCTGCCGACGGCATCGACGTCGATCCCGTTCTGCGAGAAGATTCCACCGCTGACGCGGTTCAGCTCGACGATCGCTTTGTCGAGGTCGGTCTGCGCCGTGAGCTCGAGCCCTTCGTCCTGCGCCAGCGCAAGCTGGCGTTGCAGAACCAAGAACGTCGTCGACGTCCCGGACTCGAAGCGGCGCTGCTCGCCGAGCAACACGCGCTGAGCCGCTTCGCGGGCGGAGCGCGCCGCGATCACCCGGTACTGCGCCTCGCGCAAGCCTTGAATCGCGTTGACCGCCTCGCCGCGCAGGCGCTGTAAGACGGCCGTCTCGTTGAGTTGTACCTGGCGCTGCTGCTCTTGCGCGATCGCGAGGTCGGCCTTGGCGGTGTGCTCGCCGATCGGTATCGAGATCGTCAGCTGACCGGCGTAGACCGGAAAGCGGTTGTCGAGCGCGTTGCGCAGCGAAGCCCCGATGTTGCCGGTCTGGTAGCCGGGTGGCGACGGGAACAAGGCCAGCTCCGCGGGCGGGACCAACGAGCCGAGCAGCGCGAAGAGCGGGTTCGACAGCGGGCTGAGCGGGTTGCCGGCAAAGCCGTTCGAGGTGTAGCCGAGACCGAGATCGACCTGCGGTTTGAGCTGGTCGCGCGCATAGTCGAGGTTGAGGTTGGACTCGGCGCGCTGCGCCCGCAGCTGCGCGATCTCGGGCCGGTTCTGGATCGCCGAGGTGATCAGCGCGTCGAGCGAGGGCTCGGGCGGCACCTGCGCGACCGACGTCGTCGGCACCAGGTTCGCGAACCAGAGCGGATCGCT
>JBEKLD010000045.1:0-19793 GCA_050010375.1 Vulcanimicrobiaceae bacterium
CCAAACCTGCTCAGCGGCCTGCGCGACGTCGGCTTCCACCTGCTCTTCGTCCACAACTGGTTCGCACAGACGAACGAGTCGATCGACGGCCCGATGTGGTCGCTCGGCGTCGAGGTCCAGTTCTACCTGCTCTTCCCGCTGCTGTGCGCGGCATTTCTGCGCTGGCCGCGCACGACCGCGCTGGCTCTGTTCGCGGTCGCCAACGCGTGGCGGCTGTGGTGGTTCGGCGCGAACACCTCTTTCATCGAGGAGCTCTTGGCGCAACTGCCGGGCTACCTCGACTTCTTCGCCGCTGGGATGCTCTGCGCGTGGGCCGCGGTCACGATCGGCCGCCGGCCGCAGTTCGTCGCGCGGCGTTGGGCGTTCTCGGCACTGATGCTGATTGGGATCGCCGGCTACGTCGCGCTGGCGCACGACTGTTACCTGCACCGCTTCGATTACGGTTGGCCGCAGCTGTGGGTCGTGCACTGGCGCTCGGCCGTGGCGCTGACGTGCTTCGCGACCGGCCTCGGCTCGCTCTTCGCGCTGCGCGGTTTGCAGCACACGCTGGCGAATCCCATCCTGATCTTCCTCGCCGCGATCTCCTACAATCTGTACCTCTGGCACCAGCCGATCGCGCGCGAGCTCGTCCTGCATCACATCCCGCCCTACACGGGCGATCAGCACCTGAATGCCGGCTGGATGCTCGCCTTCGCGTTCGTTGCCGTTCCGGTCGCGCTGGTCGTCTCGACCGCGATCACCTACGGCGTCGAACGGCCGATCCTCCGCTGGCGCCGGCGCAGACCGCTTGCGGCGACGGAGGGACCCGAGCCTCGCACTGCGATAACAGTCGCTCCATGAGGATCGCCGTCCCTACCGAGCACGCACCGGGCGAACGCCGTGTTGCGCTGGTCCCGGAGATCGTCGCGAAGTTCGTCAAGGACGGGTACACCGTCGCGGTCGAACGCGGCGCCGGCGCGCGCGCGTTCTACACGGATGCGGCGTACGAGCAGGCCGGCGCGCAGCTCGCCGACGGCGAGGCGGTCTACCGCGATGCCGACGTCGTCGTGCGCGTCGCCAAGCCGACCGACGCCGAGCTCGACCCGATCCCGCGCGGCGCGACGCTGATCGGCTTCCTCGCGCCGCTGGGCGATCCACGCTCGGTCGAGCGCTACGCGGCGCACGGCCTCTCCGCGCTCGCGATGGAGCTGATCCCGCGCACGACGCTCGCCCAAGCGATGGACGCGCTCTCCTCGCAGGCCTCGATCGCCGGCTACAAAGCGGTGCTGCTCGCGGCCGACGCGCTGCCGAAGTACTTCCCGATGCTGACGACCGCGGCCGGCACCGTGAAGCCGGCGAAGGTGCTGGTGATCGGCGCCGGCGTCGCCGGCCTGCAGGCGATCGGGACCGCGCGCCGCCTCGGCGGCGCCGTCACCGGCTACGACGCACGCGCGGCGGTCAAGGAACAAGTGCAGTCGTTGGGTGCGAAGTTCCTCGAGATCGCCGGCGTCGAAGCGACCGGGCAAGGCGGCTATGCGCGCGAGCTGACGCCCGAGGAGATCGCGATCCAGCGCGCGGCGATGGTCAAGGCGATCGGCGCCTCCGACGTCGTCATCACGACGGCCGCCGTCCCGGGCCGCAAGGCGCCCGTGCTGGTCACGGCCGAGGCGGTCGCCGCGATGGAGCCCGGCAGCGTGATCGTCGACCTGGCCGCCGAGACCGGCGGGAACTGCGAGCTGACCCGCGCCGGCGAGACGGTCGTGAGCCCCAACGGCGTGAGCGTGATCGGCGCGGTCAACCTGCCGGCGACCGTGCCGAGCGACGCCAGCCGGCTCTACGCGCGCAACGTGCAGGCGCTGATCACCTACCTCGTGCACGACGGCAAACTCGTGCTCGACGCGGACGACGAGATCGCGCGCGGCGCGACGATCGTGCGCGCCGGTGAGATCGTCCACGAGCCGACCCGCGCGGCGCTCGCCGCGACCTGATTCCCTCTCGCACCGCACCGGAGCCGACGTGACCGCACACCTGCTCACCGAGCTGACGATCTTCATCCTGGCCGTCTTCGTCGGTTTCGAAGTCATCTCGAAGGTCCCAACGACCCTGCACACGCCGTTGATGTCGGCCACCAACGCGATCCACGGGATCGTGTTGGTCGGCGCGATCTTGGTCGCCGGCGTCGTCGATACGCCCTACAACGCGATCCTGGGCTTCATCCTGGTCGTGCTGGCCTCGCTCAACGTCTTCGGCGGCTACACCGTCACCGAACGGATGCTGCAGATGTTTCGGCCGAAGGCCCCGGCACCCAAGCGCGAGGACGCGGGATGACCGCCGACACCACGCTGGCCAACCCGGTCGACATCGCGTATCTGATCACCGCGATCTGCTTCATCGTCGGGTTGAGCCGACTGAGTTCGCCGAAGACCGCGCGGCTAGGGAACCGGATCAGCGCGCTCGGGATGCTGATCGCGGTCGTCGCGGTGCTGACCCAGGGGATCGTCAACTGGATCGTCGTCGGGGTGGCGCTGGTCATCGGCGCGGCGGTCGGGATCGTCTCGGCGCAGCGCGTCAAGATGACCGCGATGCCGCAGATGGTCGCGCTCTTCAACGGCGCCGGCGGCGGCGCCGCGGCGCTGGTCGCGGCCGGCGAGCTGCTCAAGCTCTATCATACCGGTCAGCCGATCACCTACGACGTCTCGTTCACCAGCGTCCTCTCGGCGGTGATCGGCGCGCTCTCGTTCGCCGGCTCGATCATCGCCTTCCTCAAGCTGCAAGAGGTGATGACGGGGCGGCCGATCACCTATCCGGGCCAGCAGGTCGTCAACGCGCTCTTGCTGCTGGCGATCCTGGTCTCGTGGGGCTTCGTCGTCGCCGGCTCGCCCTACGCGCTGAACTACTTCTTCGTCGCGCTGGGCTGCGCGTTCGTACTCGGCATCCTCTTCGTGCTGCCGATCGGCGGGGCCGACATGCCGGTCGTCATCTCGCTGCTCAACTCGTTCACCGGCCTGGCGGCGGCGGCGACCGGCTTCGTGCTGGGGAACAGCGTCCTGATCATCGCCGGCGCGCTAGTCGGCGCGTCGGGGACGCTGCTGACGGTGCTGATGGGTCGCGCGATGAACCGCTCGATCACCAACGTGCTGTTCGGGGCCTTCGGGGCGATCAAGACCACCGGGGCCGCAGGCACGGCCAAGCAGCATAACGTGCGCAGCGTCAGCGCCGACGACGTCGCCGCGATGCTGGCCTACGCGAACGAGGTGATCGTCGTGCCCGGCTACGGGATGGCCGTCGCGCAGGCGCAGCACTCGATCCGCGAGCTCGAGGACCAGCTCGAGAAGCGCGGCGTCGAGGTCAAGTATGCGATCCACCCGGTCGCCGGCCGGATGCCGGGCCACATGAACGTGCTACTCGCCGAGGCCAACGTCCCGTACACCTCGCTCTACGACATGGACGAGATCAACCCCGAGTTCGAGCGCGCCGACGTCGCGCTGGTCGTCGGCGCCAACGACGTCACCAACCCCGCCGCCCGCACCGACAAGACGAGCCCCATCTACGGGATGCCGATCCTCGACGTCGACAAAGCCGCTAACGTGGTCGTCCTCAAACGCTCGATGAACTCCGGCTTCGCCGGCATCGACAACCCCCTCTTCGACGACCCCAAGACCGTCATGCTCTTCGGCGACGCCAAGAAATCGATCGACGGCGTCGTCGCGGGAGTCAAGGCGCTCTCGTAGTCGCGGTTATGGCGCCGGTGTGGCCGGTGAGACGACGGTGAAGACGGCACGGACCAACGCTCGTTGGATCACGATCGGCGCACCGGCCCGGTCGGGCTCGAGACGGGTGAAGTCGGTCTCGAGCGGCATCTGGATCGGAAGCTGGACCTCCCAGGACGGGCCACCCGTGTCGGCGTCGAGGGCCTGGATGCGTTCGAGGCGCACGGTCCCGAGGCCGGCGGCGTCCGCGATCGCCGCGGCATGGTGGGTCGCGTCGTCCAACGCGGCGACGAACGCCTCTTCACGGAACTCCTGTTCGTCCCGGACCGTGTATCCGAAGCGCGCGATGGACGCGAAATCGGAATCTTGGCCGACCGACGCGGTGAAGACGTCGCTCAACGGCACCGGAACCGGCAGTGTCAGCGTGACGAGCGAGGAAATCTGGCGCACGGCCGGCGGCGGGGACGACGAATAGAAGAACCCAAGCGATGCCCCGGGATCGCTTACGTCGAGCGATGCCGCAGGGACGCCGGCCTGTTCGAGGCGATGCCGCAACGCCGAACGCGAACCGGCGATGGCGAGCGTCGCGGCATCCACGTCGTTCACGAATGCCTTCGCATGCACCGAATAGAAGAAGCTGTCGGCACTTCGCGAGACGCTTCCCGAGCCGACGGTCGATATCGTGGGCTGGTGAAGCGCCGGCAGTTCCAACGCAATCTGGCTCGGATACGTCGGAACGTGTACCATGATCTTCGATGCGATAGGCGCGCAGTCGTGCGTCGCCGGTCGATACGTCGAGGCGCGCGCCGCAAGGATCAGCGCCCAAGCATCGTTGCCCTTCCGGCCGTCCTGTGGGCTCACGTCCTGCACGGTACCGGCAGCATCCAGGCTCACCAGGACGTAGCCTGCCGTTGGGAAGAGGGTGGCACCGCGCGCCTGCACGAGACGGGTCGCGTCGGCAGGTGTGTCGACGCACGGTTGCGCCCGCAAAGCAGGTACGCGGCCTTGCAACGCGACGATCGCGACACCGAGGGCGAGCGCGCAGATGAGAATCCGCCTCACCGCGACGTACCCCCGCTTGGCGATACGGCAAAGAGCACCTCGAACTCGACCTGCGCCCAGAATGCCTCGGGCTGCGAGATGTCGACGAACCCGCTGGTTCGCACATCTCGAAGCGGCCCCAGCGCAAGCCGCCGCTCACGCGCGAAGGCCTGCGCGGCGACGAGAGCACGGTGCATCGCCGCCCGCGCGAGCCCGCGATCCGCCGCGTCGCGGTCGCCGACGTCGCGCGGCTCGGACGCAGAGACGAAGACATGCTGGTCCAAGAGCCGTCCACCATTGAGCGACGCGTTGAACGGCTGGAAGGTGAAGAGCCGATAGAGGCTCTGGGCCTGTGGCGCCGGCGCGTCGATGAAGAAGGCTCTCGTGACGCGCGCCGATGCCAGAGACGCGTACGGGGTGGGGCCCGTCGACAACGGCTCGCTGACGACGTGCGCACGATCGATTCCGGCCGACTGCAGCTGGTCGATCACCGCGCGCTCGGCAACATCCGCCTTTGCGTTGGCGCTCGCGACGTCGGCCGCGTCTGCAGTCACGGAGACCTCGAACCGCGCGCGCAGCGGCGTTTCGGCGGCGGACTCCATGACGACGACCGCGATCTCGGGAGCGTTGGCGGGACCGACCAGCGACGCCTTCGCCGTGTTCTCCGGTTGTACGAAGCGCGGCGCGTCGCCGAACGGCACCCGCACGAGGACCGTTGCAGCCGTCGGACGACAGCTCACCAACGCCGGCGAAAACATCGACCTGCGGGCCACCGTGAGCGCTGCGTCGTCGAGCAGCGGGTTCGGCGAAGACCGAATCGACGCGTCGGTGATCCGTCCAGCCGCATCGACGTTAGCCGCGACCACGACCACCGCGGACATAGGCCAGTGGATCTTCGCCATCGCCGAGGACGAGGGGAACGCCATCGATTGCCCCCTGATCTGGGCGTCGACGTCGGGCTGCCAGCAAACCAGCTCCGCAGACCTCGCTCGCGGGGCGAGGGGGTTCAGCGGCAACCGGGGCCCAGGCTGGGAGTCGAACTCGACCGAGAAGAGGTAGTCGACCGCGATCGGCGTGCAGTTCACGATTGCGGTTTGGAACGACGACTGACGGGCGGCCGCAAGCGCCGCTGCGTTCAGCAGCGCGCTGGGCGAAGAGTAGATCTTGAGGGCGACGATGTGGCTGTTCGCGTCGAGCGAGACCTCCACCTGAACCACTCCCGAAATGCCTTGCTGCGCCGCCATGGGCGGCACGTCGGGCATCGCCGCGTGGATCGTCGTCGCGGCCAGGTTCGGCCGCGCGCACGCCTGCGCACCGGCCCGGCTCGCCGTCAGCCCGACGAGAAGCAGCGTCACGGCCAAGGCGCCCAGCCAGTAGGTCGATCGCATGGGCAGTGCTTTTACCGGGAGCCGGCGTCTCCCGCTCGAACCTCTGGGCGATGCTGCTCTCCCATGTCGACCTGCGGGTGCGCGACCGCGTGCAGGCGACCGCGTTCTACGATGCGATCCTCAACCTGCTCGGCGCCGTCAAGCACGAGGGCTCGCGCTTCACCACCTGGGCGATCCCGCCCGCCGACGCCCTGCCGGACTGGCGCCCCAACGAGTGGTTCGGGATCACCGAGGATGCCACCATGGCGCCGGGCCCCAACCGGGTCGCGTTCCTGGCACCCTCGCGCGGCACGGTCGACGCGATCGCGACCTACCTGCCGGCGATCGGCGCGCGCGCGATCGAGGATCCGCACGAGGCCTACGGCACGACCTACTACGCCTGTTTCTTCGAAGACCCCGACGGCAACAAGCTCGAGGTGCTGGCCGAGCGCTAACGGCGCGTCGGAGGGTGCGTGCGTGCGTCGACGGCGGTCGAGACCAGCGAGATCAGGACCAGCAGCAGCACGAACGCCATCGTACCGGCCCGCCCGCCGTAGTGCAGCGGGACGCTGGCGACGAGCGCGATCGAGGCCAGCAGCACCAACGCCTGCGAGCGGCGCGAGAAGCGGCCGGCCGCGCGCGGCCGCGACATCACCAAGTAGAACGCGAAATAGATGAGGCCCGCGATCTCGTAGGGGAAGCCGGTCGCGAAGAAGTCCTGCACGTCAGGAACCTCTTCGGCTCCAGCGCCAGGCATCCCACGTCGGGGTGAAGGCGTTGGGGAAGAAGCCCGAGAGATCGTCCCGGTACGCGTACGAGTACGACGGGTCGAACAAGAAGACGATCGGCACGGCGGCGGCGACGCGGCGCTCGATCGCCGCGTAGAGCCGCTTCCGCTCGGCGCGGTCCGGCGCGATCAGCGCGCGGCGCTCGAGCGCATCGACCTGCGGGTCGCACCAGCGCGCATAGTTGGCGAAGCCGTCGCAGGCGAGCAACGACGCATCGTCGGGGTCGGCGCCCATCGGCCACGGCACGTAGGCGAGATCGAACCGGCCGTTTGCGAGCGTCCCGCCTTCGGCGCGCGGCAGGAAGAGCTGCGCGTTCGAGAGCGACTTGATCGTCACCGCGATCCCGCGCGCCTGCAGCTCGCGCTGGACGACGACCGCCACCCGCACGCCGGTCTGCGACTCGGGGAACTGCACGTAGGTCAGCGCCAGCGGCGTCCCGTGCTGCGCCCGCATCCCGTCGGCGCCGCGCCGCCAACCGGCCGCGTCGAGCAGCCGGTCCGCCGCGGCCGGATCGTAGGCCGGCTCGTGCACCGCCGGATCGCGCGCCCACGACCCGAGCGGTTGCGCCGTGTCGACCACCGGGTAGCGACCGGCCGTGATCGTGCGCGAGATCTCGGCGCGGTCGATCGAGGCGGCGATCGCGCGCCGCACGCGCACGTCGTCGAGCGGCGGATGCTGCGTCTGCAGCGCCAGACCGACGACCAGCGCCAGCGGCACCGTGCGGAACTGCAGCCCCGGCGCCGCGCCGAGCGACGCGCGTTGCGACGGCGAGAGCAGGTTCCAGTCGAGCGCGCCGCTGCGCAGCAGGGTGAAGTTCGTGCCGGGGTCGGGGACGACGTCGACGTCGAGCCGCGCGATCGCCGGTCGGCCGCGCCAGTAGGTCGGGTTCGCCGCGTAGACGAGCCGCTCGCCGCGCGACCACGAGACGAAGCGGTACGGTCCGTCGCCGACCGGATGCGCGCCGAACGCGCTGGTCGCGAGGTCGCGCACGCCGGCGAGCAGGTGCGCCGGCAAGACGTACTGCGGGGCCGGACCGTCGCCGAACAGCGTCGCGGCGGCCGGTGCCCACGGCGCGCGCAGCCGCACCCGGACCGTGTGCGCGTCGAGCGCCGACACCGTGGCGATGCGGTCGTAGCCCGCGCGCGAGGCGACCGCGTTGCGGTCGTCGAGGATGGCGTGGATCGTCCAGACGACGTCGCGCGCGGTGACCGGGACGCCGTCCTGCCAGCGCACTCCGGTCCGCAGGCGATAGACGATCGTGCGCCCGTCGGGCGACAGGTCACCGTTGGCGAGCGTCGGCAGGCGCGCCAACAACACCGGGACGGGGCGGCCGTTCTCGTCGACGTCGACCAGCGGTTCGAAGACGAGCCGGTTCAGCTGCTGCTCGACCCCGTTCGCATCGGTGTGGGCGAAGAGGGGGTCCAGGGTGCGGGGGTCGGCCGCGACCGAGAACCGCAGGGTCGCCGCGGGTGGGGCCGGCCCCGCGGAGCGCACGCAGCCCGCGAGCACGGTAGCGAGGGCGAGGCTGGCGAGGAGGCGGAACCGGGCGGCCGAGGGCATCGCGGGCTCGTTCCTAGCCCGGGGCTCGGCCGTCCTCGCCGGCCTCCGCCAGACGGTACGCTGGCGTACCGATGATCGACGCCGCTGCCGGCGCCAGGTGTGCCAGCCTGCGTCGAAGAAATCCATGCTCTATGATCGTAAAGCCCGAACCGATCGATGCTCGTTCCGGCCGTTCGCCCGCAGGGCATCCGGAGTTGGATCGAACCGATCTCCGTCTGCTCGAGGCCTTGCAGCGCAACGCGCGCTCGACCTACGCCGAGCTCGGCGCGTTGGTCGGCCTCAAGCCGCCGGCCGTCCACGACCGGGTCAAACGGCTCGAAGCGCGCGGCTTCGTCATCGGCTATGCGGCCCACCTCGACGCCCGCCGGGTCGGCTACGAGCTGACCGCGTTCGTGAGCGCCTACTGCGCGCCCGACCTCGACTACGACGCGTTCACCCACGCCGCCCAGGCCTTCCCCGAGATCCTCGAGATCCACAGCGTCGCCGGCGACGAGACCTACCTGCTCAAGGTCGTCACCCGTTCGACCGTCCACCTCGACGACTTCCTGACCCGGCTCAAACGGATCCCCGGCGTCGCGCGGACGCGCACCACGATCGTGCTGACGACGCCGTTCGAGCGCGGCGGGCTGCCGGTCGAGGCGCTGGGGTGAACGCGGCACCCGACACGACGACCTGTCCATTCGGCTCGCACCGTGTCATCGAGCCGCCGGGCGCACTCCCGCAGACGGCGTGGCGACTCGACAACTCACCCGAGATTCGCGACAACGAGATCTTGTGCGCCGTCGAGGCGATCAACGTCGACTCGGCATCGTTCGCGCAGATCCGTGCACGCTGCGCCGGCGATCCCGCCGCGATCGCCTCGCACATCCTGGCGACGGTCAACGCGCGCGGCAAACAACACAATCCGGTTACCGGCAGCGGCGGCATGTTCGTCGGCCGCGTGCTGGCGATCGGCGCGGCACTCGCCGGACGCGACGATCTCGCCGTCGGCGACCGCATCGCCTCGCTCGTCTCGCTGACGCTCACGCCGCTGCGGCTCGAGGCGATCGATTCGGTCGACGTCGCGACCGGGCAGCTGCGCGCGCGCGGGACCGCCGTGCTCTTCGAGAGCGGGATCTACGCACCGCTCCCCGACGATCTGCCGACGTCGGTCGCGCTGGCCGTCTTCGACGTCGCCGGTGCGCCGGCACAGGTGCGCCGGCTGGCCACGCCCGGCGCGACCGTCTGCGTGATCGGTGCCGACGGGAAGTCCGGATTGCTCGTGTGCGCGCAGGCGCGCGAGGCCGTCGGCCCGACGGGGCGCGTGGTCGGTATCGTCCCCGATGCCGACTCGGCCGGCGCGCGGTTGCTGGCCGCGAGCGGCTTCCTGGATGCGCTGGTCGTCGCCGACGCCCGCGACGCCCTGGCGGTGCGCGAAGCGAGCGCCGCCGCGTTGCCGGCGCTCGCCGACTTGGTCGTCAACTGCGTCAACTGCGCCGGGACCGAGCTGGCCTCGATCCTGTGCTGCAAGGACGAGGGGACGGTCTACTTCTTCTCCATGGCGACCTCGTTCACGGCGGCGGCGCTGGGCGCTGAGGGCGCCGGCAAAGACGTGCGGATGATGGTCGGCAACGGCTACGCCAAGGGTCACGCCGCGCTCGCCCTGCAGACCCTGCGCAACCATCCGGCCCTGCTGGCTCATTTCGTCTCACGGTACGCCGCGCCGTGACCCTGGGAGAGCTCGTGCACCACGTCAAACCGCCCGCCGATCCGGCCACCCTGGAGCATCGCAACCTGCGCCAGGGCGAGTTCTGGCGTGCGCTCCCGGTGTACGAAGCGGTCGACGAGGCGACGTTCCTCGACCATCTCTGGCAAGCACGCCACTCGGTCAAGACGCCGGAGGAATTGTTCGAGACGATCGGCGGGATCGTCGATCCGACCTTCCTCGACGACGCGCGCGAAGGTTTCCGGCGCGCACCGATGGCGGTGCGCGTCTCGCCGTACGTCCTCGCCTCGATCGATTGGACGCGACCCTACGAAGATCCGATCCGACGGCAGTTCATCCCGATCGCCTCGCGGCTGCTGCCCGATCACCCGCGACTGACCCTCGACTCGCTGCACGAGCAGGACGACGCGCCGGTCCAGGGGCTCACCCACCGCTACGGCGACAAAGCGCTCTTCCTGCCGCTGCAGACCTGCCCGGTCTACTGCCGCTTCTGCACGCGCTCGTACGCCGTCGGTCCGGACACCGAGTTGATCGACAAGGCCGCGCTCGCAAAGACGCCCGAGCTGTGGCAACGCGCCTTCGACTACATCGCCTCGCGCCCGGAGATCGAAGACGTGGTGATCTCCGGTGGCGACACCTACCAACTCGCGCCCAAGAACATCACCTTGATCGGCGAGGCGCTGCTGGCGATCCCGCACGTGCGGCGGATGCGCTTTGCGACCAAAGGCCCGGCCGTGATGCCGATGAAGATCCTCACCGACACGGCCTGGACCGACGCGCTGTGCGGCGTGGTCGAACACGGCCGCGCGCTGGGCAAGGACGTCGTGCTGCACACGCACTTCAACTCTCCCAACGAGATCTCGTGGATCACGCAGCGCGCGATGGAGGTCCTCTTCCAACGCGGGGTCACCGTGCGCAACCAGAGCGTCCTGATCCGCGGCGTCAACGACGATGTCGCGACGATGACGACACTGGTCAAACGGTTGTCGTGGATCAACGTCCAGCCGTACTACGTCTACATGCACGACCTGGTGCAGGGCGTCGAGGAGCTGCGCACCTCGATCGCGACCGCGCTCGAGATCGAGAAGGGCGTGCGCGGCGTGACCGCCGGTTTCAACACGCCGCTCTTCATCTGCGACGCGCCGGGCGGCGGTGGCAAGCGCGACGTCCACAGCTTCGAATACTACGATCGCGAGAACGGGATCACCGTCTACCACGCGCCGGGCGTCAAGCCCGGGCAGTCGTTCCTCTACTTCGATCCGATCGACACGCTCGCGCCCCCGGCGCAGGCGCGCTGGGCCGTTCCGGCGCTCCAGGACGCGATGATCCGCGACGCCCTCGCGCACGCCGGCGACAAGGTCACCGCCCTGGCGTAAGGGCGGCGCATCGCCGCGTCGAAGGGCGATGGCGATGCTCATCAACGCGGTCACCTATACCTTCCCCGCGGAGCGCGCCGACGAGGCGCAGCGGCTCTTCGAGCAGCTCGCCGCGGCCTCGCGCACCGAGCCCGGCTGCCTGGGGTACCTCGTCGCTCGTGGGATCGCCGACCGAACGACCTTCGTGCTCTATGAGAGCTGGGCCGACCAGGCGGCGCTCGACGTGCACTACGCGACCGAGCATTTTCAGCGCCTGGGCATCAACGGGATCCGACCGCTGATGGCGAGCCGCCAAGCCGTACTCGCGACGCCCTTGCCGTAGATGCGCGTCTGCGTCTACTGCGGGTCGTTGCCCGGCGACGACCCGCGCTTCGCGGCGACGGCGCGCGCGTTCGGCGCGGCGCTGGCGGGCGCCGGTTACGGCGTCGTCTACGGCGGCGGGCGGGTCGGCTTGATGGGCGCCCTCGCCGACGCGGCGCTGGCCGCCGGTGGCGAGGTCATCGGGGTGATCCCGCGCTTCCTCGAAGAGCGCGAGGTCGCGCACCGCGGCGTCGACCTGCGCGTCGTCGAGTCGATGCACGAGCGCAAAGCGCTGATGGCCGAGCTGGCCGATGCGTTCGTCGCACTCCCCGGCGGCTTCGGCACCTTCGAGGAGTACTTCGAGATCGTGACCTGGGTGCAGCTCGGGCTCGCCGACGCGCCCTGCCTGCTGGCCAACGTCGAGGGCTACTTCGACGGGCTGCTCGCGCTGATCGACGGCGCGCACGCCAAAGGTTTCATCACCGCGCGCAACCGCACGCTCGTCGAGGCCTTCCCGACCGTCGAACAGGTGCTACAGCGGCTGGCGCAGGTCCAACCTCACGACGGCGCGTCGTTTTGATGCTGGGCGTAGGTGCGCGGGTCGAAGTACCAGGCCGGGAGTGAGGCGGGGAAGGTGATGTCGCGGAATTGGTAGTCGACGTCCTGTCCGTCGCCCACGTACTGCTCCCCGTTGCTGTCTTTGCCGACGACGCCGTGCAGATCGGTCACGACCGGGAGGCCTTGCACGTTGCCCATCGTGATCGTGAAGATGACCGCGTAGACGTGGTTCCCGGCGTCCCGGTCGAACAGCTTATCGGTCGCGATGAGCTTGTGCAGCTCGAGCGTGTTCTTGTCGCACCAGATCTCGCGTAACCGGTTGCGGTCGACGTCGCGGCGCGGCTCGACGTGCAGGTGCAGTTGATCGCCGACGGTCTCGACCGAGGTCACGGTGTAGTCGAACTCGAGCAGCGTGCGCACGCCACCGATCAGCGGCGGGGGCGTGTAGTTCGGCTCCGGCGTCGGAACTTCGGCGACGGGATGGTGGCGCAACGGCGCGGGCTCGAAGACGTCGGCGGTCGGCGGCCCGGGATCGCGGTCCTCGTTGAACGCCGGGCGGTCGAAGGTCAGGTCGCCGCGCGCGTCGTCGCGGTAGACGAAGCGCGTGAGCGCGGCCCGATCGCTGTTGCGGACCCAGATGTGCACCGTGTACGAGCCGAGTGGATCCGGATAGCCGTTGGTCGCGAGTTGCTTGCGGATCAGCGTGTAGGTCTCGTACGGCGGCGGCGGCCGGTGCGAGCGATATTCGGCGCGGATCATCCCGAGCAGCCGCTGCGGGCTCGGCGAGGCGCCCGCGTCGGGTGCGGGCGTCGCGATCTGCGCTAGGAGCAGGACGAAAGCGAGCATCGGCACGAGTTACGGCGCCGCCGGGGCGGTGGCCCGCCGTCCTCGCTCCGGAGCGGAAGGGGCCGCCTTAGGCCGCGGCGTGCGCGCTCCGCTCGCGCACGCCGAGCGCGACCCAGGTCAGATTCCCCAGCGTCAGCCCGCCGAAGGTCAGGAAGACGGCCGCGAAGCCGAAGCGCGCGGCGAGCGCGCCGCCGAGCAGCGGGCCGACGAACATCCCCATGAACGTCGCGCTGGCGACGACCCCGTAGACCGCTCCGCGTCGTTCGACCGGGAACATCGTCCCGATCCAGGCGTTGGCGGTCGGGAGCACGCCGCCCAGGAAGACGCCGACGCCGAACCGGAGCGCCAAGAAGGCCCAGATCGAGTGGACGAAGGCCTGCGGGATCGTGAAGCACGCGACGCCGGCGAGCGAGATCGTCAGCACGCGCCGGTACCCGATCAGGTCGCTGCGCTTGCCCAGGAACGGCGAGGCGATCAGATCGGCGGCGCCGGTGACGGCGAACGCGGCGCCGGCCGCCGTCGCCAGCCACGGCGCGTCGCCGACCAGGTCGCGCACGAAGAGCGGGACGATCGGCTGCACGCCGAGCGCGGAGACTTGCGCCAACAGGACGACGACGAACAGCGGCGCGAGCTGCGGATGGCGGACCAGCTCGGCGAACTGTCCCCAGATCGGCCCGCGCACCCCTGCGCCGGCGGTGGGCCGGACGAATCGCTCGCGCACGGCCAGCGTGCAGGTCAGCGCGGCGACGAACGCGACCCCTGAGGTCCAGAAGAAGACCTCGCGGTAGTCGTGCAGCCAGTCGGCGAGCAGCCCGCCCGCCATCGGCCCGACCAGCCCACCGACGAGCTGCCCGGTCGCCATCCAGCCGAGCGAGAAGCCGAGCAGCCCTTCGGGAACCTGCGTGCCGACCAGCGCCGTTGCCGCCGCGGAGAAGCCGCTGAAAATCCCCATGCAGGCGCGGGCCAGGAACAGCACCAGGACGTTGGGCGCCAAGCCCATCAAGGCGGTAAACAGACAGACCGCCGCCGAGGAGCGCACGACCATCGCCTTGCGGCCGAGCCTGTCGGCGAGGCCGCCCCAGATCGGCGAGAAGATCGCCGCCAAGAGGAAGTTGACCGAGGCGATCGCCCCGGACCACAGCTCGACCCGCGCCATCGGCCGCACGCCCAGCTCGATGACGAACAGGGGCAGGAACGGCGCCGAGATCGAAAACGCGAGCGACATGATCGCCTGGACGGCGACCATCATCCACAGCGTGCGGCGCCACCCGGAGTGCAGGCTGGAACCCTCAGCGCGCGCGGTTCGGCACCGGGCCCAAATGCATTCCAGCGTCGAGGCTCAGGATCTCGCCCGTCACTGACCCGGCGTCGAGCAGCCAGACGATGGCGTCGGCGACGTCCTCGGGCGTGATGATGCGCCCCAGCGGCGCGGCCGCCTCCCAGGCGGCGACGCGCCGGGCCGCGGCGTCCGCGCCGAGCGCCGCCGCCGTCCAGCGCGTCTGGACCAGCCCCGGGCAGACGGCGTTGACCCGGATCGCCGGCGCCAGCGCCCGCGCCAGCGAGAGAGTCAGCGTGTTGAGCGCGCCCTTCGAGGCCGCGTAGGCGATCGAGGAGCCCTCACCGCTGAGCGCCGCCATCGAGGAGACGTTGACGATCGCGCCGCCCCGCTCGCGCAGGGCCGGGGCGACCGCCCGGGCCATCTGATACGGCCCGATGACGTTGACGCCGTAGAGCCGCTGGAAATCGGCCTGGTCGAGCGCCTCCAGATCGTGGTGCGAGGCGAAGACCGTGATCCCGGCGTTGTTGACCAGGCCGTCGATCCGCCCCCAGTGCGCGAGCGCGGCATCGGCCAGCGCCCGGCAATCGAGGTCTTGGGAAACGTCGCCCCGCACGACGATCGCCTCACCCCCGGCGGCGGCGCACGCGGCCGCGACCTCGCCGGCCGACGCTTCCCCAGCCGTGTAATTGACGACGACGCCGGCACCCCTCGCGGCGAGGCGCTGCGCGCAGGCCGCTCCGATCCCCGCCGACGACCCGGTTACGATGTAGACCGCCCTCGCGCCAGCCACCTGAATCCTCCGAATGCACAGACCCTGGGCCCCAATCCGGGCCGGCCCCCGCTGGAACGAAACGTTTCCTCTTGCCGTTCCGGGGTTGCGAAGGAAAGTTGCGGTCGTCTCCGCAAACGGCCTTCAGCCATGTCATGCCCCTAGGCATCACGTGTCGTTCTAGCCGTTCTCAAGAGGAGGGCGTTCCCATTTCGAACCTAGCTCACTTGGTCCGGCGCCTTTCGCAGCGCCGCACCAATACCGTGCTTCCGGTCGTGTGCGCCGTGGTCGCTCTCGTGGTTGGTGCCGTTGCTCAGGCGCAGGCGCAAACCACTCCGGCTACCACCACGACGCCAGCCACGACCACGACGACCCCCGTGCAGACCGCGCAGACGACGCCGACCGTCACGACCCACCAGGTCGTCGCCCAGTCTGCGACCGGGTTCAACGTCTCGCACTATCCGATCATCGACATCATCCCGATGTACACCGAGGAAGCTGGACAGTTCAGCAAGCCGGGTACGACCTACGATTACTTCGACGTTGGCGGGACGATCAAGCTCCCCGTCACGACGAAGCTCTCGTTCTCGTTCGACCGCAACATCGGCGGCACGCTGAACACCGCACCGACGCGCCAATTGAACCCGACCACCGGCGCGACGACCTACAACGCCGACTCACGCGACAGCGTGCTCGTCTACCGCGCCGACTGGACGTTCAGTCCGCAGTGGAACGCCGAGGTCGGCGAGCAGTTCCGCCACCGTGAGTATGCCGGCTGCTTGCCGCCGGTCCCCTCCCAGTGCCCGCTCAGTGCAACGGGCTTCAGTCAGAACTCCGGTATCAGCTCGGTGCCCTTCCCGTACTCGAACAACTCGACGGAAGCCCACTGGGGCTACCTGGGTCTCACCTACACGACTCAGCACATCCCGCAGCTGTTCGGTATCCAGTTCGCCTTCAACCTGACCGGCGACTGGCAGCGGGTCGACCCGCATGTCGCCGAGCTGTGCACGGCTGTCACGACGCAGCCGGCGATCGGGACGGACGCGGAGCCCTGCCTCGGTCACCTCCACCAGATCATCTACGTCCCCGAAGATTATCTGCAGACGAACCACGTGCCGCCGCTCAACCAGTCGAACTACTACGAGACGACGCAGTACATCGCTGCACTCGTCCCATTCACGCACGGCCTCACCGGTTCGGTGAACTACACCTGGGGCGCGCTCAACTTCTACGAGAACCAGGAGTACCCGTGGCGCTGGGCCGACAAGATGACGTACGTCTTGACCCAACGCCTCAACCCGGGCACGGCGATCTCGCTGCGCTACACGAACGCCACCGAGGATCTGATTGGCATCCCGTACTTGGGCACCGTGCACAACTACGGACCGATCGTCTCCAACGCGGTACACGTCGCGAACTTTGACGCGTACTTCACCTTCCACTTCGATTCGAACAGCCTCTTCCACTGATCCGGAAGGTCCGGTAACGAAGAGAGGCGGTCCATACGGACCGCCTCTTTTTGTTTGTAGCCGACGGCGCGCTCAGCGCTCGGTCAAGGCTTCGCGGACGATGCGCTCCTGCTCGACGACGTGGGCGCCCGGGTAGCCTTCCGAGGGGCTCGCGCGGTACGGGCGGCCGATGTAGCCGAGGTCGAACAGGCCGTTGGGAAGCTTCTCGACTAGACGACGCCGCACGTGGGCACGGGCGCCCATGTTCTTCGGCTCCTCCTGGACCCAGATCGCTTCCTCGACGTTCGGGTAGCTCGAGAGGATCTGCACGACCTCGCTGACCGGGAAGGGCGAGAGCATCTCGACCCGCACGATCGCCGTCTTCTTCGTCTGCTCGTAGAGCGGGCTCGCGATCAGGTCGTAGTAGATGTGGCCGCTGCACAACAGGATGCGCTCGACCGCGGACTTCTCGGCGCTGGCGAAGCGCGGATCGTCGATCGCCCGGCGGAACGCGCCGCCGGCCAGCTCGTCGAGCGTCCCGTACGCCGCGCGGTTGCGCAGCAGCGACTTCGGCGTCATGACGACCAGCGGGTACGGCTGCCCGCCCATCGCTTGCGCGCGCAGCAGGTGGAAGTATTGCGCCGAGGTCGAGCAGTTCGCGACCCGGATGTTGCCCTCGGCCGAGAGCTGCAGGAAGCGCTCGAGCCGCGCGCTCGAGTGCTCGGGGCCGGCCCCTTCGTAGCCGTGCGGCAGCAGCAGCGTCAGCCGTGTCGACTGCCCCCACTTGGCCGCCCCGGCGGCGATGAACTGGTCGATGATGATCTGCGCGCCGTTGTTGAAGTCACCGAACTGCGCCTCCCAGAGGACCAGCGCATCCGGCGTCTCGATGCCGTAGCCGTACTCGAAGCCCAAGCAGGCGTACTCGGAGAGCGGCGAGTTGTAGATCTCAAACGACGCCTTGGCATCGGCGAGGTGCTGCAGCGGGACGTACTTCTCGTTGGTGCGCGCGTCGTGCAACACGGCGTGGCGATGCGAGAAGGTGCCGCGCTCGGTGTCCTGACCGGTGAGGCGGATCGGAACGCCGTCGCTGAGCAGCGAGGCGAAGGCTAGCGCCTCGGCCAGACCCCAGTCGACCTCACCGCTCTCGCGCAGCGCCTGCGTCCGTTTGGCGAACTGCCCTTGGAGCTTGCGGTTGACCTGAAAGCCGTCGGGGGCGGCGACGACCGCGTCGCTCCAGCGCAGCAGCCGGCCGCGGTCGACGGTGCTCGCCACCACCGGCTGGTTACCGCGCTTGCGCGCCTCGTCGTCCTCGGCTTTGAACTCGCCGCTCTTGACGAGCTTGTAGGCCTCGCTGATGCGCGCCGTCGCCGCGTCCTGCAGCGCCTTGACCTGATCGTTGGTCAGGATCCCCTGCGCGACCAGCTCGGCCGCGTAGAGCTCGCGGACCGTCGGGTGCGAGGCGATCACCGCGTACATGTTGGGCTGCGTGTACGCGGGTTCGTCCTGCTCGTTGTGGCCGAAGCGGCGGTAGCCGATCAGGTCGACGACGACGTCGCGGCCGAACTTGCGGCGGTAGTCGATCGCCAGGTGGACCGCCGCGATGCACGCGTCGACGTCGTCGGCGTTGACGTGGACGATCGGCAGGTCGTAGCCCTTGGCCAGGTCCGAAGCGTAGCGCGTCGAGCGCGCCTCGGAGGGATCGGTGGTGAAGCCGACCTGGTTGTTCGAGATGATGTGGATCGTCCCGCCGGTCGAGTAGCCGGCCAGGCCTTGGAGGTTGAGCACCTCGGCGACGATCCCTTGGGCGGCGAACGCCGCGTCGCCGTGGATGAGGATCGGCGCGGCGACCTCGACGTCGCGGGTCGGCGGGTCGACGGCGTGGTCGGTCTGTAGTGCGCGCGTCATCCCCTCGACGACGCCGTCGACGGCCTCGAGATGCGAGGGATTGTGCGCCAGCTCGACCCGGATCTTCGTGCCGACCGGCGTCGTGTACGTCCCGGTCGCGCCGTGGTGGTACTTGACGTCGCCGGTGACGTCGTTGGCGACCGTGTCGGGCGCCTGCAACTCCTCGCGCGTGGCGGCCTGATCGAACTCGGTCAGCAGCTCCTCGTAGGGACGATTGACGACGTGGGCGATCGTCGAGAGCCGGCCGCGATGCGCCATCCCGAGAACGGCGGTCTTGGTCCCGTCCTCGGCCAGCATCGAGATCGTCTCCTCGAGCATCGGCACCATCACGTCGAGCCCTTCGATCGAGAAGGTCTTCTGCGACATGAACTGCTTGCGGAAGAAGCGTTCCATCGTCTCGACCTTGGTCAGCCGTTGGAGGACCTGGACGCGGCGCTGTGGGGTCAGCGGGCGGCGGTGCATCCCCGTCTCGATGTACTCGCGCAGCCATTCGCGCTGCTGCGTGTTCGAGATGTGCTCGATCTCGTAAGCGATCGTCGAGCTGTAGGTCTCGCGCAGCTTGGGCAGCACGTCGGCGAGCGTGTTGCCCGGCACCTTGACGCGCAGCACCGAGGCCGGGATCGCGCGCATCATCGCGGGCGTCAGGCCGTAGCTGGCCGGATCGAGCGACGGATCCTCGGGCGGCGTCGTCCCCAACGGGTCGAGCGACGCGCCGAGGTGGCCGTGGCGGCGGTAGGCCGAGACGATCGCCATCCCGGCCGCGATCGCGCGCAGCATCTCTTCCGAGGGGACACCGGGCAGCTCGCCGATCGGCGCGACGGCTTCGCGCAGCGGCGCCGGCGCGCCGTTGGCGCTGGTCGACGTGCCGCGGATCGCCGCGGTCACGCCGAGCTGGGTGAAGACGGTCTCGTAGAAGCCGTCGGCGCCGGCGAGCAGCTCCTCGACGCGGCGCAGGAACTCGCCCGACTGCGCACCCTGGATGACGCGGTGGTCGTAGGTCGAGGTCATCGTCATGACCTTCTCGACGCCGAGCTGCTCGAGCGTTGCGCGCGACGTGTGGGCGAAGCCCGCCGGAAAGGTGATCGCGCCGGTCGCGATGATCGCGCCTTGCCCGACCAACAGGCGCGGCACCGAGGCGACGGTTCCGATCCCGCCCGGATTG
>JBEKLD010000046.1:0-19218 GCA_050010375.1 Vulcanimicrobiaceae bacterium
CCGGATGGCGGTGGATCTCGCGCCGAATCGCGACCGCGTGCTCCGTGACCTCGGGGGACAGCGTCGGGCTCACCTCGCCCTTCTTCCGGTCGCGCGCGGCGCTCCCTGGCGCCTCAGAAGCGCGCCTCGAGCGCGCGAATCGCGTCGGGCGGACCGGCGACGACGACCGCGTCGCCGGCCGCCAGCAGCGTCGTCGCCGGCGGTCGAAAGATCATCCGGCCCTCGTGCTTGATCGCCAGGACGAACAATCCGCCTTCGTCGGGCGCGAGCCGACCGAGCGGCTCGCCGACCCAGCGGGTCTGCGGCTCGAGGGTGAAGTCCTCGAGCATGAGCTGGCCGTTGTCGGCCGAGAGGATCGTGTCGACGAACTCGACGGCGCTCGGGCGCATCGCGAGGCTCGCCAACCGTCGGCCGGCCAGTGCGTAGGGCGAGACGACGCGGTTCGCGCCGGCCAGCCGCAACTTCGGCTCGGCGTCGGCGACGTTGGCCCGCGCGACGATCGAGAGATCGGGCCGCAGTACGCGCGCCGAGAGCGTCACGTAGACGTTGTCGGCGTCGCTGTCGACGGCGGTGATCAAGCCGCGCGCGCGTTCGATCCCCGCCTGCTGCAAGGTCGCGACGTCGGCCGCGTTGCCGAACACGATGGTGAACCCCTCGGCGGCCGCGCGCTGGAGCGACGGCTCGTCGCTGTCGATGACGACCAGCTGGATCCCCTCGCCGTGCAATGCGTGGGCGATCTCGCGACCGACGCGACCGAAGCCGCAGAGCACGAAGTGGTTATCCATGCGCCCGACCCGCAGGCGCATCTGCCGGCGCACGACCGCCTCGCCGAGCCGTCCTTCGATCACGTACCCGATCAGCGCCAGCACGGTGTAGGTCAAGACGCCGAAGCCGACCGCGACGACCCCCATCGTCCACCACTTGCCGGCGACGTCCATCGGCCGCGGCTCGCCGCCGCCGATCGTCGTCACCGTCGTGACGGTCATGTAGAAGGCATCGAACGCCGACCAGTGCTCGAGCCCGACGTAGCCCGCACTGCCGACGGCGAGCACCGCCAGCAGCAGGACGCCGGCGAGCACCAGCGGCCGGGGAACCAGCCAACGCTCGTCCATCCACGCTCAGCCGATCGTCGCGGCCGTGGTTCAGCTTCGGTAGCGCAGGAAGGCCGGGACCTCGATGTCGTCCATGTTGACCGGGGCCACCTTGTCGAACTCGACCGGCGCCGTCCCGAAGCCGACGCTGCTCGGCGTTCGATGCGTGCGCTGCCCGAAGCCGGCCGCCAAGACGGTGACGCGGACCTTGCCCTGCAACTCAGGATCGATCGACGCCCCGAAGATGATCTGCGCCTCCGAGTCGACCGCCCGCGCGATCATCTCCGCCGCTTCGTTGACCTCGTACATCGAGAGATCCAGGCCTCCCGTGATGTTGAAGATCACCCCGCGCGCGCCTTCGATCGTCGTCTCGAGCAACGGCGAGGCGATCGCCTTCTGCGCCGCGTCGGCGGCGCGGTGCTCGCCCGTCCCCTCGCCGATCCCCATCATCGCCGAGCCCGCGTCGGTCATGATCGTCTTGACGTCGGCGAAGTCGAGGTTGATCAGTCCGGGCTGGGTGATCAGGTCGCTGATCCCCTGGATCCCTTGGCGCAAGATGTCGTCGGCGCAGCCGAAGGCCTCGTTGAGCGGCGTGCGCTTCTCGATGATCTGCAAGATGCGCTCGTTGGGGATCGTGATCAGCGTGTCGACTTTCGGCTCCAGGTCCGCGATCCCGCGCTCGGCCGCCTGCATGCGCTTGCGGCCCTCGAAGGCGAACGGCTTGGTGACGACGGCGACGGTCAGGGCGCCGGACTCGCGGGCGAGGTCGGCGATGACCGGCGCGGCGCCGGTCCCGGTGCCGCCGCCCATCCCGGCCGTGATGAACACCAGATCGGCGCCGTCGAGGATCATCGCCAGGTCCTCGCGCGACTCATCGGCCGCCTCGCGCCCGATGTTCGGGTTCGCGCCGGCGCCCAGGCCGCGCGTCAACCCGTTCCCGATCTGCACCGTGTTGTTCGTCTTGCTGTTGCGCAGCGCTTGGACGTCGGTGTTGATCGCATAGAAATCGACGCCGGTCAAACCGGCCTCGATCATCCGATTGACGGCGTTGCAACCGCCGCCGCCCAACCCGATCACTTTGATCGTCGCGGCGTGCTCGGGGACGTACCGTTTCGCGTCAGCCATTCGTACGACTTCCTCTTCCGGAAAGAGCGGGATTAATTCCAAATCGAACTGAACCAGGTCCAGAGTTTGGCGAGGCCACCCCCGCCGCGACCGGTGAGATGCGGCGCCTGCTCGCCGCGCGGACCGAACAACACCAGGCCGACGGCGGTCGCGTACTCGGGCTGCTTGACGGCGTCGGTCAGGCCGGCGACCGTCATCGGCACCCCGATGCGCACCGGCAGGCCGAACACTTCGGCCGCCGTCGACTCGATCCCGCGCAGGTGGGCGCCGCCGCCGGTCAGGACGACCTCGCTGAGCACCTGATCGCGCCCGATGTGCTCGACGACGTTGGCCTTGACGAGGCGAAAGATCTCCAACATCCGCGGCAAGACGATCGCGCGCAGCTGCGAGGAGGTCACTTCGCGCGTGCTGCGGCCGTCGAGCGACTTGACCTGGAACGACTGCTCCGTCTCGTCGGGGCGCAGAACCCCCGAGCCGTAGGTGCGTTTGACGTTCTCGGCCTCGCCGAACGTCGTGCGCAGCCCCAGCGCGACGTCGTTGGTCAGGATGTTCCCGCCGACCGGGATCGTCGCGCTGTGCACGACCCCGCCGTCGGCGTGGACGGCGATGTCGGTCGTCCCGCCGCCGATGTCGAGCAGCACGACGCCGACCTGCTTCTCTTCGGAGAGTAGCGTCGCGGCCGATGAGGCGAGCGGCTCGAAGACGATTCCGGCCGGTTCGAGCCCGGCGCGATGGACGCACTTGAGGACGTTCGCGATAAAGGTCGAGCCGCCGGTGACGATGTGCGTGTCGACCTCGAGCCGGCCGCCGCTCATCCCGACCGGATCGGTGATGCCGTCCTGCCCGTCGATCGTGTAGTGCCGTGGCAAGGCGTGGATGATCTGCCGGTCGGCGGCCAGGTTGATAATCTTCGAGACGTCGACGACACGCTTGAGGTCGGCTTGCACCACCTCGCGATCGTCACCGGTCACCGCCACGACGCCGCGATTGTTGGTCGACTGCATGTGCTCGCCGGTCACGCCGACGTAGACGTGCGAGACGTGCACGCCCGCCATCCGCTCGGCCTTTTCGGTCGCCGCCTCGATCGCCCGGACGGTCTCCTCGAGGTCGGTGACGACGCCCTTGCGCATCCCGGTCGAGGGGGCTTCGCCGACCCCGATGATCTCCAACCCGTCGGCGCCGGACGTTGCGATGACGGCACACGTCTTCGTCGTGCCAATGTCCAGGCCGGCGATCGTCTCGCCCCTAGCCATCCCTCATCGCCTTCACTTGTACCCCCATATATTGTGGCTGGGGGAGGGGATACCTACAAAATCTCTGCACAGATTCCACAGATCACCGGAACTCGACCGTCGGCGTCCCCGGCGCCCGCAGGTCGATCGCCCGGACGGTCCGCTTCGCCCCGATGCCGGCGCGGACCGGGCCGACGAGGGCTGCCTTGGCCGCGAGATCGGCGTCGTCGCCCAGGCGCAGGATGACGCCGCTGGCGTCGACTCCCTCCAGGCCGCCCCAGCGATCCCAGCCCAGCCGGCGCATCGAGAGCCCGGCGCCGGCCAGCGTCGCGGCATCGGTCAGCAGACGCACGACGCCCGGGTCGGTGACCGTCTCGCCCGGCGACGGCGGCGCCGCGACGGCGATCAGGCGCGGGCTCGCCGGGCCGATGCAGCCCAGCTGCAGCACCCGGCCGGTGTCGTCGAGCGTCACCTCGGCGCCGCCGCTCTGCCAGCAGAAGGCCGGGCGCCGGACGGTGATGCCGAGCTCGACCGACGGCGCCGGAAACTGCAGGCGATGGATGCTCGCGCGGTCGACGTACGGGATCGCCTCGATCCGCCGCGCGATCGCACCGGGCGAGAGCAGCCACAGGTTCGCTTCGGGCGCGATCGCGGCGGCTGTCCGCACTTGCGTGACCGAGACCGGCGAACCGAGTGGGACCTCGATGCCGACGTGGGTGATGCGGAAGAACGGTGCCTGCGCAAGCCACGCACCGACCGCCACCAGGACCGCCAGCGCCAGCGCCGCCAAGACCCAGAACGGCCGCGCCCGCGCCGCCACCGACGGCTTGCGCCGCCGCGGCAGGACGCGCGGTCGCGAGCGTGCGCCGGAACTCATCGCAGCACGTAGCGCTCGATCGCCTCGGCGACGCCGTCGTGCGCGACGTCGCCGACGACCACGTCGGCGCGCGCCAGCAGCTGCGGCGGTCCCGATCCCATCGCGACGCCGATCGCCGCCGCGTCGAGCAGCGGCAGGTCGTTCCACGAATCGCCGACCGCCAACGTCGCGTCGAGCGGGACGCCGTCACGACCCGCGACGAAGGCCAGCGCCTCGCCCTTGTTGACCGCCGGATCGACGACCTCGACGAAGTCGGGGCTGCTGCGGGTCAGGTAGGCCCGTTCACCGAGCAGCGCATGCAACGCGGCCAAGTGTTCGTCGGCGCGTTCGGGCTCGTCGACCAGCACGATCTTGATCGTCGGACGCCGGTCGAACGCCGCGCGCAGCGAGGGGACCAGCACCGGCTCGACCCGCGCGAGCGCGGTGTAGCGGCGCGAGAATTGGTTGATCTCGTCGACGTAGAGCCGATCGTCGGCGTAGCACTGGGCGTGCACGCCGTGCTCGTGCGCCCAGTCGAGCACCTGACGCGTTACGTCGGACTGCACCGGTGTCTCGCGCAGCGTCGCACCGGTCGCCGCGTCGAAGATCGCCGCGCCCTGATAGCACACGACCGGACCGTCGATCGCCAGCTGCTGCAGGAACGGTTTGGTGGCGGCGAACATCCGCCCGGTCACGATCGTCACCGCGACGCCCGCGGCTTGCGCGGCGGCGACCGCCGCCTTCACCCGCGGGCGCAGGACGAGATCGGCTCCGATCAGCGTTCCGTCGAGGTCCAGCGCGACGAGGCGAATGCGCGTCGAGGACACCATCGGGCAGACGTGTTCGGCATCCGCACCGCTGATTCCGCGTACTGCTCTGCTCAGTCGGCGCGCAAGCGGGCGGTTCGGGCGTGGGCGGGCAGGCCCTCGAAGTCGGCCAGGGCGGCCAGCAGCGGCGCATCGTCGCGCATCCGCTGCGCGCTGTTCTCGACCACCGTCATCGAGCGCAGGAAGTCGGCGGTGCGCAGGCCGGACGAGAAGCGGCCGGCGCCCGAGGTCGGCAGGGTGTGGTTCGTGCCGGCGATGTAGTCGCCGGCGGCGACCGGTGTGTGCTCGCCGACGAAGATCGCGCCGGCGCGGCGAATCTTCGGGATCCAGCTCGCCGGGTCTTCGACCAGCAGCGAGAGGTGCTCGGGCGCGAAGCGGTCGATCACGTCGACGATCTCCTCGTCGCGCAGCGCGTGCACGATCCAGGTCCGCTCGGCGAGCACCTTGCCGACGATCGCGTCGCGGCCACTCTTCTGCCCGAACGGCCCCTCGAGCAACTCGATGACCTTGAACAAGAGCGGGCGGTGGCGCGAGACGACGGCGACGCGCGCGAGCGGGTCGTGCTCGGCCTGCGCCACCATCTCGCCGGCGACGAGGGTGGGGTTCGCCGCGGCGTCGGCGACGACGAGCACCTCGGAGGGCCCGGCGAGGCCGTCGATCCCGCAGGCGCCGAAGACTTGGCGTTTGGCCTCGGTGACGAAGACGTTTCCGGGTCCGACGATCTTGTCGACCGGCGCGATCGTCGGCGTCCCGTAGGCCAGCGCCGCGATCGCCTGTGCGCCGCCGACGGCATACAACTCGTCGACCTCGGTCAGCGCGCACGCGTAGAGCACGGCCGGATCGACGTTGCCGTCGCGCTGCGGCGGGGTGACGACGACGACCCGCTCGACGCGGGCGACCTTCGCCGGCACGACGGTCATCAAGACCGTCGAGGGGAGCGGCGCGCTCCCGCCGGGGACATACGCTCCGATCGCGCCGAGCGCCCGCGAGAGGTACGCGTAGTGGGTGAGGTCGTGCGCGTGATAGTCGATCGGGACCGGCAGCTGACGCGCGTGGAAGTCGGCGATTCGCTCGCGGGCCAACTCGAGCCCAACGGCGATCTGCTCGGGGACCAGCTCGCGCGCATTCTTGCGCGAAGGGATGTCGACGCGTAGCTTCGAGACGTCGGCATCGACGTGGTCCCAGCGGCGCGTGTAGTCGAGCAGCGCCACGTCGCCGCGCTCGCGCACGTCGTCCAGGATCGCCCGCACCGCGAAGACGACGGCCAACGGCGGGTTCCAACCACCGGCGAACAGGCCGCTGAGCGCCTCGCGATCGGAGGCGTTGACGATGTCCAGGCTCACGCGCGCACCGTTCCGTATCGGCCCGGCAACGTCTTGCGGGACGCATCGTTCAGCTCGCGTCCCTCGTCCTGGGCGACTGAGCGGGCGGAGGCGCTCACGGTGCCGGTGCGGGGAGGCGCTCGAGCAACGCGGTGATCGCGGCGTACTTGGTACGGAAACGGACCGGGTTGACCACGAAGCGGGCGGTGCTGGTGGCGATCTCTTCGACGACGACCAGGTCGTGGTCGCGCAGCGTCGTCCCGGTCGCGACCAAATCGACGATCAGGTCGGCCAGCCCGACCAGCGGGCTCAACTCGACCGAGCCGTGGAGCGGGATCAACTCGACCGGCAGATCGCGCTCGGCGAAGAACGCCTCGGCCGAGCGGACGAACTTCGTCGCCACGCGCAGGAAGGTCGGCAGCGGCGCGCCTTCGTGATAGCGATCGATGCGCCGACCGGCGACGACCAACCGGCAGTAACCGAAGCCCAGGTCCGCCAGCTCGGCGACGTTGCGATCGGTCTCCCAGAGCACGTCCTTGCCGACGATACCGCAGTCGGCCGAACCGAACTCGACGTACGCCGGGACGTCGGTCGGTCGCAAGAACAGCAGCGTCGTCCCATCGCTGGTGGTGACGGTCAGCTTGCGGCCGACGTCGTCGGGGACGTCGATCCCGGCCGCCCGCAGCCGATCCGCCGCAGCCGCATAGAGCGCACCCTTCGGAACGGCGATCGTCAGTCGCCCGTTCGCGTTCATCAGCGAGCGTCCCAGTTCGAGCGGGTCCGCGGCGGCGCCGGTTCGCCGGCGACCGGCCCGACGCGCAGCTCGCGGACCGCGCCGTCGTGCGCGATCACGACGCGCGGGATCCCGTAGGCGCGCGCCTCGGCGACCAGTTCGTCGTCGCTGGCCGGCGAGCCGGCGAAGCGCACCACGTTGCCGGCGTCGCGCTCGCGCGCCGCGACGACGTCCGAACCCGCGACCAAGACGTCGATGCGGTGCTGCCGGCGGGTCACGTGCTTCCCGCGCCGCTCGAGTGCGATCAGGAGTCGCTCGACGCCGGCGATCCAGCCGACCGCCGGGACGTCGAAGCCGAATTTCGGTAGCAGCGAGTCGTACCGGCCGCCGCCGCAGAGCGAGAAGCCGATCTCCTCGACGTAGCCTTCGAATTGCAGCCCGGTGTAGTACTCCAGATCGCGCAGCAGCGAGAAGTCGACGGCGACACGGTCGGCGTAGCCGAGCGCCGCCGCGCGGGCGAGCAGCGCGGTCAAATCGTCGAGCGCGGCCAGCGAGTCGGCGGTCCGGCAGATCGCACGCGCCGCATCGATCGTCTCGCTCCCGCCGCGCCGCAAGCCGAACTCGAGCAGCGCCGGGCGCTCGAACTTCGCCAGCGCGACCAGGTTCCGATGCCGCAGCGCGACCTTCGCCTCACGGGCCGCCTCGCCGTCGAGCCCGACCCCGGCCAGGATCCCGTCGACCGCGCGCGCGTCGTTGATGTCGAAGTGCGCGTCGCGCAGCCCGATCGCGTCCATCGCTTCGATCGCCATGAACAGCGTCTCGGCGTCGGCGTCGACGCCTGCGGCGCCGATCAGCTCGGCGCCGGCTTGCGTCAGCTCGCGCATCCGCCCTTCCTGCGGTTGTTCGTAGTAGCGGAAGACCGGCGCGACGTAGGCCAGCCGCAGCGGCAGCCGTTGTTCGCGCATGCGGGTCGAGACCAGCCGCGCGATCGGGGTCGTCATCTCGGGTCGCAGGGCGAGCGCGGTCGAACGGCGGTCGTTGAACTGGAAGAGCAGCTCGGTCGTCTCCTCGCCGAGGCCGCGTTCGAGGACGTCGAAGCGCTCGATCATCGGCGTCTGGACCTCCTCGTAGGCCCAGCGGCCGAAGACCGCCCGCATCTGCTGCTCGACCTCGCGTTTGCGCGCCAGCTCGTGCGGGAGCCAGTCGCGCACGCCGGCCGGGAGTCTCACGGTGGTCCCTCGCGCACGTTCGCGCCGCCGACGATCGCGGCCAGGCGCTGCGCGACGCGCCGATCTCCGGCGACCGAGCGCTGCACGACCGCGTCGTTGATGTGCAACACCAAGGGCGTCGTCCCGGTCCACTCGGAGAGCAGCAGCGCCAGGTCGTCGATCTGGTCGCGGGAGCTGATCGTGACGTGCCAACCCTCCGGCGGTGGCGCGGCGCGCATCGCCGCGGCGCGATCGAAGAGCTGCACGTCGTTGACCGAGACGTTCAGGTCGACCGGCGCCTCTTCGCCCGGAGTCGCGCCGCGCCGCTCGCGCAGCCGCAGCCGGCCGGTGATCACGACGATCCGGTCCTCTTCGAAACGCGCCTGCAGCTCGGCGTAGGCCTTGGGGAAGACGACGCACTCGATCGCGCCGGTCGTATCCTCAACGGTCGCGATCAACATCTGCGTCTGGGCCTTGGTCAGCGTCCGCCGCACGGCCGTGACCAAGCCGGCGATCTTGACCGGCGTGTCGTCGGCGAGCGTGCGCAGCTCGCGCACCGCGGTCGCGCCGGTGCGCGCCAGCGCCTCGGTGACGTCGGCCAGCGGGTGGCCGGAGACGAAGATCCCCAGCGTCTCCTTCTCCCAGCCCAACTGCTCCATCGTCGTCGGCGCAGGCAACGGCCGCAGCGTCGGCTTGAGCGCCGGGTGCGGCTCCTCGAGCGTCCCGAACAGCGAGGCCTGACCGAGCTCGCGGTCGCGCGCCTCGCGCGAGGCGACCTCGAGCGCGGCGTCGAGAGCGTCGAGCTGCTGCACGCGGTTGCCGGGCAACTGGTCGCAGGCGCCGCACTTGACCAACGCTTCGTAGACCTTGCGGTTCGCCGCGTGGACGTCGACCCGCTGGACCAGATCGAATAGATCGGCGAAGGGGCCGCCGGCTTCGCGCGCGTCGAGGATCGCGCGCACCGCGCCCTCGCCGACCCCCTTGACGGCGGCCAAGCCGAACCGGATCTGTTCGCCGACGACGGCGAAGTCGACCAGCGAGGCGTTGACGTCCGGCGGCAGGACCGGGATGCCGCGCTTCTTCGCCTCTTCGATGTACTCGACCAGCTTGTCGGTCTTGTCGCGCACCGACGACATCAGCGCCGCGAAGTACTGCAGCGGATAGTTCGCTTTCAGATACGCGGTCTGATACGCGATCCAACCGTACGCCGCGGCGTGCGCCTTGTTGAACCCATACCCCGCGAACGGCTCAATGAACGCGAAGATCTGCTCGGCCAGGTCCGGACCGATGTCGTTCTCGGCGCAGCCCGCGACGAACTTCTCCTTGTAGTACGGGATCTTGTCCTTCTGCTTCTTCCCGACCACCTTGCGCAGCTCGTCGGCCTGCCCCAGCGAGAAGCCCGCCAAGTCACGCGCGATCTGCATGACCTGTTCTTGATAGAGACAGACCGAGTACGTCTCGGCGAGAATCGCGTCCAGCTTCGGGTGCAGGGACTTCGCCCTCGAGCGGCCGTGCTTGCCGGCGATGTAGTCGGGGATCCACTCCATCGGGCCCGGACGGTAGAGCGCGACGAGCGCGATGATGTCTTCCAGGCGCGAGGGCTTGAGGTCGACGCTGACCCGCGTCATCCCCTCGGACTCCATCTGGAACACGCCCAGCGTCTCGCCACGGCTGAGCATCTCGTAGGTGCGGACGTCGTCATCGGGCATCTTCGCCAGATCGAAGGCCGGGTTCACCGTGCGGCGGATCTCGTCCGACGCCGCTTTCATCACGGTGAGGTTGCGCAATCCCAGGAAGTCCATCTTCAAGAGGCCGATGCGCTCGACCATGTTCATGTCGTACTGCGTGTTGATGCCGTCGTCGCCGATCTTCACCAGCGGAACGTGGTCGGTCAGCGGGTTCTTCGAGATGACGACCCCGGCGGCGTGGGTCGAGGCGTTGCGCGCCAGGCCTTCGATCGACTTGGCGGTGTCGAGCAGCTTGCGGATCTGGGGATCGGCACCGTAGAGCGCGCCGAGCTCCGGGATCTGCAGGAGCGCTTGCGGGATCGTCAGACCGGTGGGTCCGGAGGGGATCAGTTTGGCGACCCGGTCGACGTCGGGCAGCGGGACGCCCAGGGCGCGGCCGGCGTCGCGCACGGCGGCGCGCGCCGCCATCGTCCCGAAGGTCACGATCTGCGCGACCCGGTCCTGGCCGTACTTCTCGACCACGTACTTGATCACTTCGTCGCGGCGCTCGACGCAGAAGTCGGTGTCGATATCCGGCATCGAGATGCGCTCGGGGTTGAGGAAGCGCTCGAAGAGCAGATTGAACTTGATCGGATCGAGATCGGTGATCCCCAGACAATAGGAGACGACCGAGCCGACGGCCGACCCGCGCCCGGGCCCGACCGGGATGTCCCGGTCACGCGCGTACTTGATGAAATCCCAGACGATCAAGAAGTATGAGGCGAAGCCCATCGAATTGATGACGCCCAGCTCGTACTCGAGCCGCTCCCGCAGCGCGGCGTCGGTGCGCGCACGGTCCTCGCCATAGCGGTGTACGAAGCCTTCCTCGCAGACCTGGCGCAGGTAGTCCTCGGCGGAGGGCGCGACCTCCTCACGCACACGCTTCGGCACGGGATAGTCCGGCAGGTAGAAGATCTTCTCGGGGATCGTGATGTCGATCCGTTTGACGATCTCCAGCGTGTTGTCGCAGGCGTCGGGGACGTCGGCGAACAGCTCGCGCATCTCGGCCGCGCTCTTGACGTAGAACTGGTCCGAGAAGAACTTCATCCGGTTGGTGTCGGCGACCGTCTTGCCGGTTCCGATGCAGAGCAGCACGTCGTGCGCCTGGGCGTCTTCGCGCGCCAGGTAGTGCGAGTCGTTGGTCGCCACCAGCGGGTAGCCGGCCTCGCGGGCGAGCGCGATCAACCCCGCGTTGATCGCGTCTTCCTCGGGCATCCCGTGACGCATGATCTCGATGTAGAAGCGGTCGCCGAAGATGTCCGCGAAGGCGCGCGCGTTCTGCTTGGCGGTCACCGCGTCGTTCTTGAGCAATGGCGCGGCGACCAGGCCGGACATGCACCCCGAGAGGACGATCAGCCCCTCGTTGTGCCGGGCCAACAGATCCATGTCGATCCGCGGCTTGTAGTAATACCCCTCGAGGAAGCCCTTGGAGATCAAGGTCGTCAGGTTCTTGTAGCCGACGTCGCTGGCGGCCAGCAGCGTCACGTGCGCTTCGTCGCGCACGGTACGGTCGAACCGGCCGCGCGGCGCGATATACGCCTCGCAGCCGATGATCGGCGTGAGCCCATACTCCTTCTTCGCGCGGTCGTGGAACTCGACCGCGCCGAACATCACGCCGTGGTCGGTCAGCGCGACGCCCGGGGCTCCGTCCTCGGCCGTGCGCCGGCAGAGCTGGTCGACACGGCACGCACCGTCCAGCAGCGAGTACTCGCTATGCACGTGCAGGTGGACGAACGACGAACTCAACGAAAAAGCTAACCTTGGCGGACGGCCGGTCGCGGGAAACCCAGCAGATACCTGAGAAGCGTAGGAAGACCCTGCGAGCGTCAACCTCTTCTTGAACGTGGAAGTTCCCGCCCCCGTCTCCACCGTGGACGTGGCGACCGGTGAGTTGAACGTGCTCCGTGAGGAGGCGGCCCAGCTCCGGCGCCGCCTGGCCCTGCTCGAGGCCGAGCGCGACGAGTTTGCCCAGCAGAACTCGGAGCTGTTCGTGCTGCAGCAGGTCTTCTCGACGATGAACTCCACCCTGGAGATCGACGACATCCTGGCGACGGTCCTGCGCGGGGTGCACGAGGCGCTGCACTTCGGGCGCGTCGTCCTGTTCGAGGTCCGCGACGGCCTGCCGAACCGGCGCCTCGAGACCGAGCCGGGCGGGGCGGTCGTCCCCAGCCCCGACCCCGAGGCGATGCACCGTTCGCCGCCCTTCGTCTCGATGGTCGCCGGGACGCTCGACTTCAGCTTCGGGGTCGCCGACGACGGCGACAGCCCGCTGTTGGACGCCGAGGGCACCTACTGCATGCTCCCGTTGATCAGCCGAAACACCGTCCGCGGCGTTCTGTACGTCGACCGGCCGCCGGCCCCCGAGATCAGCGAGACGCAATTGCGGATGCTGCTCGACTTCGCGGCCCAAGCGGCGATCGCGATGGAAAACGCTCGCCTGTACAGCGAGACGAAGCGACTGCTCGAAGAGACCCAGCGGCTCGCCTCGACCGATCCGCTGACAGGTCTGGCCAACCGGCGGGCTCTGACCGAGCTGATGGAGCGGGAGCTGCACAACGCCGAGCGCTACGGCGCCCCGCTGGCCTTCCTGGTCCTCGACCTGGACGACCTCAAGAAGATCAACGACGGCCGCGGCCACCATGCCGGCGACGACGCCCTGCGGACCTTCGCCGAGATCTTGCGGGCGAATGCCCGGCGCGGCGACATCGTGGCCCGCTACGCCGGCGACGAGTTCGTCCTGGTCATGGCCCAGACCGACCGGATCGCCACCGAGGCGATCCTGCGCCGCATCTACGTGGCGCTGGACCGCACGCTGCTGCGCTGCTCGGCCGGGGTCGCGCTCTTCCCCCGGCACGGCGCCGACGCGACGACCCTCTTCGCGGCGGCCGACCGGGCCCTCTACGAGGCCAAGCTGGCCGGCAAGAACCGCTTCCGCTTCGCCCCCGACCCAGCCTAAAGTCGCCCACCCAGCATGGCGGACGGGCCGTGCGACGAAGGTGGTGCGTCGGGAAAATCCGATTCAAGTAGACTAGGGCTGAAGCACCAGCAGCGAGGGGCGCGAGCAAACACGTGATCAAGCACGACATCGTCGTGATCGGCGGGGGCCTGGCCGGGATGCGCGCGGCGGTGGAAGCCGCCGAGCGCGGCGCCGACGTCGCCATCATCTCCAAGATGCACCCGGTCCGCAGCCATTCGGGGGCCGCGCAGGGCGGGATCAACGCCGCCCTGGGCAACCGCGAGGACGATTCCCCGGAGAACCACGCCTTCGACTGCGCCAAGGGCTCGGACTACCTGGGCGACCAGGACGCGATCGAGGCGATGGCCGACGACGCGCCGCGCCAGATCATCTGGCTCGAACACCGCGGCTGTATCTTTTCGCGCATGCCCGACGGGCGGCTCGCCCAGCGGCCCTTCGGCGGCGCCGGCTCGCCGCGCACGTGCTACTCGGCCGACGTGACGGGCCTGGTCATCCTGCACACGCTGTGGGAGCAGCTCGAGCGCTTCCACGTCAAGGTCTACGAGGAATACTTCGCCACGGCACTGGCCGTCGAGGATGGGATCGGGACGGGCGTCGTCGCCTACAACATGCGCGACGGCGAGCTGGAGCTGGTGACGGCGAAGGCGACGATCTTCGCGACCGGCGGCTTGGGCCGCGTCTACCGCAAGACGACCAACGGCTACGCCTCGACCGCCGATGGAACGGCGATCGCCTACCGGGCCGGGATCCCGTTGATGGACATGGAGTTCGTCCAGTTCCATCCGACCTCGCTCAAAGAGAACGGCGTCCTGCTCTCCGAAGCGGCGCGCGGCGAAGGCGCGTACCTGCTGAACAGCTTGGGCGAGCGGTTCATGTTCAAGTACGCCCCCAACAAGGGCGAACTGGCCTCGCGCGACGTCGTCAGCCGTGCCGAGTGGACGGAGATCCTCGAGGGCCGCGGCGTCGACGGTTGCGTCTTCCTCGACCTGCGTCACCTGGGCCGCGAGAAGATCCTCGAACGGCTGCCGCAGATCCGCGAGCTCGCGCTCGACGCGACCGGCAAGGACGCGATCGACACGCCGATCCCGATCCTGCCTGGGATGCACTACGCGATGGGCGGGATCGAGACCGACAAGTTCGGCGTGACCCGGATCCCCGGCGTCTACGCCGCCGGCGAATGCGCCTGCGTCTCCGTCCACGGCGCGAACCGCTTGGGTGGCAACTCGCTGCTCGAGACGATCGTCTTCGGCGCCCGCTCGGCGCGCCACGCGATCGACTACATCAAGGGCATCGGCGAGGTGCGCCCCAGCGAGCGCACCTTGGCCAGCGAGAAGAGCCGGATCGCCGGGATCCTGGCCCGCCGCGGCGGCGAGCGCCATAGCCACGTCCGCAAGGCGATCAACGAGGCGATGAGCGACCACGCCTTCATCTTCCGCGACGACGCCGACCTGAAGGTCGGCATGGAGAAGCTGCGCGCGGCGCGCCAGGCGGCGACGACGATGACGGTCCAGGACAAGTCGAAGACCTTCAACACCGACCTGGTCAACCTGCTCGAGACCGAGTGCTTGGCCGACATCGCGCAGCCGATCGTCCTGGGGGCAATCAACCGCCAGGAGTCGCGCGGCGCGCAGGCTCGAACCGACTTCCCGGACCGCGACGACGAAAAGTGGATGGTCCACACCCTCATGCGGTACAAGGGAGCCACGGCGGACCCCGAACCCGACTACTCCCGCAAGGTGACGATCACCAAGTGGCAGCCCGCCGTCCGGACGTATTAATTATGGCCTACACGCTCGACATCTTCCGCTTCGACCAGGCGACCGACGAGGTTCCGCACCGGGACCGGGTCGAGATCACCGATCTGCCCGACACGGCGACGGTGCTCGACGCGCTCGAGCACGCCAAGGCCGAGATCGACGGCTCGATCACCTTCCGGCGCTCGTGCCGCTCGGCGATCTGCGGCTCGTGCTCGATGAACATCAACGGCACGACGGGGCTGGCTTGCAAAACGCCGGTCAAGACGGTGCTGCGCGCCGATCGTAGCGTCGGGATCGACCCGATGCCGAACTTCCAGCCCATGAAGGACCTGGTGGTCCACATGGATCCGTTCTGGGACAAGTATACGCGCCTCAAACCGTACTTGCAGCCGGCCGACCGGGACGAGGACCACGAGCGCGAGCGCCGCGTCTCGCCCGAGGACATGCACAAGCTGGTCGCGGTCGCGAACTGCGTCATGTGCGCGACCTGCTACGCGCTCTGCCCGGTCGTCTCGGTCGACCCGGCCTTCGCCGGCCCCGCCGCGATCGCGTACGCCTTCCGCTTCATCGAGGACGTGCGTGATTCCAAACGCAAGGAGCGCGCCGCCCAGATCAGCGACGACTATCTCTGGCTGTGCGCGCACTGCTATGCGTGCTCGTACTGCCCCAAGCACGTCGACCCGCACGACGACATCATCGCCGTCAAGCGTGCCACGATCGAGGAAGGCTTGACCGACGCGCCCGGCCCACGCCACGCGCTGGTCGTCGCCAAAACGATCAAGCAGACCGGAATGCTGGCCGAGACCGAGGTCGTCCAAGGGACCGTCGGCCGGTTCAACATCATCGGCCTGATCAAGGTCTCCCCGATGGCCATCCGCCTCGCGCTCGCCGGCAAGATGCCGCCGCCGTTTCTCAAGCCCGTCCCGAAGGTCGACGAGATTCGCCTGATCTTCGACACCCTGGAGGCCCCGACGCTCTGATGTCAGCTACACTCGAAAAGCCGCAGATACGCGGCAAGTCGAAGTCCGCACAGATGCGCAAGTACGGGTTCTTCCCGGGCTGCGTCGCCAAAGAGTCGTGCAAGGAGCTGTTCAACTCGACCATGCTCTTGGCCGACCGCCTGGGCATCGAACTGGTCGAGCTGACCGCCGCCTCGTGCTGCGGCGCCTCGGTCCTCAACGACACGAACCGTGACATCGCGCGCGTTCTCAACGCGCGCACCTACGCCCAGGCCGAGGCGCTCGGCCTGGACGACGTGATCACGATCTGCTCGACCTGCACCGGGCACATGCGCGCGGCCAACAAGGAGCTGCTCGAGGACGAAGGGCAGATGGGTCAGGCCAACGCGATCCTCGGCAAGTTCGGCGCCCGCTACGACGGTTCGGTCACCGTGCGGCATCTACTGTGGCTGCTGATCGACGACATCGGCCTGGACGAGCTCCAGAAGATGGTCGTGAACCCGCTCAACGGCCTCAAAGTCGCCGCGTTCTACGGCTGCCACATCATCCGGCCCGAATCGGTCAACGGCTGGGAGTCGGCGCGCAATCCGCACTCGCTCGAGGATCTGATCGTCGCGCTGGGCGGCGAGGCGATCGACTACGCCGGCAAGACCCGCTGCTGCGGCTTCCACGTCCAGCTCGAGAAGGACGGGATCGCCGCCAACATGGTCGGTCAGAACATGCGCATGGCGAAGGACCAAGGCGCCGAAGCGGTCATCACGCCGTGCCCGCTCTGCCACCTCGCGCTCGACGGCTACCAGGCCGACTCGGCCGCGCGTTGGGGCCGCACCGACCTGCCGATCTTCCACCTCCCGCAGCTAGTCGGGCTGGCACTCGGGATCGATCCCTCGACGCTCGGCCTCAACAAGCACATCATCACGCCAGGGCTCGTGCTCCAAGAGCACGACCTCGCTCCCGCACACGTCGCCTAGCGGCGGCGGCGGGCGGTACTGGGCCATAACCAACGGCCGCGGCGCCGGAACCGAACTCTCGACCAGCACGGAGGCGCGCAGGCCGTTGGCCGGGTCGACGTCGTCGAACCAGGCGACGTCGTGCTGCAGGAGGGTCAACGCCAGCGTGTACCGACCGGGCGAGCGGGGCGTCGCGATCTGCGGCGCAAGCGCGATCGTCTCGCCGGCGAGTACGACGTCCGGGAGTGCCGTGTGCAGCGAGTGGCCGACCTCTGCCGGCGCTCCGCTCGCATCGTACCAGCGATAGCAGAAGTGCACCGGATACCGTCCGGTGGTCGAATAGTTCGCCTGGCCCGTATTGGCGATCGTGACGCTCAGCTCGATGCGCTGGTCCTTCGGAACCCGATTCGGCACGCTCGCCGTGATCGTCGAACGCAGATCCGAGAGCTCGATGGGCGCATCGAGCTGCGCTGTCTCCACGGCGAGCGGCCGTCCCGTGGCGCGGCCCTCGTCGAGCCAGTGGTGATAGCCGGAGCGCACGGCGCCGGCCCGCACGAGGGCGGCGACGTCGGGATTGGCGCGCAGATACGACGTTTCGTTGTAATCCGGCTCGCTTGCCGGGCGATCGATCCCGAACGCCTGGAGCATCGAGCCCATCAATCCGTCGACGACGTCTTCGCGGACGCGGACGTCGTAGTTATCGAACATCTCCGAGCGTGGACGGTACGCGACGGCTTCGTAGACCGGGAAGTAGGCGATGTCGTCGAACTCGTCGGACATCTCTCCCGCCACCGTTCGTAAGGTCGATCGATACAGCGTCTCGATGGTCTGGACGTCTCCGCCGCGAAAGCTCGCTCGTAGCGACATCGGGTTGACGATCAGGATCATGCGCACCGGATGACCGAGTCCGGCGAGGACCCGGCGCAGATCCAGCAGTGCGGAGCGCAAGTCCTCGAACCCGCCCAGACGCAGCTCGAAGCGTTCCGGCTCGCGGCGCAAGGCCCAGTACGACGGCCCGGCATTCAAGTAGAGGCCCGTCGCGCGATCGAACCAGTTGTCGATCCCGCAGAGATCGACGATAACGACGTTGGCATCGGCGATGCGAGCGAAGTAGCGGTGAAGGTCCCGGCGGCGTTCGAGCGTGCGCTCGGGAGACGCCGCGCGAATCTCGGCGGGGAGCTGCAGGTCACGCAGGAGCGCGCCGCCCTCTTCCTCGAGGTACGCCTCGGTGGGAAACGTCGTAACACCGAGTGCCCACGAAACCTCTTGGACCATCGCCGGGACCTTGCCCTTGTTGACGACGTCGAGGCCGACCGCGCACTCGCTGGCGGGAAAGGCGATGGTCGTGCTCAGGACCGTCAGGCCGCGAACGCGGAACGCGCGCTCCATCGAGCGCGCCAGGCACGAACCGAAAAAGAAAAATCGGTCGTTCTCACTGAGGCCGAACGGGGTCGCGACGCCGTTCTCCGAGAGTGGCTTCCGGGTGGCCTTCTTCCACGCTTGCGCCGCGGGGATTACCCGCATGGCGTTGCTCGGATAGGCTGACCGGCACTCAACGGCGGCCGCCTACGTCAGCTAGGTGCGGCGACCATTGCGCCGCTCTTCGACGAAGCCGCCCCAGTAGAGCAGTGCCGTCAACCCCACCGCGAGGACGACGAGCGAGAGCGGGATGAGGTAGTACGTCGGCATGACCGGAGTCGGTTCGCGTACCAACGTACCGACCCTCCCGGGCACGCGGCAGCTATCCAGTACCACGTAACAGCCGACGCTCGCATGCTGCGTGCGAGGGGATGAAACGCGAACAGCCCGCACGATCGTTGTCGATCGGCGGGCTGTTCGTGACGGATATTCTGGCGACGTCCTACTCTCGAGGGACCCTGCGGTCCGACTACCATCGGCGCTGGCGGGCTTAACTGCCGTGTTCGGGATGGGAACGGGTGGGACCCCACCGCTATGGCCGCCAGAAACTTGATCCGCGCCGCGACGCCGAGCCGGAGCTCGAGGCGGTCGCGGTGCGAAAGCTGCACAGAGAAGAACTTCCATGGCCAAACGTCAATGCGTTCTTGGCGTATTGTGTTGTTTAATAAGTGTCCGGGCTATTAGTACCGGTCAGCTCCAGCGGTTGCCCGCCTTCCACCTCCGGCCTATCAACGTGGTAGTCTCCCACGGCCCTTCACTCTTGCGAGATTGAGATCTCATCTCGGAGTCAGTTTCACGCTTATATGCTTTCAGCGTTTATCTGGTCCGAACGTAGCTACCCGGCTATGCCGTTGGCACGACAACCGGTTCACCAGCGGTTCGTTCAACCCGGTCCTCTCGTACTAGGGTCGACACTCCTCAAATCTCCTACGCCCACGGCGGATAGGGACCGAACTGTCTCACGACGTTCTGAACCCAGATCGCGTACCGCTTTAATGGGCGAACAGCCCAACCCTTGGGACCTACTACAGCCCC
>JBEKLD010000047.1:0-18949 GCA_050010375.1 Vulcanimicrobiaceae bacterium
GTCGTCATCCCCCACGACGACCTGATCCTGACCCGGCGCCGGCTTCACGCGGCGCCGGAGCTGTCGATGGTCGAGCATGCCACGGCGGCCTTCGTCGCCGAGCAGCTCGGTGCGCTCGGACTCGACGAGATCCGAACCGGCATCGGCATCACGGGCGTGCTCGGCACGCTGCGCGGTGGCAAACCCGGTCCGGTGACGCTGCTGCGGGCCGACATGGACGCGCTGCCGATCGAGGAGCTGAACGAGGTCCCGTACCGCTCGGCGCGGCCGGGGGTGATGCACGCCTGCGGGCACGACGGGCACGTCGCCATCCTGCTGGCCGTGGCGCGGACGTTGGCCGCGCGCCGGGCTGAAGTCCCGGGGACGCTGGTCTTCTGCTTCCAACCGGGTGAAGAGGGACACGCCGGCGCCAAGAAGATGATCGACGACGGCGCGCTCGAGCATCCGCACGTCGAGCGCACCTTCGCGCTGCACCTCTACAGCGGCCTCGACGTCGGCAAGATCGGCGTGCGCGACGGCGCCTTCTTCGCCTCGGCCGACGAGTTCGAGTTGACGATCCGCGGCCAGGGCGGTCACGGCGCGATGCCGCAGCTGGCCGTCGACCCGATCGCCGCCGGCGCCTACCTCGTCACGCTGCTGCAGACGATCGTCAGCCGCGAGGTCGCCCCGAAGGACCCGGCGGTCGTGACGGTCGGCCAGTTCAGCGCCGGGACGACCTTCAACGTGATCCCCGACCAGGCGACGATGAAGGGGACGGTGCGCGCCTTCGACGCCGAAGTGCGGGCCTCGATGCCGCAGCGGATCGAGCGCATCTTGGCCGGGCTCGCCCAGTCGCTGCGCTTCGAGTACGACTTCAACTACCGCTGGTTGTATCCGCCGACCGTCAACGACCGCGCGATCAACGACCTGGTGCGCGCCGCCGGGCGGCGCGAGCTGGGCGCGCAGAACGTCGTCGAGCACGACATCGTCATGTGGGCCGAAGACATGGCGTTCATGCAGGAGCTGCGCCCGGGCGCGTACTTCATCGTCGGCGCGCGGGGTGGCGAAGCGACCGCGTTCCCACACCACAACGCGCGCTTCGACATCGACGAGCGCGCGCTCGACGTCGGCTATCGGATGATGCTCGCGCTCGGACTGACCGGCTGAGCGCCGCTCAGTCGCCGACCGTCGCGACGCCCTCGAGGACCAGCGCCTTGGCGAAGGCGCGTCCGATGCCGTCGCTGGCCAAGGCCTCGAGCTCGGCCAGGGTCGCCGGGCCCTGTTCGAGCCGGCGCAGCAACGCGACGCACGTGACCGGATAGCCGATCGACTTCCCCGGCAGCACCAACTCGAAGCTGGTCGGCTGCACGCGCGCGCGGTACGGAACGTCGGTTCGCAAGCTGACCCGGTCGGACGGCGTCAGCTCGGCGGCGCGGGCGAGTTGCGGGAAGATCTCGCCGGCGTCGGTGCGTGCCAGCGCGAACAAGTCGTTCGCCAGCAGCTCGCGCGCCGCGTTCAGCACGGCCGGCGTGCAGGCCGCGGTGAAGCGCCGCGCGACCAGCTCGCCCAAGCGGCTCGCGAAATCCGGCGCGTCGAGCCAGCCCAGCGGGAGCGACCGGCGCAATTCGACGTCCTGCAGTGGGGCCAGCCGCAGCAGCGCGTCGAGTAGGTCGACGATCCGCAGTGGGAGCAGCGCCAGCGTCAGATGCAGCGAGCGGCTCGCGCCGGTCGTCGCCGCGTGCGCGAAGCCGCGTGGGACGTAGAGCGTGTCGCCGGCTTCGAGCGTGACCTCGCGCTCGAGCACCGCGCGCGGGTCGCCGTTGGGCGCCGAGAACGGTTGGCTCTCGATCGGCAGCTCGACCAACGGCCGGTAGATGCGCCAGGTCTTCGTCCCGTCGAGTTGGAGGACCAGCGTGTCGTGCGTGTCGTGGTGCAGCGCGAAGCCTTGCGCGCGCGGCGGCGTGAGATAGACGTTGGCTTGGACGAACGCGCCCAAGCGACGCTGCAAGGCGGTGCACAGCCGTTGCAGCCGCCCGCTGAAGAACGCGGCGTCCTTGATCAAGAGGGAGTAGCCGCGGTCGAAGGCGCCGGCGACGCCACGCGGATCGACGTGCAGCTGCGGGCTCCGGCCGGTCGCGCGCGCCCGCGGCGCGGGTCGTTCGATCGTGTACTGCTCCGCCGGGAGGGCGCTGGCGTCGGCGCGCATCAGCGCGAAGCGCTCGACGTCGCGCGAGCCGACGGCCAACGCCTCCTCGACGTCGGCCAAGCCGTAGAGCGTCGCCCAGTGCGCCGCCTCGCCGCGCGCGACGTGAAGTGGCGCGCGCTCGAAGTAGTCGGCGAGGAACGTGGCCTCGTCGACGGGTGCCACCAAGGTTGCGAGGACGCCGTCGGCGTCCGTCAGCTCCGGTGTGTCGCGGATCAAATCTCAGGCTGCTCTCATCGACGGCTCAAACATTTCACAGCGCTCATGCGTACAATCGGCAAGAACTTCAACGACGAGGAGCCCGCGTGTACGCACCCCAGCCGCTGCCCGTTCCTGCCCCGACCCTCCTGCACCTGATCGGCCTACTCGACGCCGACCTGGTCGCGTCGTTCGCGACGCTCAGCGCCGAGCTTGCCCAGCCGGCCGGAGGGACCGTCATCGTCGACGTGCGCGACCTCCACGTCACCGGCGAGCCGATGATGCGCGGGCTGGTCGAGGCCGTGCGCACCGCCCGGGCCGCCGGGCGCGACGTGCGTCTGGTCGCCAAGAGCCTGCCCTGGCGCGGCCTGGTGCGGACCGAGCTCTCCACCCAGCCGCCGGTCGATCCGACCCTGCAGGCCGCCGTCCGGCGGACCGTGATCCTGGCCCACAGCGCCCAATACGTCGAAAACCCGAACGGGAAGAAGAAGCCTCGCTGAATCCCGTTCGCCAAATGTCGGATGACAGGTGGCGGGAAATGGACTATGGTGGGGGTTCCCATGCGCCCCGTCGAGCACGACGCGTGCGGGGTTGGGTTCCTCGCCGACCTCGCTAATCGCGCCTCTCATGAGACCGTCCGCCTCGCGTTGAACGCCGTCGCCGCGATGGAGCACCGCGGTGCCCGGGCAGCCGACGGCCGGACCGGCGATGGCGCGGGGATCCTGTTGGAGACGCCGCGCGCGCTGTTCCTGCGCGAACTGGCCGCCGCCCACGTGCGGGTCCCCGAGCGCCACCTGGCCGCCGTCTGCGTCTTCCTCTCCGCCGACGAGGACCTGGCCGCCGCGATGCGGGCCAAGATCGAGCACGCGATCCGGGCCGAACAGGTCGCGCCGATGCGCTGGCGGGTCCCGCCGGTCGACCGAACCGTGTTGGGTGCCCAAGCCGCGGCGAGCGCGCCCTCCTACGAGCAGTTGCTGGTCGACATGGGGCCGGGCAACACCCGGGAGCGGATGCGGTCGGTGCGCCGGGCGGTGATCCGCACCCTGCACGAGGCCGGCGACGCGGCGACGCTGGTCAGCGCCTCGCCGACGACGGTCGTCTACAAGGGGCTGCTCTCCTCGAGCGAACTGGGCGCGTACTTCGCCGACCTGCGCGACCCCGCGTGCGCCTCGCAGTTCGCGGTCTTCCACCAGCGCTTCAGCACCAACACCTCGCCGAGCTGGCGGCTCGTGCAGCCCTTCGGGCTGATCGCGCACAACGGCGAGATCGACACGATCACCGGCAACCGCGCTTGGATGCGGGCGCGCGGCGTCCTCTCGCCGCGCGGTGCGAGCGACTCGCTCGAGTTCGACGTCGCGCTCGACGCGATGCTGGGCAGCGGATACCGCGTCGACGATGCGGTCGACTTGATGCTCTCGCCGGCGATCGACGACGACGAACGGCTGCGCGCCTACTACGATGCACACATCCCGACCGTCGAACCGTGGGACGGTCCGGCGGCGATCGTGTTCGCCGACGGCGACCGGGTCGGCGCGGCTCTCGACCGCAGCGGCTTCCGCCCGCTGCGCTGGTGCATGACGGCCTCAGGGAAGGTGCTGGCGGCCTCGGAGGCCGGCGTGGTCGACTTCGGCGACGACCCGATCGTCGAGCGCGGTCGGCTCGGCCCCGGCGAGCGCATCGTCGTGCGCTTCGCGACCAGCGAGCTGATCCGCCCCGAGACGTTCCGCGCGAATCACCGCGCCGGCGCCGACTTCCGCGCGACCGTGCGCTCGTGGCGCTTCGAGCTGCCGCCCGAAGAGTCGCCGCGCGAGGTCGATCCCGCCGCCTTGCGGCGCGACTTGGTCCGCTTCGGCTTCACCAAGGACGAGCTGTCCGGGGTCGTCGCGCCGTTGGCCGCCGGTAGCGAGCCGGTGTGGTCGATGGGTGACGACGCCGCGCTGCCGTTCCTCGAACGCCGGATGCCCGTCACCGAGTACTTGCGCCAGCGTTTCGCGCAGGTCACGAATCCGCCGATCGACGCGCTGCGCGAAGGCTTCGTCTTCGACATGCGGGCCTGGGTCGGCAGCGGCGACAGCAACGGCGACGTCCCGGCGCCGGGCAGCATCGTCACCGTCGACACCGCGCTGCTCGACGAGGGCGCGTTCGACGCGCTGGCCTACGATGCACGCCTAGTCCCCTACCGCATCGCGCTCGAATGCGGCGCGACGGGCCTGCGCGCGCGGATCGCCGAGATCGCCGACGAGGCGGAACACGCCGTCCGCGAGGGCGCGACGTATCTGGTCCTCGACGACCGCGTGGTCGCGCTGCCGGTCCCGGCGATCCTGGCCGCCGGTGCGGTCCACCAGCGCTTGACCGCCGTCGGGCTGCGCATGCAGGCCTCGATCGCCGCCTGCGACGGCTTCGCCCGCGACGCGCACGCCTGCGCCGCGCTGATCGCCGCCGGCGCGAACGTCGTCACGCCGTGGCTCGCCGCGCGCGCCGCGGTCGCCGAGGCCGGCACCGCCGGTCCGTTGCTCGACGCGCTGCGCACGGCGCTGGTCAAGGTGCTAGCGAAGCTCGGCATCTGCACGCTGCGCTCGTACGTCGGGGCGCAGACCTTCGAGACGCTCGGCCTGCGCGACGAGATCGTCTCGACCTGCTTCCCCGGGATGGGCGCGCACGTGCAAGCGCTCGGGTTCGACGAGCTCGAAGAAGACCTGCGCGCGTGGTTGGTCCTGGCCGAAGAGGGCGCGGAGCCGCCCCAACGCGGCCTCTTCCGCTATCGCCGCGACGGCATCCATCGCCACTTCGACCCGCCGCTGCTCAAGGGGCTGCGCAAGACGATCGTCGCGCGCGACGAGGCCGCCTTCCTCAAGCTCTCCGACGACCTCGAGGTGCGCGAAACGATCTCGCTGCGCGACCTGATCGAACCGGTCGCGCTGGGCGAGCGGGTCGCGCTCGAAGAGGTCGAGCCCGAAGAGGCGATCCTGGCGCGCTTCGTCACCGCCGCGATGTCGCTCGGCGCGCTCGGACCCGAGGCGCACGAAGCGGTCGCGGCCGGTGCGAAGCTGGCCGGTGCGCGCAGCAACGGCGGCGAGGGTGGCGAGGATCCGACCCGCACGCTCAACACGGTCAAGCAGGTCGCCTCGGCGCGCTTCGGCGTCTCGGCCGAGTACCTGGCGACGGCCGAGGAGCTCGAGATCAAGATCGCCCAGGGCGCGAAGCCCGGCGAGGGCGGCCAGATTCCGGGCTTCAAGGTGACGCCGGAGATCGCGGTGCTGCGCGGCGCGGCGCCGGGGCAGCAACTCGTCTCGCCGCCGCCGCATCACGACATCTACTCGATCGAAGATCTGGCCCAGCTGATCTACGACTTGCGCCGCGCGAACGCGAAGGCGAAGATCGCGGTCAAGCTCGTCGCGCAGGCGGGGATCGGCTTCGTCGCCAGCGGTGTCGCCAAGGCGCGCGCCGACGTCGTGCACGTCGCCGGCCACGACGGCGGCACCGGCGCCTCGCCGCTGGGCTCGATCAAGCACGCCGGTTTGCCGTGGGAGCTGGGGCTGGTCGAGACGCACCACACGCTGGTCGCCAACGGCCTGCGCGGCCGCGTCAAGCTGCGCGTCGACGGCGGCTTCAAGACCGGCCGCGACGTGATCCTCGGCGCGATGCTCGGCGCCGACATGTTCGCCTTCGGGACGGCGCTCTTGGTCGCGCTGGGCTGCATCTACGCGCACCAGTGCCATCTCAACACCTGCCCGGTCGGGATCGCGACGCAGGACGCCGCGCTGCGCGGCAAGTTCCCCGGCTCGGCCGAGGACGCGGAGACGTTCCTGCGCTTCGTCGCGCGCGACGTCCGCCGCCGCCTCGCCGCGCTGGGCGCGCGCTCGCTCGAAGAGATCCGCGGCCGCAGCGATTTGGTCAAGCCGCGCGGCGACCGCGCGAAGGGGATCGACCTCGACGAGCTCCTGCGGCTCCCCGAGACGCGCGCGCCGTACGATTCCGCGCGGGTCGACAACGCGCACCTCGACGACGAAGCGATCCCCGGCGGGACGCAACGCATCACGCCGTCCGACCGCGCCGTGGCCGCGCGCCTGTCGTACGACGCGGTCATCCGCAAGCAGCGCGGCGAGTACGTCGGCCCGGCGGTGTACCGCTATCACGGCAGCGCCGGGCAGAGCTTCGGCGCCTTCCTGGCCGCGCCGTTGACCCTCGAGCTCGACGGCGAAGCCAACGACGGGACCGGCAAGGGGATGAGCGGCGGGATGCTGATCGTGCGCGGCGCCGGGACCGACGACGAGCCGGCGATCGGCAATGCCTGCTTCTACGGCGCGCGTGGCGGCGAGGCGTACGTGCGCGGGACGGCCGGCGAACGGCTGGCGGTCCGCAACAGCGGCGCCACGATCGTCGTCGAAGGCGCCGGCGATCACGCCTGCGAGTACATGACGAAGGGGTCGGTCGCGATCCTCGGCCCGACCGGCCGGAATCTCGCCAGCGGGATGACCGGCGGCGAGCTGTTCGTGTTACGGGAACACGCGCAGCGGCTCGGCCCGACGCCGCTGGTCGCGCACGACCTCGACGTCGCCGACCGGGCGCGACTGCGCGCGCTGCTGACCGAGCACGCGGAGCGCGCCGGCTCCCGCCGCGCGCGCGCACTGCTCGAAGAGGAGCCGCACGGGCTCGACGCCTTCGTGCGGATCGCGGTCGTCGTCCCCCAGCCGGCGGCGGTCCCGGTCTAAGTCGGAGGCGGCTTCGGCTGGTTCGACGAGGCGGCGTTGAAGGCGGCGTCCGCGGCCTTCTTGGCTTGATCGGCGAAGGTCGTCATGTGCGCTTGCGCCGCGGCCGTCCCCGCCTCGAGGACCGTCTTCCCGGTCGCGATGAACGTGCCGGCATGCTCGAGCGCTGCGTTGTACTGCTCCTGTGCCGCCGCTTGCACGTGCGGGGCCTGCTCGACGAGCGTCTTGTGCAGGTCCTGAGCGCGCGAGACCGCGTCGGCGACCAGCGGTTGGGCCTGCTCGGCGGTCTTCTGCATCGCCTCGGCGGCCAGCTGCTGCAGCTGTTTCGCCTGGTCGATCGCCCGGTTCCAGTAGTCCATCGAACCTCATCCTTCCTTAGGCTTCGGAGGCTTCGGCTCCAGTATCCCCACCATGGACGATGAGAACCCAGCGCAGGGCCCGCGCGTATTGGTCGAGTTCCCGCACGGTCCGGCGCAGCCAGCGAAAGGCGGGGTCGCTCCGCTGCTGGGTACCGGCCTTCTCTTCGACCAGTTTCACGTAGGCGACGATCGCGCCGAGCTGGGCCTCGACCCCTTCCCAGCGCTCGCGCAGCGTCGCGGCCGAGGCGTCCGGCAGGCGGTCGAGGACGGGGGGCGCCGGCTGCCCGGTGAAGCGCAGCGCGAATTCCAGCCGCGCGAGGGCGTAATCGCTCGAGCCCTGGATGAAGCTCGCGAGCAAGTTCACCAAGCGTGGGTTCATGGTCGTAGCGGGATTCCGCGTCGTTGCGTTAGAGTGGTCATGAGTGGCTAGAACGTATGTGATCGTCGGGAACGGCTTCGCCGGGACCACCTGCGCCGAACAGTTGCGCAAGCTCGACCCGACCTGCTCTATCTTCCTTTTCGGCGACGAGCCGTACTGTCTGTACAACCGGATCGCCCTCCCGCCGATGCTGCGCAAGCAGGTGACGGAGCAAAAGGTCATCATGCGCGACCTCGCCTGGCACGAGAAGCTGGGGATCTCGCTGCACCTGCAGACGCGGGTCGAGGCGATCGACGTCGAGGGCAAGACGGTCGTCGCCGGCGGCCGCGAGTACCCCTACGACGCGCTCCTGCTGGCGACGGGCGGCCGGCCCAACCCGACCGACGCGCCGGGGGCCGCCGGCGCCGGCAACGTCTACAACTTTCAGTATCTCGACGAGACCCGGGCGATCTCGACCGCGCTCGAGAGCGCGAAGGTCGCGGTCGCGACGGGCGGCTCGTTCATCGCCTACGAGCTGGCCGAGGCGTTCGTCTCGCGCGGGGTCGAGACGCATTGGCTGATCCGCGGGCCGCGTTTCCTGCGCCGCATGCTCGACGAGGCGGCCGGCGAGCTGCTGCACGACGCCGCGCGCGCCGACGGCGTGCACCTGCACTTCGGCGAAGAAGTCCGCTCGTGCGTGCGCGACAACGGCGCGGTGACGAAGGTCATCACCTCGAGCGGCGAGGAGATCGCGACCGACCTGCTCGGCGTCGGCCTCGGGCTGACGATCAACCTCGAGCTGTGCGCGGGGACGCCGCTTCGCACCAATACCGGGATCATCACCGACCAGCACTTGGAGACCGACGTCGCGGGGATCTTCGCCGCCGGCGACTGCGCCGAATTCTACGACCCGATCGCCGAGATGCACTACCGGATGGGGACGTGGAACAGCGCCGGCGCGCACGGCAAGCTGGCCGCGCACAACATGCTCGGCGGCGAGCGCAAGCAGTTCGACACCGTCCCCGAGTACAGCTCGCTGGTCTTCAGCGGGCAGACGATCACACAGTTCGGCCTCTCGCCGGAGTACCGGCCCGAGATCGAGACCGAGACGCACGTCGACCGCGATAAAGGCTGGTACCGCGCGCTCTACTTCCTCGAAGGCCGTTTTGTTGGAGCGACGCTGATCGGCAAAGGCAATCGCGCCGGCAAGCGCCGTTATCTGGAAGCGATCAAGACGAAAGCCCGCTTCGACCAACACGAGCGCCGCGCGCTCCTCGAGTGGACCGCCGAGTAGCCGAAGGCCAGCAACGCGGCGATCACGAAGCGGCAATCCCCACGAGGTAGGCTCGCATGAGTGACATGGTCACCGACTACACGCTTCGTCCGTTCACCGTCGAGGAGTACCACCGGCTCGCCGACATCGGTCTCTTACGGCCGGAGGAACGCGTCGAGCTCATCGACGGCGCGATCGTCGAGATGAGCCCGATCGGCCAGAACCATTGGGGCTCGCATCTCCAGATCGTGAGCTACTTGGTTCGCGCCTTGACCGGTGCGGCGGAGGTGGCCGGACAGGCGTCGTTGCCGCTGGGCACGCGTGACGAGCCGCAGCCCGACGTCGCGGTCCTCGCGTTGCGAGCGTACAAGGGCGGCCCATCGGTCGAGCCGGAGGAGATTTACGCGGCGATCGAGATCGCGGACAGCTCGCTCAAGAAAGATATTGGGCCGAAGCTGCGGCTCTACGCCCGCCACCGAATCGCCGATTACCTCGTCGTCGATTTGCGAGGCGACGTGCTGCTCCACCACCGCGAGCCACACGATCTCGGTTACCGCGTCTGCACCACCCTGCGGAGCGGGGACGTCTTCACGCTCACCGCGTTGCCGGACATCGTCCTGCGCGCCGACGCGTTCCTCGACTGACCGCCGGCAGAGTCCGGCAAGCGCGGAGCTACTCGCCGAAGAGCGTGCGTAAGGCGCTGTGGTCGCGCTCGCCGTCGCCGCGGGCGATGAGCTGGTCGAAGCGCTCGCGCACGAGTTTGGCGGCGGCGAGATCGAGGCCGACCGCGTCGCCGGCGTTGGCGGCGATGTTCATGTCCTTGCGGTGCAGGCGCGACTTGAAACCGGGGACGAAGTTGCGGTCGATCATCCGCTGGCCGTGAACCTCGAGGATCCGGCTCTGCGCGAAGCCGCCGAGCAGCGCGGCGCGGACCTTGACCGGATCGACGCCGGCGGCCTGGGCCAGCGCGAGCGCCTCGGCGACGGCCTCGATCGTCACGCCGACGACGATCTGGTTGCAGGCCTTCGTCACCTGGCCCGCACCGAGCGCGCCGACGTGGACGACGTTCTTGCCGAGGACGGCGAAGATCGGCTGCGCGCGCGCGAACGCCTCGTCGCTCCCGCCGACCATGATCGAGAGCGTCCCCTCGATCGCGCCCTTCTCGCCGCCGCTGACCGGCGCGTCGAGCGCGTCGATGCCGACCGCCGCGAACGCCGCGGCGACGCGCGCCGTCGTCGCGGGCGCGATCGTGCTCATGTCGATCCACAGCGCGCCGGCCTGCGCGCCGGCGACGATGCCGTCGGTGCCCAGCGCGACGGCCTCGACGTCGGGCGAGTCGGGGAGCATCGTGATGACGACGTCGCTGCGGGCCGCGACGTCGCGCGGCGAGCCGCCGGCCTGCGCGCCGCCCGCGACGAGCGCGTCGACGGGTCCCAGTGAACGGTTGAGCACGACCAGTGGGTAGCCGGCAGCGAGGAGATTCTCCGCCATCGGCTTGCCCATGATCCCCAAGCCGATGAAGCCGATGGTCGGTCGATCCTGCGTCATAGGCGGCCTGGTTCGGACCGCAGGGGTGGGCGGCCTCGTGGTCGGCCGCGGTCGGAATTTTGGGATACGGCATCCCGTATTGACGCCGCCGGGACGAGTGCGGTAGCGTGAGGGGATGGACGGCAAGGCGCTCCAGCCGCTGCGGCGCGAACAGCCGCTGCGCGACCGCATCCACGACCGGCTGCGGTCGGCGATCCTCAGCGGTGAGCTCGCCCCGGGCAGCCCGGTCATCGAGGCCGAGCTGGCGGCGCGCCTGGGGGCCAGCCGCACCCCGGTCCGCGAGGCGCTGCGGCGCTTGGAGAGCGAGGGGCTGCTCGAACCGCGGGGCCTGCGCGGGAGCGTCGTGCGCGTGCTCGACCCCGGCGAGATCGACTGCCTGTTCGAGATTCGCGAGGCGCTCGAGTCGCTGGCCGCCCGGCGCGCCGCGCGGACGGTCAACGCCGCGACCTTGCGCCGGCTCGAGCGCCACCTGGCCGGGATGCGCGCCGCGCTCGAGGATCCCAACGCGATGGAGCGCCACGACACGGCCTTTCACGACGCGATCGTCGCCAGCGGCGGCAGCGAGCGGCTCAAGCGGATGCTCAGCGAGATCCGCGAGGAGCTGATCGTGCACCGCTTCCTCTCGCTCTCCGATCCCGCGCGCCGGCGTACGACGATCCGCGAGCACGAGGCGATCCTGGCCGCGCTGCGCGCCGGCGACGCGGACGCCGCGGCGACGCGTACGGCCGAACACGTCGCGGCGGTCCGCACGACCTTGCTCCGGCGCAGCGCCGAGCTGGCGGCGCCGACCGCGCAGGCACGCGCATGAGCGCGACACTGGCGGCACGCGGGCTGCAGGAGCGCTTCGCGGCGCTGGTCGGCGAGCGCAACGCGATCGTCGAGCCGACCCAACTGCGCACCTACGAGTGCGACGGGCTGCTGGGCTACCGCGTGCGCCCGGAGATCGTCGTCCTCCCCGGCTCGACCGACGAGGTCGCGGCCTGCGTGCGGTTGGCGCGCGAGCTGAAGATGCCGATCGTCCCGCGCGGGGCGGGGACCGGCCTCTCCGGCGGCGCGCTGCCGAGCGAAGGCTGCATCGTGATCGGCCTGTCGCGCATGAAGTCGATCCTCGAGATCGACCTGCCCAACCGGGTCGCGCGCGTACAGCCCGGCGTGATCAACCTCGACATCAGCCGTGCGATCGCGCCCGAGGGCTATTATTACGCGCCCGATCCCAGCTCGCAGAGCGTCTGCTCGATCGGCGGCAACGTCGCCGAGAACTCCGGCGGCGCGCACTGTCTCAAGTACGGCTTCACCGTCAATCACGTCCTCGGGCTGACCCTCGTCACCTCCGGCGGCGAGGTCGTGCAGATCGGCTCGGTGGGCGGCGAGCCCGATCCGCTCGGCTACGACCTGTGCGGCGTCGTCGTCGGCAGCGAAGGGATGACCGGAATCGTCACCGAGGTCTTGGTGCGCGTGCTGCGCACGCCCGAGCGCACGCAGACGCTGTTCGCGACCTTCCCCTCGACCGACGAGGCCGGCGACGCCGTCTCGCGCATCGTCGGCGCCGGGATCATCCCGGCGGCGATCGAGATGTGCGACGGTCTGGCGATCCAGGCGATCGTGCTGGCGACCGGGGTCGATTGGCCGCTCGACGCCGGCGCGTTGCTGCTGATGGACGTCGACGGCGTCGCGGCCGAGGTCGAAGAGACCGCGGCGCGCGCCGAAGCGCATCTGCGCGCCGCCGGCGCGCTCGAGATTCGCTCGCCGAAGGACGAAGCGGAACGCGAGCTGGCCTGGAAGGGCCGCAAGGCCGCCTTCGCCGCGATGGGTCGCATCTCGCCGAACTACTACGTCCAGGACGGTGTGATCCCGCGCAAGGAGATCGCGCCGGTGCTGCGCGAGATCGCCGCGCTCGGCGCGCAGGCCGGGCTGCGCATCGCCAACGTCTTCCACGCGGGCGACGGGAACCTGCACCCGCTGATCCTCTACGACGCGCGCGTCCCCGGCGAAGAGGCGAAGGCGGAGCAGGTCGGCGGCGAGATCCTGCGCGTCTGCCTGCGCTACGGCGGCTCGATCACCGGCGAGCACGGCGTCGGCCATGACAAGGCGTGTTATCTTGGCGAACAGTTCTCGGCCGACGACCTAGCGACGATGATGGCGGTCCGCACGGCCTTCGATCCCGATCGCTGCTTCAACCCCGAGAAAGTATTTCCGACGCCGCGCCTGTGCGGCGACAAGCCGGGCGCCTACATTCCGCACGCGAGCGAGATCACGGGCGAGGCGGGACGCGGATGACCGACGCTGAGATCGCGATCGCGGGCGTCGTCCCGCGCGCCGTCGTGACGCCGCGCGACGTCGACGAACTGGCCGCGACCGTCGCGGCGCTGCACGCCGAGCGGAAGGCATTCGCCTTCGTCGGTGGTGGCACCGAGCTGGAGCTGGGCTACGCGCCGCGCGCGCTCGACACCGTCGTGCGGACGACCGCGTTGCGGCGGGTCGTCGACTACGCGCCGGAAGACCAGACGATCACCGTCGAGGCCGGCATCACCTTCGCCGAGCTCGACCGCGTCCTGGCCGAGCACGGGCAGATGCTCCCGCTCGACGTCCCCGACCGCGAGCGCACGACCGTCGGCGGCGCGCTTGCCACCAACGCCTACGGGCCGCGCCGCCAGCGCTACGGGACGGCGAAGGATCTGATCGTCGGCGTGCGCCTGGTGCGCCCCGACGGTGTGCTGGTTCGCGGCGGCGGCAAGGTGGTCAAGAACGTCGCCGGCTTCGATCTGCCCAAGCTCGCGGTCGGCTCGCTCGGCACGCTGTTCGGCATCGTCGAGGCGACCGTGCGTGTCTATCCGATCCCCGAGGCGCACGCGCGTGTCGTGGTGACACTCACCTCCCACGACGCGACCGCCTCGACCGCTGGGGCGTTCGTCGCGCGCCGGCTCGAGCCCGAGACGCTGACCGCCTACGATGGGCGCACGCTGGTCGCCGAGTTCGCCGGAACGGCTGCCGGCGTCGCTGAGCAGCGCGCCGCCGCCGAGACGCTCCTGCGCGAGCTCGGTGCGACGCTCGTCGATACACAGGCGGCCGGTGCGCGCGCCGGGGCGTGGCGCGCGCGGCTCGCCGCCCCGCCGGCCGCGACGCCGTACGGCGAGGTCGCGTACCCGCTGCTCGGGATCGCCTGGCGCATCGCCGACGCGCCGCTCGACGTCGCGGCGCTGCGCCGTGAGGCGAACGCGGTGGTCCATGCGCTGCCGCTCGCCTCGCGCCCGCACTACGACGTCTGGGGCCCGCCGCCGCCGTCGTTTCCGCTCATGCGCGCGTTGAAGGCGACCTTCGACCCGCACGGCCTGTGCAATCCCGGCCGCTTTGTCGGCGGTCTGTGAGATGAGCGAGCGCGCCTACGCTGACCTGATCGCCGACTGCGTCCACTGTGGGTTCTGTCTGCCGGCCTGCCCGACGTACGTCTCGTGGGGCGAGGAGATGGACTCGCCGCGCGGTCGGATCGACTTGATGCGCGGCGTCGAAGACGGGACGATCGCGCTCGACGGCGTCGTCGCACAGCACATCGACGCGTGCTTGGGCTGCATGGCCTGCGTCACCGCCTGTCCGTCGGGCGTGCGCTACGATCTGCTGATCGAGGCGACGCGCGCGAAGGTCGAGGAGCAGGTGCCGCGCAGCCCGGGCGACCGCGCCTTCCGCGCGCTCGTCTTCGCGCTGTTCCCCTATCCGGGGCGGCTGCGCGCGCTCGCGCCGTTCTTGTGGCTGACCGAGAAGCTCGGGCTGCGCCGTCTGATCGCGGGACCGCTCGGGCGGGCGCTGCCGCTGCGGCTGCGGCAACTGGCGACCGTGGCGCCGCCGGTCGCGCTCGGCGCGACCTTCGCGCCGCTGCCGGAACGCACACCGGCCGTCGGCGAGCGTCGCGCGCGCGTCGCGTTGGTCGCGGGCTGCGTGCAGCGCACGTTCTTCCCCGGCGTCAACGCGGCGACGTTGCGCGTCCTGGCCGCCGAAGGGTGCGAGGTCGTCGTGCCGCGCGGGCAAGGCTGTTGCGGCGCGCTCTCGCTGCACAGCGGGCGGCTCGAAGAGGCCAAGCGCTTCGCGCGCGCCTTGATCGCGCGCTTCGAAGCCGAACCGGTCGACGCGATTCTGGTCAACGCCGCCGGCTGCGGCTCCTCGCTCAAGGAGTACGGTGAGCTGCTCGGCGGCGAGCCCGCCTGGCGCGAGCGGGCCGCCGCCTTCGCGGCACGGGTGCAAGACGTCAACGAGTACCTGGCCACGCTCGCACCGCGCGCGCCGCGCCGGCCGCTCCCGTTGCGGGTCGCCTATCACGACGCCTGTCACCTCGCCCACGCGCAGCGGGTGCGCGCGCAGCCGCGCACGCTGCTGCGCTCGATCCCCGACCTCGAGCTGGTCGAGATCCCCGCCGGCGAGCAATGCTGCGGGAGCGCGGGTACCTACAACCTCTTCGCGCCGGCCGCGGCGCGCGAGATCGGTGCGCGCAAGGTCGACAACGTGCTGCGCGTCGCACCGGACCTGCTCGCCAGCGCCAACCCGGGCTGCACCCTGCAGATCGAGTCGCTCCTGGCGGAACGAGGGGTGAGGCTCGCGACCGCCCACCCCATCGAGATCCTCGACGCCGCGATCTGCGGCACGCCCTTACCGGCGTAGACTCTGCAGGTAGACCTCGTGGATGGCGTCGATGACGGCGCCTGGGTCGTCGAACTCGACGTATTCGGAGCTCTGCCGCGGGAAGATCTGTTTCGCGTTTGACGAGAGGGTGAGCCAGCGCGCCTGCGCTCGCGTGATCTGCCGTTCATCTTCGATGTGCTTGGGGTCGTGCGCGTTGCGCGCCGGCAGATGCCCAATGCCATGGTTGCCGGTCGTAATGATTCGAACGGGACGCGAACCGAGGTAGCGCACGTGCCGTTGGAGCCAGGCTTCATCCCACGGCATCTGCTCCATCTCGGAGATATAGGCGTCGTACATCGCGACCTTCGTTCGCGCGATCTGCAAGAGCTCCGCGTTCAATCCCGGCGACCACTGGGCTTCGGGGAGCCCGCGAAAGAATTGCTGCTCGCAGGTGCGATGCGGCTGTCCCGGTCGCGGCGGAAGCGGCGGCAGCGGCGTCCCCGCGGCGACGGCGTCGCGGCAGGATCGGATCCGCCGCAGAACGCGAGCGTTGCTCCGATGATCGTCCGCTTGCATGGCCTTCGGCTCGACGTCGCTGGCATCGGCCTCGACCAGCACGAGACCGGCGAGTTCCGCCGGATAGAGGTCTGCGAACGTACGCGCGGGATCGCCGCCGAAGGCGTTGCCGACCAGAATGTACGGCCCGGCGATGCCGGCGTTGTGGAGTGCGCTGTGCAGCTCGCGCGCGATGCGTACGCTGGTACGCGGCAACGGGCCTGGGCTGCTGAAGCCCGCACCCGCGCGGTCGTAACTGCAGGCGCGCGCAAACTTCGCGATCGGCGGTTGCACGACGGCCCAGGCCGGCGCCCAATCCTCCCAGCCCGAATCGAAGACGACCGTGCGGGAGCCGCTTCCCAGACAGTAGAGGTTCAGGCGCGCGCGGTCGGCGGCCGGCACGATCCGTCCGGGGCGCGTGTAGACCCCGTCACCGGGCGCCGCGCCGGCCGCGCTTTGCATCCCGAGGAGCAAACTCACCGCGAACGCACAGAAGAGAAGCTTCACCGGTAGACGCCCCCGCGGCGTCTCGGTCGTTAGAAGGGCAGTGGCGGTCGCACGCTGGTCGAGGCGCCGGGTTGCGGCGCGGCGTGCGGCAGCGCCGTCGCCTGGACGTCGGTCCCCTGTTTCTTCTTGCCGCTGATCACGACGCCGGTCGATTGGATGTTCACGTTGACGGTCGCACTCTGACCGCTCGCGCCGGTGACCGCGATCGTGCAGGCGGTCGTCGGCGGCGGCGTGACAGTCGGCGCGGCCGACGCGTTGACGGTGATCGTCGTCGGCGACGACGTCGAGTTGAAGGTCACCGTGTTCGGCGAGTCGGTCGCCGCGGCGCCGTTGCTCCCGCAGTTCGGCTGCCCGATCGTGATCGTCCCGGACGGTCCGGTCTGCTGCACGGTGAACGTCGCCGACCCCGGCACGCTGTTGATCTGGACCGTCGTTGGGTTCACGGTGAGCGCGCTGTACCCGCCGCTCGGCGAAGGCTCCGGCGTGGGGCTCGGCGTGGTGCTCGGAACCGAGACGGTCGGCCCCGGACTCGGGGTGCCCGTGGAAGTGGGCACAGGAGTCGGGGTTGGCACCGGGGTTGGGGCCGGCGAAGGCGTCGGCTTGCTGGCGTCCGCGACGACGAGTCCGGCGAGCGCGGCACCGGCCGCGGCCAGGCCGAGCGTCGCTCCGGCGCCTATCCCACCGAGTCCGCCGGCACCGGCGCCGGCTCCCGCTCCAGCACCGGCACCCGCGCCGCTGCCGGCACCGCTGGCCGAACCGGTTGGATCGGCGAGGTGGCCGCCGGCGCTGCTGCCGAGGGGGTTCACGCCGTGATAGAACTGGTTGAAGGCCGGGTTGTTGATCAGGTTCGCATTCACGACCGAGATCGTTGCGTTGGCGGCCGACGTGCCGAGGATCGTCGCACCTTGGCCGCTGACCAGGGTGAACGTCTTTGTCCCGACCTGCACCACGACGTCGCCCGGCGTGCACGCGACGCAGGCGACCTGCGTCCCCTGCGAGCCGACCGCGATCAGCCCTTCGGTGCCGCGCACGGCGATCTGCGAGGTCGGGGTGGTGAACGTATAGTTCGACTGGCCGCCCTGCGGGTGCAGCACCTTGAAGTGCAAGGCGCCCTGCGCGAGCGTGATCTGGTTCTGACCAGCGCCGACGGCGTTGAACGCGCCGACCTGGACCGTGGTACCCGAACCGATCTCGACTTGGGAGCTGTCGCGCAGGGTGAGCAGCGCGGCCGCGTCGGCCCCGGTGACCGCGTAGGCGTCGTCAGGCAAGTCTTCGCGGCTGAAGACCGGGTGGAGCGCGTCAGCCAGCGTGTTCTTGTAGCCGACCGATCCCTTGACGCGGGTCAACTGCTTGTCCCCGCTAGCGGCTGAAACTGGGACGATCTGACCGAACGCGACAATGGCGATCAGCACCGCGAGAAGGGCGGCGCCTACTTGACGAGCCATGGGGGGAGCCTTCCCGATGTACAGCTTGCGAACCTATGACGACCTGGCTGTCGCCTGGCGAGGGTTGCGGGCCCGGGGGGTCCGGGTCCGGGAGGTCGCTTGTGTTGGCGCCCCGCGGACCCTGCTGCTGGCCGAGCTAGGCGACAGTCAGGCCCCGACCGTCTCGGTCTCGGCCGGGGTCCACGGCGACGAGCCGGCGGGGCCCTGGGCGCTGGTGGCCCTGGTCCGCGACGGGCTGCTCGACGCGCGTTTCGCCTACCGGATCTGGCCCTGCCTCAACCCCGGCGGCTACCGAGCCGGGACCCGCGAGAACCCCGAAGGGGCCGACATCAACCGTAGCTTCTCGCGGGGCGGGACGACCCCCGAAGCGCGGGCGGTGATCACCGCTAACCGGGACCGCCGCTTCGTCCTCGCGCTCGACCTCCACGAAGACTTCGAGGCCAGCGGGACCTACCTGTACGAGCCGCTCCCGCCGGGCGGCCAGCCGCGCTTCGCCCACGCCGTCGTGCGCGCCCTCGAGGACGCCGGGCTGCCGGTCCAGGACCTCGAGCACGGCTACGACCTGGGGGTCCCACCGACCGAGACGCCGCCCTACCGGCTCGAGCGCGGGGCTGTCGTGGTAGACGCCCGGGCCGAGATCCGGCTCTTCCCCGGCCTGCCGGCCTCGCTCTCCCACTTTCGCCGCGGGACGCCGCCGCTGACCTTCGAGACGCCGCGACCGCGGCCGTGGGACGAGCGGCTCGCGGCGCACCGCGTCGCGGTGACGACCGCGCTGGCGGTGCTCGCCGCGACCAGTTGACGGCCGGACCCGCCGCCTCGCGGCGCGAAGCCGCCCGAGTCATGGCTCAGCGCGATTCCCTCGATGTCGACGTCCTGTTCGTCGGCGGCGGCCCCGCCTCGCTCGCCGGCGCGATCCGGCTGCGGCAACTCGCCGCCGCTGCCGGTACCGAGATCGGCGTGATGGTGATCGAGAAGGGCGGCGAGATCGGGAATCACGGCTTCTCGGGCGCGGTCGTCGATCCGATCTCGCTGCGCGAGCTCTTTCCCGACGAGGACATCACCGCCGGACTCGACGTCGCGGTGTCGAGCGACGCGCTCTGGTTCCTGACGAACTCCGGCAAGATCGCCGCGCCGTTCACGCCGCCGGCGCTCAACAATCACGGCAAGTACGTCGCCTCGCTCTCGAATCTGACGAAGTGGTTGGCGG
>JBEKLD010000048.1:0-18237 GCA_050010375.1 Vulcanimicrobiaceae bacterium
TCACCTCCGGCAACCACATCTGGGACAAGCGCGAGTTCCGCGCCGCGCTGGACGAGACCGACCGCATCTTGCGGCCGGCGAACTATCCGCCGACGCTCCCCGGCCGCGGGGCCGGGACGCTGGTGGCGAACGGCGTCACGATCGGCGTGCTCAACCTGATGGGCCGCGTCTTCATGCCGCCGGTCGACGATCCGTTTCGGGTCGGCCGGGCGCTGGTCGACGAGCTGCGCGAGCGCACCCCGGTGATCGTCGTCGACGTACACGCCGAGGCGACCTCGGAGAAGATGGCGCTGGCGCGCTACCTGGACGGGTCGGTCTCGCTCGTCTTCGGGACCCACACCCACGTCCAGACCTCGGACGAACAGATCTTCGGCGGCGGGACGGCCTACCTGACCGACGTCGGGATGAGCGGCCCCTCCGAGGGCGTCATCGGGATGGAGTCGGCCGCCGTGCTCGAGCGGTTCGTCAATGCGGTCTCCGAGCGCTTCACCGTCCAAAAAACGGGTACACGCCAATTTTGTGCGGCCGTCACGACGGTGGACGTCGCTTCGGGACGCGCGCTCGACATCAAACGCATCAATCTCCGAGGCCTGGCATGATCGAGCCAACGAGGGCGCCTGCATCCGGCGTCCTCAAAGTCTCCGCTCACTCCAACCCCAACTCCGTGGCCGGCGCTTTGGCGGGCGTCCTCCGCGAGCGACCGCGCGCCGAGCTGCAAGCGATCGGGGCCGGTGCCACCAACCAAGCGGTCAAAGCGATCGCGATCGCGCGCTCCTACCTCCATGCCGGCGGGATCGATCTCGCCTGCGTCCCCGAGTTCACCGAGGTCGAGATCGACGGCAACGTCCGGACCGCGATCCGTCTGCTGGTCGAGCGCCGCATGCTCCCCGGGACACCTGAGCCCGTCTCCGCGCCGACCGAACCGACGCGTTGACCGTCGACTTTCATTCCCATACGCGCGAGAGCGACGGGACGCTCGCACCCGCCGAGCTCGTGGAACGGATGCGCGCGCGCGGCGTCTCGTGGTTCTCGATCACCGATCACGATACGACCCGAGCCTACGAGGGGCTCGACGCCCCCGGCCAGCGCGTCGTCACCGGGATCGAGATCAACACGACCTGGGACGACGGCGACGCACACATCCTGGGCTACGGGATTCCGACCGGTCCCTCGCCGCTGGCCGACGCGTTGGCGCGCAACCGGGAGCACCGGCGCGCGCGGATCACGCGGATGGCCGCCGCTCTGAGCGCCGCCGGATACCCGATCACCGTCGAGCAGATCGTCGCCGAGTCGGCCGGCGGCCACGCGCTGGGGCGCCCGCACGTCGCCAAGGCGCTGGTGCGTGCCGGCCTGGTGCGCGACGTCCCGGCGGCCTTCAGCGAGCTGCTCTCGCGCGGCAAGCCGGGCTACGTCCCCTCGCAGCACATCACCCCGGTCGAAGCGATCGAGCTGGTCAACGCGAGCGGCGGCGTGTCGGTCATCGCTCACCCCGGCCGGTTGCGGGACGAGCGGGTCGTCGACGATTTCGCGGCGCAGGGTCTGGCCGGCATCGAGGTGTTCTATCCGACCCACACGACGGAGCAGATCGCGCGCTACCGCGCGCTGGCGGCGCGGCTGGGCCTGGTGATGACCGCCGGTTCGGATTTTCACGACCCGCGCTGGAACCCGCGCGGCGTCGGGATGGACGTCGAGCCCGCCGACCTGCAGCCGTTCCTCGAGCTGGTCGCCTAGACCGCCGCAAACCGATGCCCAGCGATCGGATCCCCGACGACCTCTCGAAACTGGGGCTCGCGGACGAACCCATCAACGCCTCGTACTTCACGCGCCGACTCGAAAATTTCAGCGACATCGTCTTTGGGTTCTCGATCTCGCTCCTAGCGGTTCAGCTGGAAGTACCCAAGACCGCAGCGGAGATCGTGCTCAGTCACTATCTCTTCTTTTTCGTCACCTTCGCCGTCATGGCGGCGGTGTGGTATTTGCACTACCGCATGTTCCGCTTCGCGTTCGCACCGCGGGTGCCGGACGTCATTCTCAATTTCGTCTTCTTGGGCTGCGTCGCGTTCTTGCCGTACACGCTCGAGCTGCTCAACCGGATGGCCGACGTGCGACTCCCCGGGATGCTCTACGCGGCCGATTTTGGGACGATCTTCCTGTTGCTCTCGATCCTCAACCTGCACGGGCTCGCGTTTTGGAATCGCCGCTTGGCTGAACCGATGCAGCTCGGGCTGTGGCACAACGGCCTGCGGGACGGATGTGTTGCGATCGTCGCCTACGCGGCGGCGGCGCTCTTCTATCGGTTCGGCAATCACGGCGGCGAGGTCTTCTGGCTCCTCGTCGTGCTCCTACCGCTGGCGCGAACCAAGCCGTTCAGGCAGGTTCCGGCCGTGTTCCTTAGGTGAGCTCGCCGCGCAGGACGCGATCGAAGGTGCGCGCGAGGGTGTGGACGTCGCCGGGCCAGCGGGCGGAGCAATACCGACCGTCGCGCACGACGAAGGCCGGCGTCTCGTCGGTGGTCGTATCGCGCGCCAGTCCGTCGGTCTTGCGGCGATAGAGCGGATCGTCGCGCGGGACGTCGCAGTAGTCCGCCGGTCGCGCCAGCGCGCGAGTTACCTCGGCCTCCACGCTCATGAAACCGGCCGGCTCGCCGGCCGTCTCGCGGTACGTGCGGTAGTAGTCCGGGTCCCAGAACCGCGTGATGCGCCCGATCTGCCACGCGGCCCGCTCCAATTGCCAGGTCAACGAAGTCGTCCGCCGGCCGAACAGCACCGAGCGGCCGGTCTGCGGATCGATGCTGCGCGCGGCCAGCAACACGCCGTGACAGATCGCCGCGACCGGTTTGCCGGCGGCGAAGAACGCGGCGACCAGGCGCTGCAGCTCGTCGCTCTCGAGATAGGCGCGCATTCCGCGCGCGCGGTGGCCACCGGGCAGAAAGAGCGCGTCGTAGGCGTCGGCCGAGAGCGCCGACCAGCGCAGCGGCGCGCGGAACTCCGGTGCGCGCTGCATCCGATCGTACGCCGCGCGCGCGTCGGCGTTGGCGCCGAGGACGCGGCCGAACAGGCGCAGCCGCGCCAGTCCCGGGATCGCCGACCAGGGGTCGAGTCCGCGTCCGGTCAGCATGATCGCGTCGGAGGTCGCGACGTCACCGTTCGCCGTGGCGAAGACGACCGTGTGCCCGGCGCCGGTCAGCATCTGCCAAGTGACCGCAACTTCGGTCGGATCCGAATCTCGCTCCGGGATCGGCATCAGGACGCGGGCCATATCCCAAGCAGTCTAGCAAGCGGGTCTTGGGAATGACTGTGCGCGCTTGGGAAGCCTGGTAGGAGGGGGACGTTGAGGCTGGAACACCTGGCCTCCGCTACCGGGGACCGGAGTCCCCCGTCCGATACGGAGCATCATCGCATGACCGACGACGAAGTCCGTCCCTTTGTCGGGAAGCCCGTCCGGCTCACCCTCGACGACCGCCGCGTCCTGGCTGGGACGCTGCACCAGGAGGACGGGCACGGCCACGGGCACGGCCATTACACCGTGGTCTCCGACCCCGTCCGTGCCGGTGGGGCGAAGGTCCGTGAGACGATCCACGGCGCGGAACGGATCACGACGATCGAAGACGCGTCGAACGACCCTGCCGCCGTCGAGTAGACGGCGCGCCGGCGGAGGTTTTTCCCATGATCGATGATCTCGCGCTGCTCGCCGTGCGTGTCGCTGTCGGCGGCAGCATCGCCTCGCACGGCGCACAGAAAGCGTTCGGCTGGTTCGAGGGCCCCGGCCCGGAGCGGGCGGCCGGCTTCTTCGAGCAACTCGGCTTCAAGCCGGGGACGCAGTTCGCCGCGGCGGCGTCGACCACCGAGATCGCGTCCGGCGTGCTGATCGCGTTGGGCCTGGGCGGTCCGCTCGGGCCGGCCGCGTTGATCTCGACGATGTTCGTCGCGGCGCAGTCCGTGCATGCGAAGAACGGCTACTTCGTCACCAACAACGGCGTCGAGGTCAACGTGCTCTATGCTTCGGCCGCGCTGGCGCTCGCGGGGAGCGGATACGGTGCGTTCTCACTCGACCGGGCGCTCGGGCTGCAGCCGAAGCTGCGCCACCCGGTCGTCTCGGCGCTCGCGCTCGCCGGCGGCTTCTTGGCCGGCTGGGCAATCCTCGGGCAACGCGACACCTCGCCGCCCGACGGCACGCTGGCGACCCCGACGATCAGCGGCGACCGCGTCAACGGCGCCGCGGAGCCCGCCCGCAGTTAGTGCCGCCGCGTCAGCGCTTCTTCCGATCCGACCGTGCTGTTGCGGCGGCCGTAGCCGAGGTAGATGCACAGACCGAGGAGGAGCCAGACGACGAAGCCGAACCACGGCAGCGGGATCCCGTAGAACCGCTCGCTGCCGACTTTCAGGTAGAAGATGAGGAACAGCGCGGTGATGGCGGAGAGTGCCGGGATCAGGTAGGGTCCGAACGGCACGGTGAAGCCGCCGCGTAGTTCGGGGTGGCGCCGGCGCAAGACCGGCAGTGCGAGCGAGACCAGCACGAACGCCGCCAACGTCCCCATGTTCGTCAGCGAGCCGACGAAGTTGATGTTGGTGAACGCCGCGGCGACCGCGATGAGCAGGCCGAAGAACACCGTCGAGAAAACCGGCGTCCGCCAGGTCGGGTGGACGGCGGTGAACCAGGGCGGGATCAGCCGGTCGCGGCCCATCGCGAAGATGATCCGGCTCTGACCGAACATCATCACCAGCAGCACCGTCGTCAGGCCGGCGATCGCTCCCAGTGAGATGATGAAGCCGGCCCAGCCGAGCCCGACGTGGATCGCCGCGAACGCCACCGGCGAGGCGACGTTGAGCTGGTTGAACGGCACCATCCCGTTGAGCACCGCGACGACCGCGATGTAGAGAACGGTGCAGATCAAGAGGCTGGCGATGATCCCGAACGGGAGATCGCGACGCGGGTTCTTCGCTTCCTCGGCGGTCGTCGAGACCGCGTCGAAGCCGATGTAGGCGAAGAAGATGAAGGCCGCCCCGCCGAACACGCCCGACCAGCCGAACGGGAAGTAGCCGCCCAGGCCCGTCGTCGGTCCCGCCGGGAGATGGTAGTTGGCCGGATCGATGTGGCCGACGCCGATCGCGAGGAAGAACAGGACGATGGCCAGCTTCACCGCGACGATGATCGCGTTGACGAGCCCCGACTCGCGTGTCCCTTTCACCAACAGCGCCGTGATGATCAAGATGATGATCGCGGCGGGCAGGTTCACGATCCCGGGCGTCGGGTCGAAGGGCGAGTGGATCCACTGCACCGGGAGCGGGAGGCCGATCGTCTGCAGCAGGTTCGCGAAGTAGCCGGACCAGCCGATGCTGACGGTCGCCGCACCGAGCCCGTATTCGAGGATGAGGTCCCAACCGATGATCCAGGCCAGCACCTCGCCGAAGGTCGCGTAGGCGTAGCTGTACGCGCTGCCCGAGATCGGGATCTTGCTCGCCACCTCGGCGTAGCACAGCGCGGCGAGGGCGCTGACGATCCCGGCCACGACGAAGGAGATCGTGATCGCCGGGCCGGCCCGCGTCGCGGACGCGACGCCGGTCAAGACGAAGATGCCGGTGCCGATGATCGCGCCGATCCCCATCGCGGTGAGCGACCAGGGGCCGAGCGAGCGTTTCAGCGATGTCGGCGTCGTGCTGCTGCACTCGGCGAGGATGCGCTCGAGCGGTTTGACTCGTTTCGGCAACGTGTTCAGCCTTTGGCGAGACGGGTGAGGACCCGCCTCTCTGACTCGGTAGCCGCCGACGCGATCGCGGTGAGGCGCTCGTTCTGGGCGTGGACGGTCGCCGGGTCGGTCAGGAAGCGGTGGTTGATCCGGACGTTCGCAACACTGGCGGAAAATGCTGCCCGAAAGAACAGGACGGCACATTCGACGTCGCTGACCAGCTGCGGGTTGTCCAGCGCGGCGGCCCGCTCGGCGAGCTCGAGCCCCTCGGCGCTCAGGCCGGCGGCGGCCAGCGGCGCCTCAGCCGCCTCGACCAGGGCCGCCTGGAGGGCCGCGGTCCGAGCCGCTTTCTCCGGCGGGCTGCCGGCCGGCAGGGCCTGCGCCGCGACGACCTGGCCGAAGGCTTCCTCGTCGACCAAGCGGGCGGCGGAGAACCGTTCGCGCAGCGCGTCGGCCGCCTCGGCGAGCGCGCCGGCCTGCGGCCGGACGGCCTCGTGGCGGCGGCTGTTGGCGGTGATCCGGGCGACCATCGCGCACAGCGCGCTGCCGAGCGCTCCGACCACGGTCGCCGCGCTGCCGCCGCCGGGGGTCGGGCCGGCCGAGGCGAGCCGGTCGAGATACGCATCGATTCCGTCCACCCGGCGGTTTACCAGGCATGAGCCCCGGACGCCTCGCGGCGAATGGAGCATCAGACGCGCCGGTAGAGCTGGTTTCAACAAGCACGGTCGCTCACCAAACCAACTCTCCGATAGGAGTGCATCCTTGCCTACCCTTGAGAAGGCGCGCGGGGACGTTCGCGATCTTGCTTTGGCCGATGCCGGTAAATCGCGCATCGAATGGGCCGCGACGTTCATGCCGGTCCTGGCCCAAATCCGCGACCGTTTCACCAAGACCAAACCGCTCGCCGGCGTGCGCATCGGCGCCTGCCTGCACGTGACGACCGAGACCGCCAACCTGATGCTGGCGCTGCAGGCCGGCGGCGCCGAGATCGCCCTGTGCGCCTCGAACCCGCTCTCGACCCAGGACGACGTCGCGGCGGCGCTGTGCCGCCACTACGACATCCCGACCTACGCGATCAAGGGCGAAGACGAGAAGACATACTACAGCCACATCGAGGCGGTCATCGCTTCCAAGCCGCAGATGTCGATGGACGACGGCTGCGACTTGGTCACCACGATCTACACCAAGCACAACCATCTCCTGCGCGAGATGATCGGCGGCTGCGAGGAGACGACGACGGGCGTCATCCGGCTGCACGCGATGGAGAAGGACGGCGTCCTGCCGTACCCGGTGATCGCCGTCAACGACGCGCTCACCAAGCACATGTTCGACAACCGGTACGGCACGGGCCAGTCGACGCTCGACGGCGTGATCCGCGCGACCAACGTCTTGATCGCCGGCTCGACGCTGGTGGTTGTCGGCTACGGTTGGTGCGGGCGCGGCGTCGCCTCGCGCGCCAAGGGCCTGGGCGCGCACGTCGTCGTCACCGAGATCGACCCGCGCAAGGCGCTCGAAGCCGCGATGGACGGGTTTCAGGTCCTGCCGATGGCCGAGGCGGCCAAACGCGGTGACATCTTCATCACCGTGACCGGCAACTATCACGTCATTCGCCACGAGCATTTCGAGGTCATGAAGGACGGCGCGATCGTCTGCAATTCGGGCCACTTCAACGACGAGCTCGACCTCGACGCGCTCGAGCGGCTCTCGACCGGCAAGACGACGCCGCGCGAGTTCGTGGAGGCCTACGCGCTCAAGAACGGCCGCACGGTGCGGGTCCTCGGTCAGGGCCGCCTGATCAACCTCGCCGCCGGCGAAGGGCATCCGGCCGCCGTGATGGACATGTCGTTCGCCAACCAGGCGATGGCCGCGGCCCACCTGGCGCAGAACTACCAGACGCTCGAGAAGAAGGTCTACTCCGTCCCCGACCACATCGACGAAGAGGTCGCGCAGCTCAAGCTGGCCGCCTTCGGAATCACGATCGACACCCCGACCGCCGAACAGGTCAAGTACATGGCGTCGTGGAGCGAGGGTACCTAACATGGCGTATCGGCGGTTGTTTACCTCGGAGTCGGTGACCGAGGGGCATCCCGACAAGGTCGCCGACCAGATCTCCGATGCGGTGCTCGACGCGATCCTGGCGGACGATCCGATGGGGCGCGTCGCCTGCGAGACCTTCGCCATCACCGGGCAGATCCACATCGCCGGTGAGATCACGACCAAAACCTACGTCGACATCCCCAAGATCGTCCGCGAGACGATCAAGGGGATCGGCTACGACCGCTCGGCGATCGGCTTCGACTACGAGACCTGCGGCGTGAGCGTCTCGGTCGACGAGCAGTCGGCCGACATCGCGATGGGTGTCGACGAGTCCTACGAGGTCAAGGAGAGCGGCGACCGCGACGCGTTCGAGTTGACCGGCGCCGGCGATCAGGGGATGATGTTCGGCTTCGCCTGCCGCGAGACGGCGCAGTTGATGCCGCTCCCGATCAGCCTCGCGCACGACCTGACTCGGCTGTTGGCCGCCGCGCGCAAGAACAAGTCGATCAGCTACTTGCGCCCCGACGGCAAGTCGCAGGTCACCGTCGAGTACGACGGCCACAAGCCGGTGCGCGTCGACGCGGTCGTCATCTCGACCCAGCACGACCCCGACGTTCCGCTCGACCTGATCCGCCGCGAGATCACCGAGCGCATCATCGACGAAGTCATCCCCAAGGGGCTACGCGACGACAAGCTCAAGGTCTTCGTCAACCCGACCGGTCGCTTCGTTATCGGAGGACCGAAGGGTGACGCCGGCCTGACCGGCCGCAAGATCATCGCCGACACGTACGGCGGGATGGCCCGTCACGGCGGCGGCGCGTTCTCCGGCAAGGATCCGACCAAGGTCGACCGCTCGGCCGCCTACGCCGCGCGCTACGTCGCGAAGAACGTCGTCGCGGCCGGCTTGGCTGATCGCTGCGAGATTCAGGTCGCCTATGCGATCGGCGTCGCGCATCCGGTCAGCGTCTTGGTCGAAACCTTCGGGACGCACAAGATCGAGGAAGAGAAGATCGCCGAGCTGGTCGGGCGGCACTTCGACCTGCGGCCGGCGGCGATCATCCACCACCTCGACCTGCGCCGCCCGATCTACAAGCAGACGGCGGCCTACGGTCACTTCGGCCGTCCCGAACTCGACCTGCCGTGGGAGAAGCTCGACAAGGCGGCGGCGCTGCGCGCCGAGTCGGGCCTGCGCGGCGAGATCGACCGGGAGCTCGCACCGCTGATCGGCTGACGCCCCTCGAACAGAGTTTCTGCGGGAACGCTTGGAACGGCCGGATCGTTGTATTGGACGAGCCCGTCCCGTGAGGTGCCCGATGTCCCGCAGTATTCTGGTCGCGGTAGCCGCTGCGTTGTTGGTGGCGCTGCCGCTGGCTGCGCCCGCGCAGTACACCGGCGGTGGTCCGCCGCCGGGCGGCGCCGGCCCGAACAGCGACCAGCTTCTCCCCTCGCAGACCGTTATCACCGGCGTCCTCGAGCAGGCGATCTCCAGCAAGACCGCCCAGGTCGGGGACCCGTTCGTGCTGGACGTGACGCCGCCGTATCCCGGCGACGACGCGCGCTTCCAAGCCGCCAAAGTGTACGGTCACGTCGCCGCGGTCAGCCGCGCCGGCGGGGTCAAGAAGGGCTCCGTCGCGCTCGCCTTCGACCGCATCACCCTGGCCGACGGGACGACGGCCTCGCTGTCGGGCTCGGTCCTCTCGCTCGACGCGAAGCAGCAGGGCAGTAAGGGCGCGCGGGCGGTGATCGGCGCGGTCATCGGCGACATCATCGGGAACTACATCGGCAAGAAGATCGGGACGAATATCGGTGGCGCGGTCGGCGCCGTCGGCGGTGCGATCTACGCGGCGAACATCGGCACGAACGTGACGATCGGTCCCGGCTCGACGGTCGAGATGCGCACGACGCAACCCTCCACCGTCCTCTCACGCCGCCAGCAGTATCAGCCGCCGCCGGGCAGCACCTATCCGCCCGGCACCTTCGCCAGCCCGACCGCTCCCCCGACCCCGTATCACTAGAACGGCGCTCCGCCCCCGGCTGCGCGCCCCGCACGCCTAAGGCGTGGGGCCCCCGGTCCGACCTCGCAACGACATGACCGCGAAGGAGCGATGGTTCTGCGCTCGGTCCATCATCGTTTGATAGCGACGCGGTCGGCGCCGAGCCAGGCCGCCATCGCGTCGAGCTCGGTGCGGAGCGCGGCGCGTACCTCGCGTCGCGGTGCGTCGCGTTCGAGGTGGGTCGCGTGTACGCGCAGGACGCCGGCTTGGCGGTCGTGCTTGAGGTCGACCCGGGCGACGAGCCGGTCGCCGAACAGGAACGGCAGCACGTAGTAGCCGTGGACGCGCTTGTGCTGCGGGGTGTAGATCTCGAGCCGAAAGTCGAAGTCGAACAGCTCGCGGGTGCGCTCCCGCTGCCAGATCAGCGAGTCGAACGGTGAGAGCAGCGCGCGCGCCTCGACCCGGCGCGGCACGCGCGCGCCGCGCGTCAGATACCGCTCCCCGCGCAAGCCCTCGACGGTGACGCGTTCGAGCTCGCCGGCCTCCACCAGCTCGGCGACCCGAGCCCGCGCATCGGCCAGATCGAGCCGGAAGTAGTCGCGCAGGTCGCGCTCAGCCGCGATCCCCAGCGCCCGCGCGGAGATGCGCACCAGCTCGCGCTGCGCGTCGGGTTCGCTCGGCGTCGGCAGGTCGAGGATCGCGCGTGGGAAGACCCGCTCGGGGAGATCGTAGACGCGCTCGAAGCCTTGCCGGCGCGCGGTCGTGATCTCACCGCACCAGAACAGCCCCTCGAGCGCGCTCTTGGTCTCGCTCCAGCCCCACCAACCTCCCTCGCCGCGCTGCCCCTCGAAGTCGCTGGTGGCCAGCGGACCACGCGCCGCGATCTCCGCGCGCAGGCGCTGCAAGAGCGCCGGCTGCTCGCGGATCACGCGCGCGACGTGTTTCCAGGTGTCGTCGCCGCGGCGCGCGCGCTCCATCCGCCAGCGCAGCAGCGGGTGCAGCGCGAGCGGAAGCAACGACGCCTCGTGCCCCCAGTACTCGAAGAGGATCCGGTCGTGGCCGTACGCCGCCCGTTCGAGCAGCTCGGGCGCATACGGACCCAGCCGCGAGAAGAGCGGGAGGTAGTGCGAGCGGACCAGGACGTTGACGCTGTCGACCTGGACCAGCCCGATCCGTTCGAAGACGCGCCGCAGCAACGGCCGGCCGACGGCACCGCGCGGCGGCGGATCGCAAAAGCCTTGCGCCGCCAGCGCGATCCGCCGCGCCTGGGCCAGAGAGAGGTCGCTGATGGTGCGCGTTTACTCGGAGGTGACGGCGGCTCCCGCGACGGCTTTGCCCGAGACCAGGCGCCCGACCGAGGTGTCGTTGGAGACGGACATGATCTCGATCTTGCCGATCGTCTCGTTGACCGTCAGCATGCGCCCGCTGTCGGGATCGCGCAGCTGGCTGACCTTGACGACATCGAAGTACATCCCGACCTGCACGCCGCGCGCGCTGCCCAGGTTGAGGATGATGTTGCCGCTGTCGACCGTGAGGACGTGGCCGCTCAGCGTGACCGGGGCCGGCCCCGAGGTGAACTTGGTCGGATCGATCAGCGCCGCGATCGCGATGGCCTCGTCGTTGATCAGGTGGCCCATCGACGAGCTGGTGAAGTTCGAGTTCGAGTACCCACCGGCGACGGTCCCCGACCAGCCGCCGCCACCGAGCGAGGTCGCGCTCTCGGTCTTCTCGTCGTTGAAGGCCTGCACGATGCGGCCGGTCAGCGCGTCGACGACTTTGACCGAGACCTTGAGGGTCGTGCGCGTGCTGTGCACCGAGCCGGCGACCGCGCCGGCGACGCCCGGGAGGAAGCCCGCGCCACCACCGCTGCGGCCGGTCACGTCGAGTTGCAAGACGTTCCCTTGGATCAGGTAGCGCGCGCCGACGAGCCGGCCCGCGCTGATCGCCGTTGCCGGGTCGACCTCGTTACTGGCATCGAGATGGTGCTCGCCGAGCGTCGAGTCGAGGTGGCTGCGATCGACGACGTTCAGCTTTCCACCGTTGACGAGCGCGTCGGTCACCAGATCCGCCAGCGCGACGCCGGGCTGGAAATCCCCGTAATTGGTCGACGTCAGCCCTTTGGTGCTGAAATCGAGGACCGCGACGGTCGGCTGGGCGGCGCTGGTCGGGAGCGGCAGGCCGAGCGTCGTCACCAGCCCGGTGGCCACGGCGAGGGCGAGAAGGGATGGTCGTCGCACGATTGGGTCCTCCCCAGAAGCAAATAGACCAGCGCCCTCCGGCCAAGCGCAGGTGCGATCCACCTCTTGGCTCGTTTCCCGAAGCGACCCTCCCAACGGCCGCGCAGGCCTACCGGCTGACCCGTTCGACCCACCCGATGAGCGGGATTTGGAGGGGGACGCGAGCCCACAGGAGCCACGCCGGTGCGACCCGCCGGAAGCGCTTGGCCTCGAGCGCCATGTGGATGTTCGCCGGCCAGACGGCGAGCAACAGCGCGATGAGGCCGAGGCCCGCGGCCCGCCGCGTGGCCGGGATCAGAAGCCCGAGCGCGCCCGCGATCTCCGCGGCGCCGGTGAGCGCGACCAGCGCGCGCGGATCGCCCATCCGCGGCGGGACGATCGGCTCGAACAGCCCCGGGCGCACGAAGTGCAGCGTCCCCGAGATGAGGAACAGCGCCGCGACGGGGAGCGTCTTTCGCACGAGCGACGTTTGTACGCAGACGTACGAACGACCCGCGCAGGGGTGCGGGGCGGCGATGATGGATACTTCCCGATGACGACCGTACTGTCCGATCCTTCGATCGAACGCTCTCGAGCGGTGCTCGAGACGATCTTCGGGGCGCGTCTGGGCCGCGAGGTGGCGGTGCGCCTCTGGGACGGGAGCGAGATCGCGGCGCACGACGCGCCGTTCACGCTGTTCGTCAACGAGCCATTCGCGTTGCGCGCGGCCTTCACGCCGCCGCTCGACGCGAATCCCGGCCGCGCGTTCGTCGAGGGCTGGATCGATATCGCGGGCGACGTCGAGGCGGCGCTCGACACCCTCGAGCGCTCCGTCGCGCGGCTCTCGAAGCTCGCGCTGGCGCGCGTCCTCACGCTGCTGGCCCGTTTGCCGCGCGCACCGCGCGGTGCCGAGGACGCCCGCGCCCGCCTGCGCGGCCGGGTCCACTCGAAGGCCCGCGACGCGGCGGCGATCGGGTTCCACTACGATCAGCCGGTTGCGTTCTACCGCACCTTCCTCGGGCGCGAGCTGGTCTACTCGTGCGGCTACTGGGACGAGGGTGTGACGACGCTCGACGAGGCGCAGCGGGCGAAGCTCGACTACGTGCTGGACAAGGTGCGGCTGCGAGCCGGGCAGACCTTCCTCGACATCGGCTGCGGTTGGGGCGGCCTGGTGCTGCGCGCGGCGCAGCGTGGCGCGCGCGCGCTCGGAATCACGCTCTCGCGGCGCCAGCACGAAGAGGCGATGCGGCGGATCGCCGAGGCCGGTCTCGAGGACCGCGCGCGGGTCGAGTTGCGCGACTACCGCGAGCTGGGTGAGCTGCGCTTCGACGCCGTCGCCTCGGTCGGGATGGTCGAGCACGTCGGACGCGAGCGGTTGGCCGAGTATTTTGGGTGCGCGTACCGCGCGCTGCGTGCGGGCGGCCTGTTCCTCAACCACGGCATCGTGCATCAATCGCGCCACGGGAAGGGCTGGCGCGCCGGCGACGACTTCATCGGCCGCTACGTCTTCCCCGACGGCGACCTGGTCCAGGTCGACGCGACGACGCGTGCGGCGGAGCGCGCCGGATTCGAAGTACGTGACGTCGAGAACTTGCGCGAGCACTACGCCCGCACGCTGCGCGCCTGGGGCGAGAATTTGGCGGCGCACCGCGAGGTCGCGGTCGACACCACCGACGCGCGCACCGAGCGCATCTGGCGGCTCTACATGGCCGGCAGCGCGCGCAGCTTCGCGCTGGGCCGCATGGGTTTGATGCAGACGCTGTTGGGGAAGCCGCGGGCCGACGGCGTCACCGACGTCCCGCCGACCCGCCGCGACCTCTATCGCTAGAAACCGGCGAGCGCCCGGCGCGAGATCGGTCCCGAGCGGGGTATAACGCCCGCATGCGCATTCTTACACCCCTCCTCCTCGCGGCGTCGCTGGCGGCCCTCGCGGCACCGGCTCTCGCACAACAGCGCGTCGGCCCCGACGGGACCAACGCGAACGGACCGATCACGATCTTCAAGAACATGGCGCCCGAGTCGGGCGGCCTCGTCGTCCGCGTCGACGGCCATGAGGTCGATCACCTGCGTTCGGCGGTCTACGACGATATCACGACGACCGTCTCGCGTGGCACCAACACGCTGACCGTCTCGTGGACCCACCCGATCCAGCGGCTCAACTTCAAAGTCGCCTTCGCCCCGACGCGGAACAACTTCCGCAACGTGCTGGTCGTGCAAGCCAACAGCGCGAATGACCCGTCGTTGAGCCAACCGGGCTCGAAGACGCTGACCTTCCGGATCCCGGGCTAAAACCCGGATCCGAGCCGGGACTCGCGCCTCAGCGCGCGAGTCCCGTGATGAAGCGGCGCAAGTCGGCCGAGAGCCGCGCGTGCGAGGCCGGGTCCTCGTAGATCATGTGACCGCTCGGGTAGTATGCCAGGTGCACGTGATCGCGCAGGCTCGGGTCCAGCCCGAGGTGCGCGAGCGTGTACTCGGTGTTCATGAACGGCGTCGCCAAGTCGTACAGTCCGTTGGCGGCGAAGACGCGCAGGGCCGGATTCTGCGTCAGCGCCTGCCGCAGGTCGTCGACGACCTCGGGCGCGAGGACGCGCCCCTCGAAGCCCCCAGCTGTGCGCTTGAAGTCCCAGTTGCGGAAGACTTCGTCGTAGTCGGTGGTGCGGTAGTTCTCGCTCGGCTTCCAGTCCAGCTCGTTGCGGCTGTAACTCTGGAACAGCGCGGTATAGACGGGCCCGAGCGCCGTGTCGGCCGGGTCGTAATCGGGTGAGTCGTCGGTCGCATCGCGGTCGATCCCGGTGAAGCGCGAGTCGAGCCGCCCGACGATGCGCCGTTGATCGCGCAACAACTCGGCCTCGAAGTGGTTGGGCGAGACGCGCAGGTTCGCCAGGTCGATGTAGTGCATGCTCAACCCGGTGTAGGCGTGCATGCGGTCGACGATGTGCGCGCGGGTCTGCGGGTCGAGGTGGTCGCCCTGCAGCAGCGCCGCCGCGTACTCGGTGCCGGCGAAGTGGCGCACCTCGTCGAGGAACGCGTCGAGGTTCGCCGGCTGCTGCGGCAACGCGTGGTGGTAGGCCGCGACCGCCGCCATCGAGGGCAGGAACAGGACGTAGGGCAGGTCGTTGTCCTGCGCCGCGATCAGCGCCGCATAGTCGAGTGCCGTCGAGATCAGCACGACGCCATTGCAGGCGATCCCGCGCTCGGCCAGCACGTTGACGAGGTTCGCCGAGCGGGTCGTGCCGTAGCTCTCGCCGATCAAGAACTTCGGGCTGTTCCAGCGATCGCTGACGGTCAGGTAGCGCTGGACGAAGTTGGCGAAGGTCTGCGCGTCCTGGTCGATCCCGAACACGGCCTTGGGGTCGTACGCGCGGCCGTACCCCGTCCCGGGCGCGTCGACGAAGACCAGGTCGGTCGCATCGAGCAGGCTGTCGTCGTTGTCGATCAGCCGGTAGGGCGGTGGCGGGGTCGTGGCAGCATTCGCGGTCAGAACGAGCTTCGGTCCGAACGCGCCCATGTGCAGCCAGATCGTCGACGAGCCGGGACCACCGTTGTAGACGAAGCTGATCGGCCGGTGGATCGGGTCGGGCGGGTCGTCGCGGGTGTAGGCGACGTACGACATCGACGTCGTCGGCTTGCCGTCGTCGCCGTGGATCACCAGCACCCCGGCGCGAGCCGTGTAGGCCAGGTCGGCACCGGCGATGTGCGCATGGTGGCGGCTGACGACCGGGGTCTCCGAGGGGAGGGGCGGGGTCGACGCCGCCGGTGCGGGATCGGCGGCCCGTCCGGCCGAGGCGACGCCGGCGGTCGCGCATAGCGCGAACAACGCGGCGAGAAAAAGGCGCAGTCGAAGCATTTCGCCGCCTTCGGCGAGGCGCCGAGGCGTCCTCGGCGGTATGCGCACAGCGCGGCGTCAGCCGCCGGCGCGCTTCACCCGCCGGCCACGCTGCTCGAAGAAGGCGACGACGGCGTCGCGGTGGTCGCCCTGGAGCTCGACGATCCCGTGCTTGGCCGTCCCACCGGTACCGCAGAGGCGCTTGAGCTCCTTGCCGGTCGCGGCCAGTTCGGTCTCGGCCAGCCCATGAACCAGGGTGACCACGCTTGCCCGGCGCCGCTCGCGGGCGACCCGCACGACGCCGTCGTCGGGCAGCGCCCGGCCGGCTGCCGGTTGCGGCTGGGAACGGCGCGGCGCGGCCGGCAGCGGCAGGTTCCCGTCGGTCGAGTAGACCAAGACGCGCTCGTCGCGCACCCGCTCGTCCTTCACCGCCGTTGCGTCTCGGCTGCCATGCCGGGTGGTTCGGCGTGGGGGCATCGCGGTGCTGCCGCCGCGGGGTTAGGAGAAGCATGGGAGTGACGCTCGCCGCGCGGGCGGTGCTGACCGACATCCAAGGGACGACGAGCACGACGATCCCCGGGCATGTCTACGCCGACGCGGTCGCCGGCCTGCGGCGCTGGCACGCTGCCGGGCTGCAGCTCTACGTCTTCTCCTCGGGCTCGGTCGCTGCGCAGCAGACGCTCTTCGGCGACACGCCGGACGGCGATCTGCGCGGGCTGTTCAGCGCCTTCTTCGACACGACGTCGGGGCCGAAGCGCGCGACCGGCTCGTACGCGACGATCTCGCGGACGATCCGCTTGCCGCCCGGCGAGATCGTCTTCCTGAGCGACGTCGACGCCGAGCTGGACGCCGCGCGCGCGGCCGGCTTGCAGACGGTGCGGTTGTTGCGCCCCGCCGACACGCCGCCGGACGCGACGACGACGCACCCGACGGCGGCCAGCTTCGACGAGATCGCGCTGACGCGCTCGTAGCGCCGTCAGCGGCGTTCGGCGCGCACGGTGCGCGAGCAGGCCAGCACCGCGGCCAGCACCAGATACCCATAGGCTGAGATCGCCATCGTCGGCCGCACGCCGACGTGATCGGCGAGCCAGCCGCCGAGCAGCGAGCCCGGCAAGATCCCACCCAGCACGAGGAAGCGCGCGACGCCGAAGACGCGGCCGATCAGCTCGGCTGGGATGATCCGCATCCGCCACGAGACCAGGCACGTGATCGCGTAGCCGGCGCAGACGCTCGAGAACGCGATCCCGCCGACGGCGACCGGGAGCGAGTGGGTGAACGGTAGCGGCAGCCAGCCCAGCCCGTCGACGAGATAGGCGACGACCAGTGCGATGCCGACCGGCCAGTGCGTGCGCCCGGCCACGTACGCGCCCAGCGCGGCGCCGGCCGAAAAGCAGCCGAAGGCGATCCCCACCACGTGGTCGCCGGCGGTGAAGGCGCGCTTGAAGTACGGGATCAACGCGACGAAGCCGACCGTGCCGATCGTATTCGCGCAGGCGCTGAACAGCGAGAGGCGCAGCAGCGCCGGATCGCCGCGCAGGAAGCGCCAACCGGCGCCGACGTCGGCCGCGATCTCGCGCAACGTCGGCAGCCCCGGCGGCGTGTCGGGCCCGAAGCTGTGCACCGACGCGAGCGCCAGTTGCGAAGTGAGGTAGGTCAGCGCGTTGGTCACCAACAGCGGCAGCGGACCGACGATGCCGAGCAGCGTGCCGCCCAGGGGCGGCGCGATCAGGTTGACGGTCTGCTCGGTCGCCGCCAGCGCCGCGACCGCCGCCTTCGCCCGGTCCTTGCCCAGCAAGTAGGGGATCGACGGCGCCTGCGAGCCCAAGAAGATCGAGCCGCCGACCGCCAGCACGAAGACGCCCGCGTAGATCAACGGCACGGTGAGGCGCCCGGTCACGAATGCGACGCAGAAGCCGGCCATCACCGCGAAGCGCAGCGCGTCGCAGGCGATCATGAGCCGGCGCCGGTCGACCCGGTCGGCCAGCGAGCCCGCCAGCAAGCTGACGACGCCATAGGGCAGCAACTCGAGACCCCACGTCAGGCCGACCGCAACGGCCGAGCCGGTCAGGCGGAAGACGAGCAGTGGGATCGCGATCGTGCGCAGCCCGTCGCCCAGATAGCTGAGCGTCTGGCCGGCGTAGAAGCGCGTGAAGGCCGAGGAGCGGAAGACGCTCGTCGGACGAGCGGAGAGGATGTCCATACGGGGTTCCCAGGTCGTGCGGAAGGGGAGGAGGGAGTGCACGAACCCCCGCGGCGCGAGGCGCGAGGGGAACCGACTAGCGCATGGTCTGTCGGCTGTACCGCGCCGGCTTCACCGAATCCTGGCAAGCCCGGGCGGGAACCGTCCCTTCCGACGCGAATCGTCGTCGGTCGGTCCCGGATAGCTCAGTTGGTAGAGCAGCTGACTGTTAATCAGCGGGTCGTTGGTTCGAGTCCAACTCCGGGAGCTTCAGAACCCTGCAGAAAACCTCACCTGTG